>NZ_JBKIBX010000060.1:0-26502 GCF_046557895.1 Methylobacterium oryzisoli | reverse complement strand
GGCTACGCTGAACCAGCCATCCTCCGTTCGTGAAGGGCCTCACTCTGTCTCACGGGTGCCGACGGCGGACACAACGGATTGCAGGCGAACCGCGGATCCTGCGTGGTGTCGGGCACGACGAAGAGGTCGCGTTGCAGGATGGCCTGCTTGCAGATCGAGACATCGAGCGGTGTCTCGCGAACGCCCAGGCCGAGTTCCGCCTTGAAGAACTGGCGCGTGCTCTCGATCAGATTGACGACCGCGATGGGTGCGCGACAGACGTGGGCTGCAATGGTGCAGAGGTCGTCGAAGGCTTGCTCGGGGGGCGTGTCGAGGATCGCGTAGGCGCGCAACGCGGCGAGGCGGTCCGCCTCCGACCAGGAGGACGCAGCATCCGGCCCGGGCGCGGTGGTGTCCATTATCGGTCACCTCTCCGGAGGTCTGCCTGAAGTTGAGTGTGGTCGCGCCTGGATACCGTGACCAATCGCGGCCTCGCAACGAGCGCCGTGTCACGATCAGGTGCTCGCCCGCTCGATTGTCTCCCCCGGTTCGAAGATCGCCCACCCCTGCATGGTTCGCCTTCGCTGGCGGTGCCTGACGATGACCGCGCGACGTGCTCAAGCGTGCAACTGCAGCCCTTGGCTTCTCACGGACGGCATCCCGCTCACGCAGATGTGTGGTTCAATCCGCCAAAGGCATTTTGTCGCTGTGCTGCGGCAAGCACAGATTACGGCACGCCGAACGTTGACGATGTAAGCGACACGCTTCAGATGCGGGAGCGTACAAGCGAAAGTCACACCATGGATGGAAACGCCTCCGCCGCATCTAACCTGACGGCGCTCACGGCCGACATCGTCTCGGCTTACGTCTCGAAGAATTCTGTACCCATCGGTGAACTCGCAAATCTCTTGAACTTAGTTCACGACGCGCTGGGCGGCCTCGGCGCGCCGCCCGCGAGCGAGCCCGTGAAGCTGACGCCTCCCGTGTCGATCAAGAAGAGCGTCACGCCCGACTACCTGATCAGCCTGGAAGACGGACGGCAGTATAGGTCGCTCAAGCGCCACCTCTCGACCCGCGGCCTGACGCCCGAGCAGTACCGCCAGAAGTGGGGCTTGCCGAACGGCTACCCGATGGTGGCGGCCAACTACGCCGCTGCACGATCCGAACTCGCCAAGAGCATCGGTTTGGGTCAGCGTCGAGCACGTGCCGCTGCCGAGAAGCGCAGCACCGACTCCAAGGGGACCGGGCCGAAGAAGGGTCCTGGGCGTCCGCGGAAGCGACAGGACTGAGGCCATCAGTCCTGTCCGGTGTGACAGGTACTGGCACGACGGTGAGGAGCCCAGCGATGCCGGAGGTGATCCGTATCGGCCCGCTGGAACTGCGGTTCCTGCGCAGCATGCACGAGACCGGCGGCAGCCTCGACATATTCGAGATGACAGTGCCACCGGAGGGGCAGATGCCGGTCGCGCACTACCACAGAGACTGGGACGAGACCGTCTACGGGCTGACCGGCACCGTTACCTTCACGGTAGAGGACCAGGTCCGCGTGGTCGGGTCAGGTGACGTGCTCTTCATCCCGCGTGGAGCGGTGCACGGCTTCGACAATCGCAGCGGCGCAACCGCAACGTGCCTGAACGTGCTGACGCCGGGCGTGCTTGGGCCGGAGTACTTCCGTGAGTTGGCCGACTTGGTTGCCGCAGGCCCGCCAGAGGAGGCAGTCGTGCGCGAGATCATGCTGCGGCATGGCTTGGTGCCTGCTGCAGAACGGTGACTCATGTGCTTACCTGCCGTCCTGACTGGGTGACGTTGGCGAAGCCCATCAGCCAGGAGCTTTGCGACGGCCGCATCCGTCAGCGAGCGCCAACCACTCCTGCATCTTCGTGTAGCGCCGCTTCGCGGTCCCGCCGCGCACGGCCATGCCGATCGCCTTGCGCTGCCCGATCAGCACGATGATCCAGCGGCGCTTCTCTCCGGGCCTGCCGTCCATTACTCACCCGCCGTTTCCGCGGGCAATCGCACCCGCCTGGAGTCGTCCCGGTGACGCTAGAGAGGTGTCGGCCGGGACGCGCGGTGCGCATTGCTGCGGCTAGGTGCTCCTTGCCGCAGATCGCCTGTACCAAGCCGGTTGGAAGGCGGTCGGCGGGATCAGGGCGGTATCCGGATCATCCGGCGGATCCGGTCGCCGAGCCGCAGCTCTCCGCCAACACGTCCAGGAACGCGCGTACGGCCGGCGTCCGGTGATCGCCCCGCCAGACGGCCGCGAGCGGCAGGCGATTGTCGAACCCGGCGAGCGGCCGCGCGACAAGGCCGGTCGGGAGTTCTCGCAGGATGTAGGAGGCGACCACGAACAGCCCGACGCCTTCGGCGACGAGGCTGGGACCGAGTTGGCCCTGCGCGGTGCGGTAGACCACGTTCGGCTCGGGACCGGCGGACGCGAGATTGACCATCAAGGCGTCGTGAAGCGGCGGGTTGAGGTGGCGTGCGAACAGGATCAGCCGTTCACCGGCAAGCTCCGCGACCGCGACGGGACTGAGGGCAGCAAGGCGGTGGTCGGCCGGAAGCACCAGCATCCAGCAACCCGTGACCAGCGGGCGGAGCGCGAGGTCCGGATGGTCAAGCGGCGCGAAGGCGAAGCCGAGATCGATGCGCCGCTCCGCTAACGCCGAGACGACGGCCGCGGAGTAGAGTTCGTGCGGTTCGATGACGATGCCGGGATAGCGTTCACGCATCAGACGCAGCGAGCCCGCCAGAAACGGCAGGTTCATGTACTCGACGTAGCCCAGACGAAGCGTGCGGTCCGTCGCAAGCCCGAGCCGGCGGACGTCTGCAAAAGCGGCGTCCAAACGGTCCATCGCCTCGCGCACTGGCCCGAGCAACGCCTCGCCAGCACGCGTCAACCCAACATGGCGTCGGTCGCGCTCGAATAGGGTCGCGCCGAGTTCATCCTCAAGTTCCTTGATCTGCTGCGAGAGCGCCGGCTGCGTGACGGCCACACGCTCCGCTGCGCGGCGGAAATTGAGTTCGTCCGCAAGGGCCAGGAAGGCTCGCAGCCGACGCAGGTTCATCGCCTCGACCTCCCGATCGCCCTGATCACATCTGCTTATCACAGACCTCGGAATTCCGATTGGCCGAGGTGAGCGGCGGCAACGATCTTGTGCCCGACGGCGCGGCGGCGCCCGTGCGAGGCAGGAGACCGACATGTCGCGAGAACAAGCAGGCATCCGCAGGAACTGGCTGATCACAGGCGTCTCATCCGGCATCGGCCGCTCGCTCGCCGAGGCCGCGCTGGGGCAGGGGGATGTCGTCGTCGGCACCGTTCGCAAGCCCGGGCAGATCGCCGAGATCGAACGCCTCGCGCCTGGACGGGCGATGGCCGTCCTCCTCGACGTGACGGACCCCGGGAGCGTGGCAGCAGGTGTCGAGGCGGCCGCCAAGGCCCTGGGCGGACGGATCGACGTGCTCGTGAACAACGCGGGCTGGGGATTGGTCGGCGCCGTGGAGGAGACTTCGGACGCCGAGGCACACGCGGTCTTCGAGGCGAACTTCTTCGGTCAGCTCGCCGTCACGCGCGCCGTGCTGCCCTTCATGCGCGCGCAGGGCTCGGGCCACATCCTGGCGGCCTCCGCCATCGGCGGCTTCACGGGCTTCCCGGGGTTGTCGGTCTACTCGGCGGCCAAGGCGGCCGTCGACGTGATGAACGAGGCGCTCGCCAGCGAAGTCGCGTCCTTCGGGATCAAGGTCACGGTGCTGACCCTCGGGATCTTCCGCACGAACTTCGCGGCGTCGTCGCTGAAGGAGACGTCGGCGATGGACATCTACGCGGACACGCCGGCCGGTCGGTTCCGCGGCTTCATCGGCGGCCTGACGGGCAAGCAGCCCAACGACCCCGTCCGCGGCGCGCAGGCGATCCTGCAGGTCGTGGCGAGCGCGAACCCACCCCTTCACCTCGTCCTCGGCCCCGACGCCCTCGGCGTGGTGCGCAAGAAGCTCGACGGCGTTCGCGGGGACGTCGCGGCCTGGCAAGCGGTGAGCGCCTCGACGGCGTTCCCGGACGTCGCGTGAGGTGCGCCGTGACCGCGAAGCCTCGCCTTCTCGTTCTCGGCGCCACCGGCAAGGTCGGCGGCGCCGTGGTCAGAACCCTCGCCGCGCGCGGCGACGTGGCCGTCGTGGCGGGTCTGCGCGGCCCAGGGGGCGCGGAAGCGTTGGCTGGCCTCGCCATCGAGATCCGACGCCTCAATCTCGACGAGGCGGAATCGCTGGAGCCCGCGCTCGCCGGCATCGACTGCGCGCTCCTGCTGACCGGCTACTCCGTCGACATGCTGCGCCAGTCCAAGCGCTTTCTCGACGCGGCGCGCGCAATGGGCGTGCGCCACATCGTCCACGTCGGAGCCTCCGGAGCGGCCACCAACGAGGTCGCGCACTGGGGCTGGCACCAGCTCGTCGAGGCATACGCCGAGGCGCGCGGGTTCGCCTGGACGCATCTGCGTCCGGAGAGCTTCATGCAGAACCTGACGTCCTTCGGCTGGTTGAACGGCGGCGCGCTCGCGCATCCCATCGGGTCGGCGCGCTGGTCCTGGGTCGATTGCGAGGACGTGGCGGCGGTCGCGGCGGCCGCCCTTGCCGAACCCGACCGCTACGCCGGTCAGGTGTACCGGCTCGGGACCGAGGCAGCCGACATGGCCGAGGTCACGGCCGTGCTGAGGCGCGAGCTTGGCCATCCCATCCGGCTCGTCGATGTCACGCCCGAGGCGTTCCACGCAGCCGCCATCAGGGGCGGGGGCGATCCAGCCTACCTGGACTGCATCCTCCATCAGTTCCGCCTGAACCGCGCGGGGGCGATCCCCGGCTCGGACCAGACCTTCGACACGGTCGAGCATGTGCTCGGACGGCCGGGGATCGGCTGGGCCGAGCACGTCCGCCGCAATGCCGCCGCGCTCGGCCCACGCGCCGCATCGCCGACATCCGGAGACAATCGATGACCCACCTGTTCGACCCGCTCACTCTTCGCGGGGTTACCTTGCGCAACCGCATCGGAGTGTCGCCGATGTGCCAGTACTCGAGCACGGACGGGCTCGCCAACGATTGGCACCTCGTCCATCTCGGCGCCCGTGCGGTTGGCGGCGCCGGGCTCATCATCATGGAGGACACGGCGGTGCTGCCGGAGGGCCGCATCACGCTGGCCGACAACGGCCTCTGGTCGGATGACCACATCGCCCCGCTCGGGCGGGTCACCTCCTTCCTGAAGGCGCACGGCGCGGTCCCCGGCATCCAGATCGGCTATGCCGGCCGCAAAGGCTCGACGACGATACCCTGGGAGGGAGGGCGCCCGCAGGGGGAAGGCCGCAGCCTGCGGGCCGAGGAAGGTGCCTGGGAAACGCTGGCGCCCTCCGCCGAGGCGTTCGGAGGCGAGCGCGTGGCGGTCCCCCGCGCCATGACCCAGGACGACATCGCCCGGGTTCAGGCCGCCTTCGCCCAGGCCGCGAGGCGTGCGGACGCCGCTGGTTTCGATCTCCTGGAGCTCCACGGCGGCTGGGGCTACATCTTCCAGCAGTTCTACTCGCCGGTCGCCAACCATCGTACCGACGGATACGGCGGCGGATTTGCCCAACGTGCGCGATTCACGGTGGAAACGGTGCGGGCCGTGCGCCAGGTCTGGCCCGACCGGAAGCCGCTCGCCTTCCGGATGGCCGCGACGGATTGGATCGACGGGGGCTGGACGCCCGAGGAGGCGGTCGAACTCGCCCGCCTGCTCAAGGGGGAGGGCGTCGACCTCGTCGACGTGATCTCGGCCGCGGTCGCGCCTCAGGCGCGGGTGCCGTGGGGACCGCTGTTCCAGGTTCCGTTCTCCGAACGTATCCGCCGGGAGGCCGGCGTCGCGACCACGGCCGTCGGGTTCATCACCGAGGCCTCGGAGGCCCAGGCGATCGTCGCGGACGGTAAGGCCGACCTCGTGCTGCTGGCGCGCGCGATGCTGCGTGACCCGCACTGGCCGGTGCATGCCGCCGAGGCCTTGGGGGTGGGCGACCGGATCACGTTCCCGAACCAGTACGAACACTGGCTCAGCGGACGCCCGGGATCCCGTCCCCTCGGGGACCGGCACGCCTAGCGGCGCTCCTGCCGCTACCCCGTCATCCTCGACCGGAAGAGACCACCATGGAACGCCGTACCTTCCTGACCCTGGCAGCGGCGATGGCTGCCAGCGGACCGGGGCTCTCGCGCGCCGCGGGGGACGACGGCCAGCGGCAGCCGCCCCTCGACGGCCTGAAGGTGGATCATGTCTCGATCCACGTCGCCGATTTCGACGGCATCATGACCTGGTATCGGGAGAAGCTCGGCTTCAACCTGGAGGTTGCCTGGCAGGTCGCGGCGCTCGGCGGCAAGCGCCTCGCCTACCTGTCCCGCGACGGCTTCCTGATCGAGATCGTCCAGGCCGCACCCGTGGGTTCGGGCCTGCCGCCGGTGACGAGCTTCCCCGAGCACTTCGCGCGGACCGGCTACGGGCATGTCTGTTTCGCCACGCCCGAGATCGACGCCGTGATGGCCGACCTGGAACGCAGGGGGGTTCCCGCCTTCGTCCGGGCCGAGACCTACCCGCTCGACGGCACGCCCCTCGAGCGTCGCGTCGCCTTCGTCCGGGATCCGGAGGGCAACGTCATCGAGTTCGCCGGTCCCCTGAGGCGGCGGGACCGCTGAACCCCGATCGGAGTGAGGTGCCGCGATGTGTTTCGGTCGATCCTTTGCGGGGATGGTCCTAGTCGTTTCGGGGCTCTCGCCGATCCTGGCCGCCTGCGAGCCACGCAAACGCAACGAGACGGCCGCGCCCCCGGCGGTCGTGAAGGTGGGCGTGGCTGAGTCGAGGCGCATCAACGATTGGGACGAGTTCACCGGCCGCGTCATCGCGGTCGAGGACGTCCAGGTTCGCCCGCGCGTCGGCGGCTTCCTGACGAGGATCCACTTCACGGATGGCCAGAAGGTCATCGCGGGCGATCCACTCTTCACGATCGATCCACGCCCCTACCAAGCCACGGCCGCTTCCGCCGAGGCCGAGGTCGCCTCGGCGGAAGCGGCGCTCGAATTCGCGCGCCAGCAGGTCGCCCGCTCCGAGCAGTTGCGGCGCAGCCAAGCCGTGGCCGAGCAGGTGATCGACGAGCGGACGGCGACTGTGCGCCAGGCGGAAGCCCGCCTCCTGTCGGCGCGCGCGGCCCTTCAGCGAGCCCGGCTCGACGTCGAGTTCACCGAGGTGCGCGCGCCCGTCGCCGGCCGTGTCGACCGCCGGAACGTCTCGGTCGGGAACCTGGTCAGCGACGGGGACACCGGCGCCACAATGCTCACGAACATCGTTTCCCTCGATCCGGTCCACATCCTGTTCGACGTCGACCAGAACGCCTACCTCCGCTACACGCGCGCGGCGATCCAGGGCACGCGACCGTCGTCGCGCGAGCGGGCGAACCCGGTGGGCGTCGCCCTTCCGGACGAGGTCGGGTTTCCCCACCGCGCGAGCGTCGACTTCGTGTCGAACCAAGTCGACCGCGGCACGGCCACGATCCGCGTACGCGCCCGGCTCGCCAACCCCGACGGCCTGTTCACGCCCGGCCTGTTCGTACGGGTACGCCTGCTCGGCTCGGGCGAGTACGGCGCGGTGCTGATACCCGACGAGGCCGTCGGGACCGACCAGAGCCGGCGCGTCGTCTACGTCGTCGAGGATGGGAGGGCACGCTCCCGCGCCGTCGAACTCGGCCCCCTCTTCGAGGGCCGGCGCGTGGTCCGCGCCGGGTTGAGGGCAGGCGAGACCGTCGTCGTCTCGGGCCTCCACCGCGTCCGTGAGAACGGCGCCGTGAGCATCGACGGCGCGGCGCCAGCCCCCGGCGCGACCCAGGCCAGGAACTAGGAGCCGCACCATGACCCTCGGCCGGTTCTTCATCGACCGCCCCGTCTTCGCGGTCGCCTTGTCGGTGACGGTCGTCATCGTCGGGCTCGTGGCGATGGGGCGGCTCGCGATCTCCCAATATCCCGAGGTCGTGCCCCCGACGGTGACGGTGACCGCGCAGTATCCCGGCGCGTCCGCGCAGACCATCGCCGACACCGTGGCCACCCCCATCGAGCAGGAGGTCAACGGCGTCGACAACATGCTCTACATGTCGAGCCAGGCCACGAACGACGGCCGGATGGCGCTGACGGTGACGTTCGCGCTGGGTACGGACCTCGACACCGCCCAGGTGCTGGTCCAGAACCGGGTGGCGCTGGCGGAGCCGCGGCTGCCCGAGGAGGTCCGCCGCATCGGCGTCACCGTGCGCAAGAACGCACCCGACTTCCTCCTCGTCGTGCAGTTGCTCTCGCCCGACAACAGCCGCGATCAGCTCTACCTCTCGAACTACGCCTCGACGCGCGTCCGGGACGTCCTCCTCCGTCTCAGGGGCGTCGGCGACATCACAACGCTCGGCGCCCGGGATTACTCCATGCGCGTGTGGCTCGACCCCGACCGCATCTCCGAGCTCGGCCTGACGGCGGGCGAGGTGGTCGCGGCCATCCGCGCCCAGAACGTGCAGGTTGCTGGCGGAACCTTGGCGCAGCCGCCATCCGGCCAAACGCGGGCCTTCCAGCCCAGCCTCGTCCTGCAGGGCCGCCTCGCGGAGCCGGGGCAGTTCGAACGCATCGTCGTGAAGACCGGCGAGGACGGCCGCCTGGTGCTGCTCTCCGACGTGGCGCGGCTCGAACTCGGCGCCCGCGAGTACACGACCAACGCCTACCTCAACGGCCAACCCCTGATCGCGCTTCTGGTGTTCCAACGTGCCGGGACCAACGCCATCGCGACCTCCGAGGAGGTCAAGGCCACGATGGAGCGGATCGCCCGGGACTTCCCGCCTGGGGTCGAGTACCGCATGACGTACAACCCGACCGACTTCTTCGTGCGGACGTCCATCGAGGAACTCGTACATACGGTTTACGAGGCCATCATCCTCGTCGTCCTCGTCGTCGTCGTCTTCCTGCAGAGCGGGCGCGCGACCGTCATCCCGCTCCTCGCCATCCCGGTCTCCCTGGTCGGCACGTTCGCGGCCATGGCCGCGCTGGGCTACACCGTCAACACGCTCACGCTGTTCGCGCTGGTGCTGGCGGTCGGCATCGTCGTGGACGACGCCATCGTCGTCGTGGAGAACGTCGAGCGCGCGCTCGGCGACGGCCTGTCGCCGAAGGAGGCGGCCCGCCGGACCATGGACGAGGTCGGCGGGGCTCTCGTCGCCATCGCGCTCGTGCTCGTCTCGGTGTTCGTGCCGACCATGTTCCTGGAAGGCATCTCGGGGCAGTTCTTCCGGCAGTTCGCCGTCGTCATCGCGGTGGCGACCCTGATCTCCGCGTTCAACTCGCTGACCCTCTCGCCCGCGCTGGCCGGGCTGCTCCTGCGGAGCCACGGCGCGGGAGGCCGCGGCAGGTGGTTCGCCGGCCTCGTCCGCCCGTTCACCTGGGCGGCGAGCCGCTTCAACGCCGCCTTCGACCGCCTCGCGCTCGGCTACGCGCGCTTGGTGCGAGGGGCGATCCGCGTCCGCTGGCTCATGCTTTTCGCCTATGCCGGCCTCGTGGGCCTGGCGGCCTACGCGTTCGCGACCGCGCCCAGGGGCTTCGTGCCGGCGACGGACCAGGGATACCTGATCGTGACCGCGCAGCTTCCTCCCGGCGCCTCCCTGGCCCGCACGGATGCGGTCGTGAAGCGCATCGCCGATGAGGCGCGCCGCGTCGAGGGGGTCGAGTGGGCCCACATGTTCACCGGCCTCGCGGCGGCGACGAACACCAACAACGCCAGCGCCGGCACGGTCTTCGTGCAGTTGAGGCCCTACGAGGACCGCCGTGGATCCGGACTCGGCGCCGCGGCGGTCTCGTCGAGGCTGACCGAGCGCCTGGCCGCCCTGTCCGAGGCGCAGGTGAACGTGATCGCGCCCCCGACGGTCCGCGGCATCGGCACGGCCGGCGGGTTCTCCATGCGGCTCCAGGACCGGAACGGCCGGGGACCCCAGCTCCTGGATGCCGCAGCGAGGGACCTGATCTCGGCCGCCTTGGCGGACGGGCGTGTCGCGCAGGCCTTCACGCCCTACAGCGTCTCCGCGCCGCAGGTGTTCGTCGACCTCGACAGGGCGAAGGCGCAGATGCTCGGCGTCCCCGTCGGGGGCGTGTTCGAGGCCTTGGAGACCTACCTGGGCTCGACCTACGTCAACGACTTCAACCTCATCGGTCGGACCTTCCAGGTCAGGGCGCAGGCCGACGGGCCCTTCCGGCTCGACGTCGAGCAGGTCTCTCGCCTGAGGGCCCGAAACGACCGCGGCGAGATGGTCCCGCTCGGGTCCGTGGCGACCTTCAAGACCCTGGCCGCCCCGGACCGGGTCCCGCGCTACAACCTCGCCGCGACCGCCGAGGTGTTCGGCGAGGCGGCCGCGGGCGTCTCGTCGGGGCAGGCGCTGGCGGCGATGGAGGAGATCGCGAGGCGCGTGCTGCCAGACGGCTTCGACGTCGAGTGGACGGACCTCTCGTTCCAGCAGCGCCTGGCCGGCGGCGGCGGGATCTGGATCTTCGGGCTGTCGGTGGTGTTCGTCTTCCTGGTCCTGGCGGCTCAGTACGAGTCCTGGTCGCTGCCTTTCGCCATCGTCCTCATCGTGCCCATGTGCCTGCTCGCGGCCCTGGCCGGCCTCGCCTGGTACGGCATGGACAACAACATCCTGACCCAGGTCGGCCTCGTGGTCCTGGTCGGGCTGGCGGCCAAGAACGCGATCCTCATCGTCGAGTTCGCGCGGCAGTTGGAGGGCGAGGGCGCCGGCCCGGTCGAGGCCGTCGTGGAGGCGGCGCGGCTGCGCCTTCGCCCGATCCTGATGACGTCGTTTGCCTTCATCCTGGGCGTGCTCCCGCTCGTGGTCGCGCAAGGGGCGGGCGCCGAGCTGCGCCATGCCATCGGCACGGCGGTCTTCTTCGGCATGCTCGGCGTGACGGCATTCGGCCTGCTGTTCACCCCCGTGTTCTACGTCCTCATACGCCACCTTTCGCTCGGCCGCGGTGCGCGGACCGACAAGCTCCAGGCCGCCGTATGAGCATCGACGGCCAAGCCCAACGTCTCCGGTGCGCGACGTCATCTCGTGCGGCGGCGCTTGGCCGATGCCTTCGATCAGGCGTCTCCGTCGATGTCACGCCATCGATGGGCTGAAACGCGACGGTCGTGGCCGCGCTCGCCCGCTTTCGGTCATCTTGCTGTCTCGGCACCGAGCATCGCCTACATTCTCTCGGCGCTCAAGCGCCTACTGACGCGCACACCCGGTATTGGATCGGGAGGTATCACGCTTCGCCAAGTGGCGCGGCGCGATCCGGCAGAGGGCGTCGCCCAGGTGGTCGAGCACGCTGCCGGCCGTGAGGGGATCGTTGATGCCGGGCGAGAGTGCCCGCACCCCGATCTCGACCAACTGGCGGATCGAGTACTCCAGATCCTGCAGGGCCGCGGGCCGGTGGCCGAACGTCAGCGCCCTATCCAGCGCCTCCGACGCTCCCTCGACGCCTGCACTGAGGATGGCGACGGGAGAACCCGTTGGGACGTACGCACCCGGCCGGAACCGCAAGGAGACGGTCACCCGCTGCGTGCAGGCCCAGTCCGCAAGACCCTCGACGTCCACCGCCTGCAGGTAGCCGCTGCCGGATACGCCCACGCCTGTGCCCTCCGGAGGGACCTTCGGCGGTTGAATGTCCGCTGCGTCCAGAGTCTGTGCCCCGATGGCGTTGCACAGGTCTCCGTGAACGGAATTGATCACGGTCTCGACGTTGATGCCGGTAGCGATGTGATGGACGAACCAGACCAGCGTCGCGAGGCAGAGCAGGGCCAGGACGATGGCCCCGGACACGCCTACATGCGGCACGAACGGTGTCTCGTCGACAGTTCGCACCGTGCGCAGCACCATCAGCGCATAGGCGAAAGTCCCGAGAAAGATGCCGAGGACCACCTGATTGCGGGCATCGCGCACGAAGTTGCGCAGCCGCCGCGGTCCCATTTGGCCGGAGGCGAGCGAGAGCGCCGCGATCGTGATCGAGAAGGTGGTGCCGGCGACTCCGATGGTCGAGGCGGCCACGGCGCTTAGGAGTGCCTGGGCACCATCCGCACCGCCGGAATACTCCCAATGGCTCGACGTGAAGTCGCGGTCCGCCAGCACAGTTCGATCGAGCCATACTGCCGTGAGCGAGAGGATGAGGGCGAGGATCACGAGGAGGGCAGGTCGAAGCCAGAACTGATCTCCGAGCGCCTCGATCCAGGCCTGCAGCCGCGCCCTCATCCGGGCGGATTCCTGTCTGCCTGAAGGCGCTCAACTCGTGCTTGCCGCGTCCCACCGTGCCAATCGGAGCGCGGCGGAACACGGCCAGCGGGCCAGCCCTCCCGCTGCTGGGTCCGCTCGCCGTCGGTCTCCTTGGTCTGGTGGTGGAACACCAGCGCCCCGCCTGCAGCTGCTATGGACACGAGAGCGCCCGGCACGAGGTGCAAATCCTGCGGGGCGTTTGGTTCAAACAGGTCGCTGGCCAGCATTGCCGCCCTGCGCAGAGTTGGTCGTGATCGTCGAGGCTCCGGTCCAGCCGGGCGCGACCGTCACGTTCGGAGTGTTGCCAGTTGTACCCGGGGACGGAGCCACAGTGTCCGTAAAGCAAACACCCGCCAAGCAACTCACCTGATTCCGCTGCAGTATATTAAGGTTTACCTTCCGCCACGACCTCTCATACTCCGGAAGCGACAGTATCTGCCATGGTCCTCATAGCCTGCTGGGCAGCGGCGGACACAAGCTCCGGCCGCGTACTTGAGTGGCGGCGGGCATTGGCGAGCGAGCCGCTTCTGGTAGAGGTAGGACTTTGCGGGGCTCTGCGCTGCTGCCGGGACCGCCAAGCCTATCGGCTGCACGATAGTGAGCAACAGGAGAGCTGAGCAGGTAAGGCGAGGCGGCATCAGCTGTTCCATTGAGAAGCCTGGTGCTAACTCGCCAAGGCCCCAATCGTTCTGGTTCTTTATCACCCTGGGGGAACCCTCGCGGGTCCCCTTTGCACTCAGTGGTGATGATGCCGCCGATGATGATGGTGGCGCATCCGATGGTGATGATGGCGCCGCACGTGATGGTGGTGCCGCATGTGCCCGTGACGGTGCTGCACCGTCGTCACCATGTCCGAGGCCTCGACGGCAGCCGGCAGGGCCGGTGCCGCTGCAACCGGGATCACCAGCGTCGCAGTGCCGAGCGCAGCCATGACGGCCAGCGCAAAGATGGGCATCCTCATGGGGTATCCCTCTGAATGAGCCGCAGGAACGGTCGGACGACCCCCACGGCGGGATGGAACGGCCCAGCTTGGTGGACGGTTCCGCCTGCTGCCTAGCGGATGCAGCAGTTGGGCTTGTTCGTCGTCGTCGTGGTGGTGGAAGTCGTCATGGTGATGATGACCCTCTCCATGCACGCGCACTTGCAGACGCGAGCTTCGCAAGCTGATTGACGATCGGCTCCGGTCGGTCTGGATCAAGGACCCCATCCCCCGCGATGAACTCTTCAACGGCGTTGAGCGGCCTCGGCTCAAGTGGGACGAGCGTTCGTCCCTTCGCGACGCGCAGGCGGTCGATCGCCCGGACCAGGGATCCCTCTTCCAGCTCCACTCGCGCGAATTCCTCCGCGGTCACGCACAGGTGCTCAGCCAACAGGCGATGCCGGATCCCGCAGATCGCAATTCGAAGCGCCCTGCTCCGGGTTTGGTCGTGAGTGTCCACGGCGAGATCACATTCGGTATCGAGCCCCATGGAGCGGTTGTTCATGTTCGCGGAACCGATCTTTAGGAAGCGGTCGTCGACGATCATGAGCTTGGCGTGAACGTAGATCGGTGTGCCGCCCGCCGCGACCGGGTGGTAGATCCGGAACCGGCTCCCACCAGTGGTGCCTCTCAGGACGTCGATGATCCGGGCTCGGGCTGACCCCATCACCTCGTCCTCCAGCCAGCCCTCGGTGGACAAGGGGTTGATCACGATCACTTCCGGGCCGCTCGTCTCACCGAGCCGCTTCGCGAGCGCGTCGGCGATACGGTGGGACGCTAGGTACTGGCTCTCCACATAGATGAAACGGTGCGCCCTTGCGATCGCCGCAAGGGTGAGTGCCTCGACCTCCCGCACCTCGGTTTGGCCGTCGCTTTTCGGCTGCGTGCGGGCGATGCCGACGTTCACGTCATGGAAGGTGGTCTGGAGCGTTTGGGGCCATATCGCGTGCCGTTCAGAAAGCGGCGGCAATCTCTCGCCCGTTGCGCTCTCCCAGCGCTCCCGGGCAAGTTCAGCCAACGACTGCGCCGCCTCGCCGTCCACCGCGGCCGTCGCATCGTGCCACGGTGACTGCGCGAACCCCCAAGGGCTGGCGCGGCGCAGGTCTTCATCACGGTGTTCGGGCGTGTCCCAGCGGCCGACCGTCAGGTCGATGCCGCCGCAGAAGGCAAGGGCGTCGTCGATCACGGCGACCTTCTGATGATGGCATGCGCCGAGTGGATGGACGCTGTCGAGCCGCAGATGAATACGCTTGCCGGTCATCCAGTTGAGAATGAATAGGGGAGTTGCGCCACGCCCAAGTGTCTTCAGAATGCCAAGGTCCCACTTAAGTAAATAAACTTGCAGATCCGGGCGACGTTCTACGAGCGTGCTGATAAAAGAACCGAATTTGTCTGGCCAAATACCCGAATTGACTTCAGGTTCAAGCCGAACTCGGGTGTCAAAATCCCATACGATTAACATGATACGCTTGCGAGCGAGTATCATGGCTGCTTTGAGCTGGGCAAAGTACTCGGCGGCGTCCACGATCAGGGCGAAACGATCGACATGGACGCTGCGCCAGCACGTGCTCCCTGGTTGGATGAGGCCCTCTGTAGAAATCTGCTCTATCACCAGTTCTCATTCCTATTGCGGGCCCTCTATCGAGCCTGGTTGGAACTGTTTAGGAGCAGCGATCGCGTTTTGACGATCGCAGAGGAGCCGCAGGCCGGACTCAATGACTTGGATCGTCTGACGTTCCAAGCCGGCATGCCGAGCCGTACGCTCGTAGATCAACAGACGACGTATCAGGCCTGCGTCCGGCCTCAAGCTGCGGTTCAGGTAGTCGCACACGGCCTGGGTGACGATGTCTCTCAAGCAGTTGCCACTGTCATCGCGAGGCGCTGCATCGCTGATCATGGCCCCACTCCTCGCATCTGTTGGCTGCTCCAGAGACCGCACGACAATCGAACGGATCGGTCGACCGACGATGGTCACGACGCGGTGGGCGCCGGGACTCCGGCTTTCCCCTGAACGCTCGCGCGATGCGTGAGCATCGCTCACTTGCATCGCGCTCCGTTCGCAGAGGCACCCCCATCCTGTTCCTCTTGATCGGCAATCCGCCGACGTTCTTCATCGCCCGCACAGGCTTCGCGGCTCCCGACTCCCTCGGCATCCAAGGCAATTTGAAACTCTCGCCACAAGGGTCGGAGGTCATAGGGGATCGCCTCGTCAAGCTTCTCCCGGAGTATCTGGACACGTGTCGGGCTATCGTTCTTTGGCTGCATCGTGAGGTTCATTCCCGTGTTGAACGTGGAGCGGTCCGTCCGTGACCTGCCACAAAGACGTCTCGCTCCACTTGGCTTATACAATGAAGGCTGCCGACACTTGGCTCGCCTTCGGCGGACCGGGAAGGATTTCCCGCACGGCGTCGGTGTGGTGCGATCCGCCCGAAGAAGCCCTATGTCCGCGGCTGCGGAGCCTCAGCGCCCGCCGCTGCCCTGCGGCACCTTGCGTGCTGGCTGAGCCGCGTTGCTGGCTGCCGCCGAGTCCGTTTGGATTGTGGATGCGCCCGTCGGTCCTGGCGCGATCGCCACGTTCCGGTCGTTGCCGGTCGTGCCAACGGTCGGCGCGACCACCGGACTTGAGGGCCTCGGAACGTCGGGTCCGACACGCATTTGCGCGTTGGCGGCGCCTGCGAAGCTTATCGCGGCCAAGCTCGCGACGGCGAACGGCGTCAAACGCATGAATTCCTCCATATCAAGAAAACTTCGGGCCTACGCTCACGCAGCGCGATATCTCGGATGTGTTTTTCGCGTCGCGTGAATATAATGTGCTTTCTGCTTTAGGCGAGAGTCGAATTGGTTGAAACGATCAGAAGAGCGCAGTCAATTCAGATCATTTCATCGCCTTCTCGGCATTGCCGACATGCATCATGCAGCCCCGTTCGTCCTTGCTCGCAGCCTTCTCGGCCGCTATCTTCAACTCAGCTCGCGCCATCGCGGATTTGCCCGCGTCTTGGTTGGCTGGCATCATTGCATCCACCCTCTTCATTTCGCTCGCACAATCGTTGCCGGCAGCTTGCGCGGAAGCGACAAAGCCGGGCAGAGCGCTCGTCAGAAGAGCAAGAACCAGAATATTCCTCATCTCCAAGATCTCCATTCAAACCGTTGGCAGTGATGGCTGAACGGAGTGCCGTTACCCGCGTTCCATGGCGGGTGTTCGGTTTCTGTAAAGACGGCTCGCTAGTGTACCGAGTTCACGACGGTCTTCTGCAGGGGCTGGGCGTGTGCGCAGCTTGACCCTGGAGCCGCACCCTGGAGCCTCATTCCAATCCCTACGCTTGGCCGGGGTCCGACACACAGGAAGTCAGTACAGCACCGGACACTGTCCAGAACCATGCCTGATCTCGCAGCTTGGTCGACTGGACGCGCGATCTTCCCGCGCCAAACCTAGACAACTTGGAGAAGACGCATGACAAGCTCCCGTCTCCCCGCAATGATGACCGTCCTCACCGTCACGGTGAGTCCTGCCGCAGTGCTCGCGCAGACCAACACGGCGTCGCCGGGCACCGCACAAGCCGATCTCTGCCGCGACCTCGTGACCTTCCTGGAGCGGCGCGGCGAGGCCAAGCCCGCCTCGCCGATCTCGGTCGACCAAGCCAAAACATACCAGCGTGACAACAATATCGTGGCCTGTCGCGATGGTGCCGTGCGCCTCCAGCAAGCCGGCGTCACGCTCCCCGCCGCCCTCCTGGCAGTCGTCAAGGTTCCGAGCGCGGGTCAACGCAGTGCGGACGGCGCCGACGTTCTGGTTCAGCCGGGGACGCCGAGCGTGACTGTGCAACAGCAGAGGCCGGAGATCACGGTGCGTCAGTCGCAGCCGGTCGTCACGGTGACCATCCCGCAGCCCGAGATCACCCTCCGCATGCCGCAGCCGGATGTGCATGTCGCGCGCGGGCAGCCGCAGGTCCAGGTCGTGCAGTCGGAGCAGCCCCAGATCCAAGTGCAGCGGCCCGACCAGCAGCCCGTGATCCGGTACGAGAGCGCGGAGCCCAAGGTCGTGGTCAACCGCGCCCAGGGCCAGCCGCAGGTTCGTGTCGAGCCGATGACTCCGCACCAAGCGAGCAAAGGCACGCCGGATCGGCAGGTGCGCCAAGTCTCCGCCGCCGAGCTGACCGACATGGATGTCATGAACGGGCGCGGCCAGCAGATCGGCGATGTCGAGCGTCTCGTGCGCGGTGAGGACAAGAAGCTCTACGCCGTGGTAGGACACGGCGGCCTGTTCGGACTGGGCGAAAAGGAGATCGCGCTCCCGATCGATCGCCTCATGATGCACGATGGACGCCTGATGATCGTCGGCCTGTCGGATGAGCAGATCAAGGCGATGCCGGGTTACGACGCCAAAGCCGGCAAGTACACTGCGGTCGAGGCGTCCGCGCTGGCGCCCCTGACGGTTGCGACGGTGGCGCCGGCGCCGAATGTCGATGCGGCCGCCGTCACGGGCACGACCGGCAGCGCCGCGGCGCGCAGCTTCCAAGTCTCGGACCTGCTCCGGAAGGACATCTACAACGTTCAGGGCCAGCAACTCGGCGACATCGAGCGCGTTCTCGTCGGCGTGGACGACAAGATGTACGTCGTCATCGGCCATGGAGGGTTCCTGGGGCTGGGCGAGAAGCAGATCCTGCTGCCGTTCGACCGGATCAAGGTGCAGGACGGACGGTTGACCGTCTCGGGCCTGACGGACGAGCAGATCAAGGCCATGCCGGAGTTCGATCGGAACGTCCGCGGCTACCGCGATGCCGACCGGAACCGGCAGGCCGAATTCGCCGTGTATCGCGGCTGACCTGACGCGGACGCCGGGCCCTCGGGATCCGGCGGCCCATGGACCGGCAATGCAGGGCGCGATCGAGAGACGCTCCCGTGGCCACTGGTGAATCAGCTTCTCCGCGGGACGGTCTCGCAGGGCTGGGTGCGGCGGCGCACCACGCCGGCTCAGAGGCACGGATTACCTCCTGCGGGCTCCCGACCTATCGGCGCGCGAGTTCGTCGAGCCAGCCCTGCGAGGCGCCGTGACGAACGATATCAGCCCGCGTGCGCAGGCCGAGCTTCTCCGCCGCGCGCGCCTTGTGGGTCTCGGCCGTCTTCACGCTGACGCCCAGGCGCGCTGCGATCTCCTTGTTGCTGAAGCCCTGGGCGGTGAGCCGCAGCACCTCGTCCTCGCGGGGACTCAGCGTCGCCCCGGCACCAGGCTCGGACGCCAGTCGGCTCGCGCTCGGCAGCGCCTTATCGGCGACAGCCGGATCCAGGTAGATGCCGCCCTCCGCGACCGCTCGCACGGCCCGCAGAAGATCCTCCGCCGCCGACCGCTTGAGCAGGTAGCCCCGCGCTCCCGTCTGCAGCAGGGGTTGAATGTAGGCCCGGTCCTCGTGGACGGTCAGAGCCAGAATTCGGACCTGCGGACAGCGCTCGGCGAGGTGGCGCGCGAGGTCAATGCCGTTGAGGTCGGGCATCGAGATGTCGATGACCGCGACGTCGGGCGAGGCCCGGCAGATCGTGTCTAGGGCCGCCGTCCCCGATGTCGCCTCGCCGACAAGGGCGATGTCGGGCGCGGCCTGAAGCAAGGCCTTGATGCCCGCCAACACGATGGGATGGTCGTCGGCGACCGCGACGCGGATCGTGTTCACGGCTCGGCTCCTTCGGGGGGCAAAGGAATCTGGGCGAACAGGGTCGTGCCTGATCCTGGTGCCGATTCAACGGCCATCGTGCCCCCCAGAAGGGCGAGGCGCTCCCGGATGCCGGAAAGGCCGAGGCGGCGCCCGCTCTTACCGCCAGCAGCGGAGCCGCGGGTTCTGGAGCCGTTGGTCGTTTCCGGATCGAAGCCCGTGCCGTCGTCCTCCACGATTACGCGCAGCCCGTTGGCCCGCCGATCCAGCACCAGGCTGACGCTGCGGGCCCCGGCATGCTTCAGGATGTTGGTCAGCGCCTCTTGGACGATGCGGTAGGCAGCGGTCTCTACATCTGCAGGCAGCCGAGCCTCACTGCCCAGCACCTGAAAGTCCAAATCCACGCCGTGGCGTTGACGCCACTCCTCGGCGTAAGCGGCGAGCGCCTTCTGCAGGCCGAGGTCGTCGAGCGCGGTCGGCCGGAGATCGAGGGCCGCGCGGTGAATGTCTCGCCCGATCTCGGCGGCGAGCGTCTGCAGCCAGCGCACTTGGTTCACCGCATCTAGTTCTGACGCCGCGCTTCCAAGTCGCGTCTCGAGACCTTTCAGCCCCAGCGAGAGACCCGTGACGGTCTGACCGACTTGGTCGTGGAGTTCGCGCGCGATGCGGCGCTGCTCGTTCTCCTGAGCGTCCGAGAGGCGCCGCAGCAGGTCGGTCCGTTCGGCCTCGGCGCGCTTGCGCGGCTCGACGTCGGCGATCACGCCGTAGATGACGCTCGGCCGGTCGCCGTCGTGAAAACGCGGGGCACGGCCCGTCGTCCGCAGCCAACGCGCGCCGCCGTTCGGCCGGATCGACCGAAACTCGATGTCGAGCTGCGCATCCTCCTCCACGCAGCGGCGCAGTGCCTGCTCCAGACGCTCCCTGTCTTCCGGGTGTACCGCCTCGAGAAAGGCCGCTAACGACCACTGCGCTTCGCTCCCCTCCATTGGCGCGGGGGGGAAGCCGAGGAGGACCCGGGTCCGCTCCGACCCGGTCACTACGTGCAGCGCGAGGTTCCAGCGAACCGTGCCGAGCTCCGCGGCTTCGACGGCCAGCGCTCCCCGCTCTTCGCTCACCCGCAATGCCAGCATCATTCGTGTTTCCTCATCGCGCCGCCGCTGGGCGATGTCGCGCGCCGTCAGCGCCGCCAATCCGGCCGCGAGCGCGAGGCTCACCAAGCCGCCGGCCACCAGGACGTAGAACGACCGGGACACGGGTGCGTTCAGCGACTCACTCGGCACCCCGAAATGCACCGACCAGCCGCTGGTGTCGGGGAGCGTTCGGTAGACCGTCTCCACGTCGCTACCCTCAAGCGTCGGGCCAGTGTAGAAGCCCTCCGGAGCACGAGTGATGGCCGCGCGCAGAGTTGGGCTGGCTGGTCGACCTAGCTCGGACGCCTCGGCAGAGGTGCGCGCGATAATATTGCCGCGTTTGTCAACGATCTCGCCCACCCATCCGGCCGGGGCACCGGCATCCCTCAGGATCGAGCTGACTGCGTTGGTAGCGAGCGCGACCGTGAGGATGTGGCGGAGCTGCCCGTCGCGGATGACGGGTACGCGCAATGAGACGAGGCGTTTGCCCGAGAGGGCCCCGACTGGGCCGATGCCGCCGACAACCGCTTGCCTGAGCCGGAGAACCTCGTCGAAGCTGTCGTGGTCGGCCGTGGGCCCGAGTGCTGTACCCAATGGGCGCAGCAGGTTGATGATCTGATTGCCGGATACATCCGCCAGCTCGACCGTCTCCCACAAAGGCCGGCTGGCTTTGAGGCGCTGCGCCTCCTCATAGAACGGTTCCAGCCTCGGGCTGTCGAGACCCGGCGAGGCAGCAAGCACATCGAGGATCTGCAACTGCACAGCCAGATCTGCCGCGACCCGGTCTGCCACGCGCGCGGCACTCTCCAGGGCCACGTGCCGCGCGGCGGCACGGCCCTGTTCCGCCGTGACGTAGGCGACCCAGCCGCTGAAGAGGAGCACCGGGATGGCCGCCGCGAGGGCGAGCGAGATCAGGAGGCGGGTGCCCGGATGGGTTTCGCGCTTCACACCATCGACTCCGGCTCTGCTCGCCTCCTCGGTACAGATGGAACAGGCGGCCCCCGTGTCCGCGGCGTTCGACAAGGTCCCTGCTCGGGCGTTGGCCAGCCTGAACCGCCCGTCCGGCCGGCACGCCGCATCATGTGCCATCTCTCGCGTAGGAATAACACGGGGCCCAGGGCGGTAGGCTTGTCGGGTTTGGCCCACGGCTTCGTCCGGCATTCCCTGACACGCCTACCGTCGGGCCTGACTAGGTTCGGGACCTCTCTAGAACGAGGCTGAGGCAGATGCCTCAATCTCCATCAACCTCTGCCGGGCTCGACCGGCCATTCTGAGCCAGGATGCGAACGATGATCGATGTGCGGTGCGCCGAGTCCGCATGGGACAGGGCAGCAACGGCCTTTCCACGGATGTCGCGAACGAAAACCAGACCTCCACGACTGCTAGCCGGTCTAAGTGAAGGAGCGAGATCCCGCAATACTCTGCTCGCGGCCCTGACAGAGCAGGACTTTGCCGCTCTTCGCCCCGCTTTAGAACCTATGGTCCTGCGACGGCGACAGGTACTGCACGAACTCAATGCTCCGGTCGTGCACGTCTATTTCATTGAGCGCGGAACCGCCTCCCTGTTGTGCCGCGTCGCCGGCCACGAGAGCGTGGAAGTGGGTGCGCTCGGGCGCGGCGATCTCGTCGGCGTGTCCGCCGTGCTTGGGACTGCGCGCGCGCCGCACCGCTGCGTCGTCCAAGTTCCAGGCGAGGCCCTGCGCATTCGGACCGAAGATCTCCAGCGTGCGCTGGTCAGCAGACCAGCCCTCCGCTCGCTCCTGCTGGCGCACGTTCAAGCGACATTGTTCGAGAGCGCGCGGCTGATGCTGTGCAACACGCACCACAGCCTGGACGAGCGTTTGGCCCGCTCCCTCTTGCGCGCGCTCGATGATCTCGACGGCGACGAGATCCCGCTGACTCATCGTGCATTGAGCCAATCGCTGAGTGTGCGCCGCGCCGGCGTGACGACCGCGCTGGGCGATATGGAGGCGGCCGGCTTCATCCGGCGCGGCCGTGGTCGCCTCAGAGTGCTCGATCGCGGCGGCCTTGAGCGGGTCGCGTGCGAGTGCCACCGGAGCATCCGGGTCGAACGCAGGCGCTTGGTCTGCGAGGCAGTTGCGGATCAAGACGGTACGTGATGCGTCGGAGCAGGCCTGTCCGCACCATCGCCGCGCACAGTGGCGTCAGGTCCGGACATCGCCCGCTGACCCGTCACGGAAGAGAGAGCGTGATCGGGTCGACATCGGCTGTCGCGTGTTCGCCGTGCGAGCTTCTGACATGGCGACCCACCCCGCCGCTACGTGATGGTCGCTGATGATGGCCGATAAGGTCCGGACCGTGTGGCTTGCTGTGATCGCGGTACCGCTCGTGCTGCTGGCCTTGCGGGCGTCCTACGCCGTGACGATGCCGATCGCGGTCGCGGCCGTGGTTATCGCGGCGGTCTGGCCTGTCGAGGTGTGGCTCCGGCATAGGTTGCCGGAACGCATCGGCAGCCTCGGCACGATCCTGGTGCTGCTCGCTATCACTCTCGGCTTCATCGCAGCCGTCTACCTCTCGGCCGCCCAGGTCGTTCGGGCGTTCGCGCAGCGCTGGGGCGAGTTCGAGAGCGCCTACGAATCCGCCACGGCCTGGGCCGACCGTTGGGGGCTGCCGCTCGGTGGGAAGGAAGGCTATGCCCGCCTCATCGCTGTCGGGCAAGATCTGCTGGGCAACGCGTACACGATCTCGGTGTACCTTGCCTTTATCTCCTTACTGGTTGTCCTAGGACTACCGGAGATCCCTGCCTTGCGGCGAAAGCTTCAAGCGGCGTTCGGAGCTGATAAGCGGAGCGAAGTAGCTCAGGCAGCGGATGAGATTGCCGGCAAGATCCGTGATTATCTCGCCACCACGACGGCGACCAGCCTCATCACGGGCGTGGCTTCAACTCTTTGGGCGCTCGCGACCGGCCTCGACCTAGCCCTGGTCTGGGGCACGCTGAACTTCCTGCTGAACTACATCCCTGTGGTGGGCAATCTCGTCGGTATTGTCCCGCCCGGCCTCTATGCGGTGGTCCAGTTTCCGGAATCCGTCCTGCCGATCATCATTGTCGTCGGCTTCAGCGTGATCCAGATCACGATCAGCAACGTGATCTATCCGGTTCTGCAAGGACGCAGCTTATCGCTCTCCCCCATCGCTGTCGTTGTGTCCCTCTCGATCTGGGGCTGGGTCTGGGGCATCGCGGGCATGTTGATCGCAATCCCATTGACCGTGACATTCATCATCGTCTGCGAGCACTTCGCAAGCACACGCTGGATCGCAATATTGCTCTCCGGCTCGCGGTGAGATCCTCAACCGAGACTGCCGGGGCGATTGTAGCCAAAAATCGATACATACCTCATTCTGGTCGACCCGCGTGTTGGTTGAAACGAGAATTAGCGGGCCGTCGTCTTGGTGCTGCACATCCCGATGTCACAGGCATGCACCCTCCAGGAGTGAGATGCGTTACAAGTTCTGCTGGTGAGAGCGAGGCTTGTTCGCCCGGATGCTGCACCGCCTTTCGATCATAACGCCCGCGCAGTCAGGCCCTTCATCAGCACAGGCCCGGTCGGCCGGCCAGTGGGCGAGCCGCTCTCAGGCTCCAGGGTGATCTCGAAGAGTTGGTCGGGCACAGCCCTCGGCAGGTCGCCCACGCGCAAGTCGAGCCGCTTCGGCGTCCGGGTGAGACCCACCGAGACGGGCCCGTGAGCCCGATCCCATAAGGTCCAGACCTCCAGCGCACGCCCGCTCGGAACCGGCACGTCGGCGAGCGGGATCAGGTCGGCGTGCCCATCGGCCGCGACATTGACGATTGCCGCGACCCGATTGTCCTCGGTGAGGAGGGCAGCGACCAAGACTGGTGGGACCGGCCGCGCTGCGAGCACCGCGAGGCCTGCGGCAAGCGCCAGGCAGGCCGTCCCAGCGACGAGGCCAGTGCCGCGCCAGAAGCTGAGGCTGTTCCAGAGTTCGACAAGCCGGTCCGTGGGGCTCGTGCGCGGCGCGACGGGCATTCCGCCGCCGAGATTGCACTCAATTCGGTGCCAGAGCGCCTCGCTTGCCGTTTCGGCGGGCGCGGTGGCGTCGATCTCAAAGAGACGAGTGCGCCAAGCCTCGACCAGCGCGGCGAACTCCGTATCGGTTTCGACAAGCCGCGCCGCCAGGTCGACGTTGGGCCCTGCAAGAAGGCCGAGTACATGCTCGGCGGCGAGGGCATCGCGCTCGGCCGCTGTCACGACAGGCACTCCCTAAGCGTCAGAAGGGAGCGGCGCAGCCACGACTTCACAGTGCCGAGCGGCAGTCCGAGCCGACCGGCGAGCTCGCCGTGGCTGAGACCATGCGCGTAGGCGAGCACGATGGCGCTGCGGCGCCGTGGGTCGAGCCTGTCGAGGCAGCGACGCAGCGCCCCAATCTCCGACAGCCGCGCGACCACTTGCTCTGGTCCCTCCTCCTCGCTCGGCACATCCTCGTCCAAGGCGTCGGTGAGATCGGTCCGAGCCTCACTGCGCAGGATGTTGAGAGCGCGATTGCGTAGAATCGCATAGAGGAAGGTCTGCCCGGAGCCCCGTGCCGGATCGAACCGGCCGGCGCGTTGCCACACCTGGACGAACGTGTCGTGCACCGCCTCCTCAGCCAGCGCCCGCCGCCGCAGGATGCGCAGCGCCACGCCGAGCATCCGCGGCGCCTCGTTCTGGTAGAGCGTGCGCAGGGCCGCACGGTCGCCGCTCGCTGAGCGGCGCAGCGCTTCGTCCACTGAGAGCGCGGTCTGCGTCGCCTCGGACACCTCTTGCACTCGAGCTCCGACTTCTCCGACGGCCCTGCCGAGAATACATGCCGGGACCGCAGCTGGATGCGCTCCCAGAAAATATTTGCGCGCCGTGCATCCAACCGCGTGACCCGCGTGTATCAGCGCCGCCGGACGCATTCCGGCGGGAACGGGAGACATCCATGAAGCGCGTCATCCTCGCGTCCGCGCTGCTGGCGTCGGCCGCCCTCGTCGGTGGAGCGCAGGCCCAGAGCGTCGCGGCCCTCGTTGGCGACAACTCTCTCGAGATCATCGACGTCGGCGCCAGAAAGGTGACGAAGACCGTGAAGGTCAGCGGTGCGCCCGGTCGCATCCTCGGCATCGAAGTGCGTTCGGCCGACGGCATGCTCTACGCGCTCGCCGACGACGGTACGATCCTCACCGTGGACACCGCGTCCGGCAGGGCGGTGGTGAAGTCGAAGCTCGACACGATGCTGCCTGCCGGCGTGGTGGCCACCGTGNTACGATCCTCACCGTGGACACCGCGTCCGGCAGGGCGGTGGTGAAGTCGAAGCTCGACACGATGCTGCCTGCCGGCGTGGTGGCCACCGTGGACTTCAACCCGGTCGCCGACCGGCTGCGGGTGATCGGCTCGGACGGCACGAGCCTGCGCGCCAACGTCGACGACGGCAAGGTCGTGAAGGACGGCTCGCTGAAGTTCGCCGATACCGACAGCATGAAGGGTAAGGCCGCCAAGGTAGTGGCGGGCGCCTACACGAGTTCGATGAAGGGCGCCAAGGAAACAGTGCTCTATGACGTCGATGCGTCGGGGGTGCTCCTGCGTCAGGCCCCGCCGAACGATGGCATCCTCAACACGGTGGGTATGATCGGTGCGCCGGTCGAGGCTGCGGCCTTCGAAATCACGACCGACGCTGCGGGCAAGAGCCAGGGTTGGCTGATGTCGGGAGAAACCCTGCACTGGGTCGACCTCGGCACCGGCAAGGCGACGCTGGTGGCGAAGATCGCTGGCGCCTCCGGCCCCGTGCGCGACATCGCAGCGCTGCTTGGCATGTAGCCGCCGGATCGTACTCACGCCTGAGGCAGCCGCATCACTCCCGGTGCATATCAGTGAGGCCTGACGATGAAACATTCCTTCTCCCCTAAGCGCCCCGAAGCGGCTGCACTCATCCTTTCGGCACAGTGCACTGAGGCGGTGGGTGAAGCGCATCGGCCTCACCGGTACGTCAGCAAACGAGGCGTGCCATGAGCCTCCAGCTTCAGCCTGCTCAAGTCGGTTCTCTCGATAGCGACGATCAGAAGGGGCTGCTGGTCTGGGCAGATGGTCGACTCGTGGCAGTGCTGGTGCAGCTTTCTGCCGAGTACGGCAGCAATGCAGGCAAGTGGCATCTTGAGGCCGCATTCGGTCGTGTGTCCCACCCGAAAGCTGGCATCTTCGCGGATCTTAATGAGGCACAAGACTGGATTACTGAGCGGCTGAATCCGCTGGAGTTCCCGTGAGTGTCACTGGGGTTCACCACAACCGTGGGAGCAGCCAGCATTTTCAGGACTGAAGATAACGGAAGCGCACCAGAGCGAACAACGCAGCTAGGGCGTGAACCAAACCAAGGTGTTGCAGGCGCTTTTGTTTTATGATTCAGGGCCGCCGCTTGCAGCATGGAGGCGGCCATGGCGGACCTGTTCTGGCTCTCGGACGAGCAGT
>NZ_JBKIBX010000059.1:0-27422 GCF_046557895.1 Methylobacterium oryzisoli | reverse complement strand
CCGAGGACAGAATCACAGCCCCTTCCGCACCGCCACCCAGCGTGAGTCGGGCTCAGCGAGACTTGGTATCACTCGAAGGATGTTCGCCACACCGCTCCTCAAAGGAAGAGCAGCATTATGGCTTTGGTTGAGTCGAACAATCAGGCCCTGCTGTCGGTCTAGATCCATAATCCTGACATCAGAGACTGCTTGCCAAGGAATCCAATCTGTCGAGAGTCTTCTGTCGAAGATGCCGCGCTTTCCTACAGAGACGACAACACCAAACTTGATCAGCTTGCTAGCAAAATATATGCAATATAATGCAAAGAAAAACATCCCAAAAATTGCGGCGAATTCACTCACTCCGCCTGCTACCATGCTATCAAATCCCGATGTGCCTGGCCGTTCATAAACGAGAAAGACGGAAAAATGCAACACAGAAGTGCGACGGCGAACGCAAGCGTGTCACTTGCTTTGGCATTCGCGATGTTAATCTGGCTTGTGTCGGCCATAGCAGCCTCCATTATTTGCGTTGGATCCTATCCAGTCACGAGAACTGCCGAGCAGATTTTTTGCTTGTTGCCAATCTCGGCGGTTACGTGCTGCGCCCACGCATCATGATCGAACCCGCCGGCCGCTCGGAATGGATGTGCCGCGCCGACTTCGCGGCCGTGCCGCCTATCCGGAGCCGGGCCCTGGTGGCAGGCGCTCGCCGTTCAACTGACTGCCACCGTAGAGGAGATCGAGGCCACGTTCCGCCGCCTCGCCCGAGCGCGTCACCCGGACGCGGGTGGCTTCCACGACATGATGTCCGACCTTAACCAGGTTCATGCCGAGGGACTGAAGGTGCGCAGCCGGTGAACCGCCCCCGCGTCATCAACAGCTTCACGGCCCGCAGAACGCCCGCGTCAGTGCGCGCGCCCATCATGCGGGATCTCGTGGAACTTGGTCACTGCGTTGTGGAGCGCGGTGAACCCGCCCTTCAACTTGCCAGCTTCAACCAAGAATTCGTGCGGCGCTCCAGATGCACCAGAACCGACAAAACTGATCATCCTTTTCCGCAGCGTCTTAGCAACATCGTCGGATTGGGAGATTTTGAAGAGCAGGTTTTTCTGCGAATTTCGATCGACAATGCTTACCGCGCGAACAGCGCTCCACGGTATCCAAGCTGTGGAAATGCGCCGATCAAAGATTCCCTTTTCTCCGATCGAGATAATAGACCTGTAATCAATGAGATATTTAGAAATAAAAATGAGGTAAATTGCGAAGATACTCATCGCAAAGCAGACAGCAAATTCGCCAACTCCTCCTGCCACCATGCTATTGGCTCCTGTCTCACCTGGTCTGATGTAGAGAATGAGACTAAAAAAGATAAGGCTCGCTGCCGTTACGGCAAACATTACTCCTGTTTTCGTGTGGGATATTGGTATCTCGATTTGTTTGTGGCTAGTCATAATAGCCTCCAGCTCAGAAAAAACACGTTAGCACATCTTATGAAATCTCTCAGGTTTTTTTTCGACATTATCGCTTAAGGTGCCGGCTTGCGGCGAGCTGACCGCACACCAGCAGCAATTCGCCGACGGACCCGCACCCGCGGCGAGCTGGGAAGTGCGGACGTGAGCGCGCCCAGTTCCCTCGTCACCATTAACTTCGCTGGCTGGGCTGGCGGCGAACCTACCGGCGATGTGCCTCTCGATGCCGTCTTCGCGGACGGCTCCGTGCAGCTGTTGCTCGCGTGAGTTTACAATGCTCGCTTCAATGTTTTCTGCTTTGAGAACCTTGGACGGGCGAGACTCAGACTATACTGTGGAAGCGTGTCACGGCGCTGTGAAGCGTCGCGAAGCCACCGTTGAGTCTGCCGGCTTCGATGTAGAATTCCCGCGGCGATCCCACTTCGCTGTTTCTAGCAGTGGCGAAGATTATCGGGACAACTTGCCCGGCGCGACCGGCCCTTCAGCGGGCAAAGGAACGCCGGCGCGGGGTGGAGCCCGGCCGGCAAGGAAAGACTCGCAGGTATACGGGGTCAATGACGGCACTCAGAGAAGCGTTCCATCGGGTTCGATCTCTTGGCGCTGTCCTAGCTCGGGCGAGGGGCTCGAAGATCGTCACCGCCGCTGGCCAAATGAGGATGCTTCGCGATCAGAGCGCCCAATTGCGCCCAGTGCTTCAGCGCCTGCACCCGAAAAATCCGGCCTTGCTCCCGGAGCGCGAGCTCCATTTCAGTGTCGCCATTCCGCGCAGCCTCGCTTGCCAGCTGCACGAAGCAGTTGGCCAGCGTCTCATCGGTCGAGACCCCTCGGGCCAGGGTGTCACGCTTGGCGCGCAGCTCGTCACGCATTGGAGCCTCCGCGCGGGAGTCCGAATATGCGGGACGCTGCGCGTGAAGCGGTAAGTCGCCCGCAACGGTAGGGTCCTACCCGCGCCCGGTGCGTGTCGGCCACGTAGAGCATGCTGCTGGGGCTCATCTACCGCTGCGCCCCGATCGCCATCGCTACGTGAGCAGGGGACCGTACCGGTCCTGCAGCAGAGCGAGCTTGCCGTCCATCTCCAGCTTCCTGATCCTGTGAGAGCGACCAAGACCGCGAAGGATCTCCGCGAAGGTTCTGTTCCCCCGCCGCTCGATGAGGCGGGCCAACTCCGCGCATTCCACGGCGAGAGCCTCATTCTTCGCGATCTCATCGGTCAGCTCGCGGTGCAGGCGCCGCACTAGTTCACGTGTCAGGCATCTCATCCGGCGCTGGCTCCTGCGCCTGTGCATGCTGGTGGAGCGGGTGTGGGACTAAGGGGAAGAGTGTCCCGAGTCCATCCGCCACGCCGCTCAGGACCGGGTCGATCGCGCTGCCGAACTCGCCCCGATGCAGTAGCGGCTTAATGAGGGTCATCTCGGCTTGCGAGAGCTGGGAGTGTTTCATTGGATCGATCATGACATCCAAGGAGCACCGACCTGGGCTCAGGAGCCCGGCGCGCCCAGTGCGGTAGGATTACATGCGTAAAGCGAGGTTCTGGCCGACTTGTTCCGGCTTTGGACCGTAGCTGGACGAGAGCTGAAATTGATAAAGCCCGCCACGGCTGGGCCAGGCGGGCAGAAAAGATCGCAAATGCCTCGCGGGCGTTAGCGATCCCCATGCCAGTTGTGTGACGCCCACACCCGAATGTCGCGCCTTGAAGGGCCAAGTTTTCCTTAGCCGCTCCCCAATGCGCCCTGCTACTGGCCCGAAGCCCCTATCGCCACCAACCGGCCTCTCGGAAAATTCACCCGCATTTGTAGAGAGCGGAGGTCGTTGTCCTTCGCGGGGCAGAGCGGATACACCGCGACCGTTCGGTCTTCAGGCTGTCTAAGGTTGGCCGGGCACCTGATCCGCCTTCGGATTGCTCGGCTTCTCCGCGGACGCTGGGCCGACCAAGCCTCCGCTACGCGCCGAGCGTGAAGGCCGGGGCAGACAGGTGCCAGCGTCGTCCATCATCGGCACCCGTCCACCTTGCGATTGCCGTCCAGGCGAGCCGGGTCGGGCACCGCTTCACCGGAGCTCTGCGCTGCCAGGATCAGGTGATCGCCAGGAGGTTGTCATGATGGTCCAGGAAGGAGCCGGGGTCGCGGTGAAGAGGTGACGGTCGCGAGGATCGGGTCCTCGATGATCGTGCTATCTGGATCAAGAACGAAGCGCCAGAGCAATGCACCGCGTCGGAAGGTGAGGCGCGTGCGGCCTTGGTCGGCATCAACGCCGCGCTCGCACACGGTGACGATGCTCCCGCCGTGCAACTCGGCGCAAAACGCCTCGAGCGAGAGCCCAAAGCGGGAGGCAACGTGTGCGGCGTCTACCTGGAAGTCGTCGCCGTCCCGACAAATAGGGGAGACAATGCTCATGCTGTCCTCCTGCTCGCCCAGCCGACTTGCGTGACCGATTAGCAGGTTCGCGCCTCTCAGTTCGACTTTGGCCAATCGAGCAGGCAGGTGAACGGGGTGATGTGACGAAGGAGGTGTGACGATCAGGTCAACCTCTTGCTCGCGCACAGCGGGCACGCTCACGCACTTCTTTGAGCGCGGTATCGCCGAATACTTCAATAAGCGTAGCGGAACACGACCGAATTGCCTGCGAGGCCAAGCTTTTTGCGGTATAACTGCCAGTCACGAAGCAAAACAGTGCGATCCTCCCGAAATAATGCGCAGCTTCTTTTTAAGGATGACTGAACATGGGAAGAGAGTCATCATGAATGTGTCTTAGCAGGAAGGATTTCATTGGGCATGGAGAGCTAATATGTCGGGTCAATCTATACATCTCAAAATAGATGGGAGAACCTACACTGGAACTTTCAAGATTGACCGCGGCATTATGACAGTTATCACTACATATGGAAAGAAATCCGTGCAGGTAGATAAATCACAGCACACTGCATTGGCCCACAAGCTCCTTGAGGAGCTTGTAAAACAGGAGAAAGCGAGGAAGGGCTCAACGCTGTGACGATGGCTTACGCTCACGATCCAAATACCGCCGTTTGCAGTTCTGGCGAGAGATTTCCTTATCGCAGCTGTTAACCAGAAGTTAAGGCGAGCTTGGATGTCTGATCTTAACGATGGAACCAGATCTCACATAAATTTCAGTCGTGTTTAGAATTTATAAGAACCTCTCTCCCGAGCGCCACTTGAAGGAGTTCGCGCGCCGGATACAGCCGACGACCGTCCGGATATCCCGGTGTCTGGACTGATCCAAGATCCTGGCGAGGTCGGCCCCGCGCTCCGCCGCCGTGATGATGTACCCGGCCCTCAGTGAGTGCGCCCCGAAGGCTGCGGCATCGAGCCCCGCAGCTGCAGCGTACCGCTTCACGATGTCTGCAACGGTCTGCGTCGTCACCCTCTCAGCCCCGCGCACGATCCCCGAGCGCGACACAGGCCGAATCACTGGCCCTTCGGTGATCTTTGCTGCCTCCAGCCATTCGCGTACCAGCGCCACCGGCTTGATGAAGCAGCCGTGCAGGATGGCCCTCTCGAACCTCGCGCCCTCTTGATCCGTCTTCGAGCGGCGCACCAGGACCCCTCAGGCCCTCCGGATCCTCGCGCAGATCCTCGACATCGGGGGCGACGAGCTCGGAGCGGAAGGCGCCCGCAAAGCCAAGCGCCAGCAGCGCGCGATCCCGCCTGCCCGTGAGGGTCTGCGGCGTGTGCATCAGCATCGCTGCCACGACGTCGACGGTAGCCGCGGCCTTGCGGGTCGCCGCCGCCCCGACCTTCCGCCGGATGTCCTTCACCGCCGCGCCTACGCCCTCATCCTCAGTCGGGTCCGGCGCTCCGACGAGCTTGTGCGTGTGGCGGATCGCGGCACAGCGCCGGCCGATGGAGGAGGCGGCCTGCCCAGCCCCGGCCTCGGCCACCAGGAAGGCCGCTAACGCCTCAGGGCTCGCCGGTAGCGACCGGCAGCCGTAGCGAGCGCACCGTACGCCGAACGCCTAACGCCTCCGCGGTGGCCCGGTATGCCCGCACGGTCGCGTCGGCCTTGCTGGCGCGCTGATACGCCTGGACGAGGGCGGTGGCCTCGACTGGCAGCTCCGGCGCGGTGCCGGGTCTGGCCAGCTCGCCGGCAAAGGACACCCAGATATTCACCAGAGTTCAGCTCTCGCCTCTCTAATCGGGGATCTGCTCCGCGATGTCGTGCTGCTCTGCCAGCAGCCGCTTCAATGGGGTGTTGACCACAAGAGGGGCGATCTGATCGACCGTTGCCTCTTCCCACGTGTCAATGGCGTCTTCAGCCTCCTCACGCGCCTCCGCCAACTGGTCCTCGCTATGAGGCCCTTCGCCGAACAGGTCGCCCGCGATCATGGCGACAATCTCTTCGACTTTCGCGTCCCATTCAGCCTGCGTCGCCATTACCTGAAACCTCCAGAGCGTCCGAGAGCAACGGTCAGGGCTTCTCCCGACCAACCTGCTGGGCGAGGCACGTGCGCCAGCCCTCGGGTATCTCAACCCCCTTCATCCGCATCCGGGCTTCAACGTTGGAGAGCACGCGCTGCCAGTGCTCGGCCGGGAGCTTGGCGAGGTCGGGTCCGAAGCCGAGATTGGCGGCCGCATGCTCGGCGGCGTCGCACCATACCATCGGCAGGAGAGGCGGTTCAGCAGCACCCGACTACCGCCTCCAAAACCATCGAGGATGACCGTTCTCAAAGGTTGCGAGGGCTCGTAGCGGCCGCCAACGCGGCCCACGGCGCTGGTCCTATCTCGCACCGACAAGCGGAAAGGAATGGCATCGCTGGTTCCATACGCCGCCCTTGCGCGAATCGGCGGGAGTGCCAGAGGGGCAATCGCCGACTTCGAATGGCCGCTGTCGGGTGTAGAGCGGCCATTCCGGCGCCCTGGGTCGAAGGTCTGGAAGTGGCGCTGAGCAGAAGGTCGAGCCCGGCGAACAGACCTTTGAGGCTGATGCTCAACCGCTCCTGCTGCCCCGTGTTCGATTCGAGCGGCTCCGTCACCTGCGCTTGGCCATCACCGACACCTTCGCGGCGGGATCAATCCGCATCGAGGTCACAGGTCATTGTGGTGGATGGGGCACCTCCCCCGAACCGCAACCCATAAGTACCGGGTCCACCCAGGAGGAAGAGGGATGCGAGATTCAGGGATCAGCACCGCAGGGTGTCACGTGCGTCTCCGCAAGAAGCGGCGTGTTCGCCGAACGGCACCAAGGACGTTCCGTGATCTGCACGCGAGCCAGCCTGACCGGGCAAGCTCTCAAGCTCAGGGCGAGCGCGGCAGCGGCTTCCCTCGCGCCGCTGACGCCATCGCCGGGCCGGCCCCTACCGGCGGCAATGAGGTCGTGGTGAACCACGTCCTCGTCTGAGCTCGGATCACCAGATGCCGTCAAGCCATCGAGGCCTTCGGCGGCCCACATGCTGTTCCGGGCACCGCTGTGTCACGGCCCAGGATCGACGCTGAAACCGCCTCGCCTACGGTTAAGCTTCGGTTAAGAGCTTGACGGCACGGGTGAGGGTCCAGGAAGAACGAAGCCGGGACCGCGCGCGTGAACCAGCCCCTCGACAGCATCGCCGCCGTGCTTGAGAGCACGGGCAACTACCGCGTGCTGCGTCGGCTGGAGCCGCTGGCCGCCTGCCCGGATCGGCCTGACGAACCAACCTTCATCGGCTTGGTGCTCGACGTGGAGACCACCGGCACCGACTTCGCTGCCGACGAGGTGATCGAACTCGGCATGCTCAGGTTCGAGTACGGCGCGAGCGGGTGCATTTACCGCGTGCTCGACACCTTCAACCAGATGCGGCAGCCCAGCCGCCCCATCCCGCCGGAGATCACCCGACTGACCGGCCTCACCGATGCCGATGTCGCCGGTCAGCGGATCGACGATGCTGCGGTGGCACGTTTGGCTGCCGATGCGAGCGTGGTGATCGCCCACAACGCCAGCTTCGACCGGCAGATGTGCGAGCCGCGCTGGCCCGTGTTCCGGGAGAAGAACTGGGCCTGCTCCTGTCACCAGATCCCCTGGCGAGCGGAGGGTCACGAGGGCATGAAGCTCGGCTACCTGCTCACCGATCTCGGCTTCTTCCACCGCGGCCACCGTGCGGTCGACGACTGCCACGCCCTGCTCAGGCTGCTGGCTACGCCTCTTCGCATCTCTGGCCAGCTCGCGTTGTCTGCCCTGCTGGAGAAGACGCGACGGTCCACCGTGCGGCTCTGGGCGCAGGGCTCCCCGTTCGAGGCCAAGGCTATTCTGAAGGCGCGCAGCTACCGCTGGAGCGCGCGTCGCCGCAGCTGGTACATTGACCTGGACGAGGCGCAGATCGAGATCGAGCGTACCTTTCTCAGCGAGCAGGTGTTCGGCCGTCCTGTCCCGGGGCTCCCGGCCGATCGGTTCACGGCACGTGATCGATTCTCGGCCCGCGCCAATCCGGAACTCTGAGCCGCCCTATGCCTGAGTGGCCAGCTTGTCGCGCCGGTCCCACTTCCCGGCCGGCGAGCAGCTGCCTACGATTCGAAACGGGTCAAACGCCTTGACGATGGCGCGATGGCCATGTTTCGCCACCTGCTCGGCCTGACCATCCGGCGCACGGCGATCCTAGCACGTGGGATGTAGGATGCTGAACCTTCGCGGCCGGCAAGGTAAGTGGTTTGAATCGGGCTGATTTGGTAAATAAATGCGGAAGCTCGATGACATTTTCGACCGGCTCCAGCGCTCAGCATTTCGGCAGCGCTTCAAGCTAACGCCTGCTGAGCTGAGGTATCTCCACGACAAGGGATTGCCGACCGTCCTTGCACATGCGCAGGACTTTGTGGCGCAGCGTCTAGCGCCGGCCGGTCCAAGGAACGATGGCAAGCAGACGCCTCTTCGTGGCCACCCGGCCTTTGTCGCTCAGCTCGCCACGGCAACTTGTTGCCGGAGCTGTCTGTCCAAGTGGCACGGAATACCCTTAAAGCGAGAATTGAGCATGGCTGAACAGAGACATGTTGTTGAGGCAATCGCGCGCTGGCTACGAATGCAAGATGTTGACGTGCGCGGCAACGGAGATCCAGCATTTCCCGAACTCCCGCTTTTCCGCCGACTGTGAGCTGCTTGAGGCCGCCATCATCGCCGCCGGGTTAACCGGCAAGCGGACCGAAGACAGCTTCGAGCGTGCGAAGCTCGTCATCCATGGCCTTGATCAGACTGGCGGCCACAATGGCACCGTTCTTCGGGCCGGAACTCCCCCGAACGGAGCCGCTGCGCCCGGACCAGCTGATCAGAAAGGACAGCGGCCAAGTCGGCGGGTTGTCTTCCCGGCCGCCGGTCGTACCGCCAACCGCAGCGTCGGACTGCGCGACGGCTCATAAAGCTCAGCTGCTGAACGAGAGAACACCGGCTCGGCTCGGGACTCTGTTCGCGTGAGCGTCCTCAGGTCCGTCAGTACGGGGCGCCGGAAGAATGCAGCTGTCGCGATGACCGCAGACGCACATGCTCATTTTCTACAGCAAGCTTCACCTGCCATATTGACGTAGCAGACCTCATCGTCCCACGTTGCAGTCCGTCGACGTTGGGAGCACCTATGAGTGAAGAAGCTGCGGCTGACCACATCGAGTTGGTCAGTGACATCGTTTCGGCCTACGTGTCGAACAACAACGTGCCACCAGGCGAGCTGCCCGGGTTGATCCGGAGCGTCTACCAGAGCCTCGGCAGCCTCGGACAGCCCGCTGAGCCTGAGCCGGTGAAGCTCACGCCGCCCGTGCCGATCAGGAAGAGCGTGACACCCGACGCCATCATCAGTCTGGAGGACGGCAAGGCTTACAAGTCCCTGAAGCGCCACCTCACCAAGCACCGCCTCACGCCGGCTGAGTACCGCCAGAAGTGGGGTCTGCCGGCCGACTACCCCATGGTGGCGCCGAACTACGCCGCGCAGCGCTCCGAGCTGGCCAAGGCTACGGGCCTGGGCCAGCAGCGTCGGAAGGCTGCTGCGGAGAAGCGCGCAGTCGCCGATGCGAAGGTGACGGCGCCGGCTACGCCGACGAAGGGTCGGGGCCGGCCGAAGAAGGCTGCGGCCGCCGAGTAACGGTGATGGCGGTCGGCAAGGCTTCGTCAAGGAACCTTGCCCTGTCGTTCACCGCGCTCCTTAGCTGACGGTTCAAGGTTGCCTCGTACGATGCCCTCATGACTTCGGGGCTGGGAGGCAGAACCCGAGGCGACCGGGCAACGATCCGGCTCAGCAGAGACCACGACGTGGGAGATGGCCCCGTTGCGCCGGCAGAGCCCGGTGCCGGGGCCTTCTTCGTATGTGGACCAAGTCTGGTTCGCTACCCGGGCAAGCCCCGCCCCAATCCTGGGCCGAAGGGGGCTCCCGGAGCCGTATGAGAAGGGATCATCGCTCAAGCGCTTCCGCCGGCAAGCGTCCGCGTCAGAGCGGCCGCGGACATTGGCCGCGCGAGCGGGAAGGCTTGGCCGGCCCAAAGGTTGGTGAAGTCGTCGCGGCCAGCGGCCTCGGCGGCACTACGCAGTGGTCCCAGCGCCGTACCAGCCGTCGGAAAGGCCGGGGCGAGATCAGACAGGGGGCCGAGATCCGCCATGAGCCCGTTGACGATGCCGCGCGCCGGCCGGCCAGTGAACAGGTTGGTGATTGCGGTAGGTCGGTTCGGGCTTTGGAGCGCCTTGCAATACACCTCCGAGATCTTCGCTTCGGATGTGAAAAGGTAGGCGGTGCCGACCTGCACGGCGGCCGCGCCCAGCGCGAAGGCCGCCTCTACGCCGCGCCTATCGGCAATGCCTCCGGCGGCGATCACCGGCACCGAGACGGCGTCCGCTACTTGCGGCACCAGGGCGAAGGTGCCGACCTGTTGCGACATCTCGGTGGTCAGAAAACTGCCTCGATGCCCGCCCGCCTCGGCACCCATGGCGATGACGGCGTGGACACCCCGGTCAGCGAGCCACTGGGCTTCCGCCACGGTGGTCGCAGAGGCCAGCACCTTGGCGCCTGTGCGTTTGACCCGATCGAGCAACACGGCCTCCGGCAGACCGAAGTGGAAGCTGACCACCTCCGGCCGGTAGGCTTCAACAACATCGCATGCGGCATCGTCGAAGGGCCTGCGTCCGCTCGGGTTTAGCCGCATGCCGGGGTCGAGGCCGGCTTCAATGTAGTACGGCGAGAGACATCCCAGCCAAATACCTTGCCGGGCACCATCCTCGGCCGGGTTCGTGTGACAAAAGAAATTGAGGTTGATCGGGCGCCGCGTGCCCGCGCGAACCCTGTCCAGCGCTGCCCGGAGATCGTTTTCCGCATATTGTGCGCTCGGCAGAGAGCCCAGGCCGCCAACCTCGCTCACGGCGACGACCATCTCCGGCGTCGTTGCTCCGGCCATCGGCGCCTGGATGACCGGCAGATCGATACCGAGAAGGTCCAGGAGTTGCGCCTGTTTCGACGCCATGGCCGCGATTTCCTTCAATGTCGAAGCGTTGAGATCCGTGATCGAGCCGCGACCGCCCCAGTGTTCAAGGCATCGGGCAGTCACCGACCCATGTGGGGACGCTTACCGGGAGCTCCGTCGCTTGCGAAACTCGGTCACAGGCAGGCCACCCCAGCCCCAGTTCTCCAAGTCCACTTCCTCAATCACGACGAATGTCGAGTCGAGCGGCTTTTGCAGGACATCGAGCAGGAGCTGACTGACGCCAGCGATGAGCGCGGCCTTCTCCTCGGCCGTAACCGATGACCGGCCCGGACCGGATCCTTCCTTCGTGACCTGTATGGTGACGATCGGCATGTAGTCCTCCCAAGCGTCAGTAGCCGGCACTCTGCCCGCCGTCGACGTGCAGGATCTCGCCCGTCACGAAGGGGGCCTGTTCCAGGAACAGCACGGCGTCGACGACGTCTTGGATCTCTCCTAGCCGCTGCATCGGGTGAAGGCCGGACAGGAATGCGTGCGTCTCGGGCGCGTGCATCGGCGTTCTGATCACGCCGGGCGAAACCGCATTCACGCGAATGCCTTTCGTGGCGTACTCAACGGCGAGTGCCTTCGTGGCCGAGTTGATGCCGCCCTTGGTGAGGTTGGCAAGCGCGGTCGGCACGCGGCTGGTCGGATTGTCAGCGAGGCTCGTCGTGATGCTGACGACGTGACCGGACCCCTGGCGCAGCATCTCCGCCGCAACCCGCTGGGTGATGAAGAAGAACCCCGCCACGTTGGTTGCCATCTTCGTCTGGAACTCCTCCACCGTGTAATCGGTGAATGGCTTGGCGATGAAGATGCCGGCGTTGTTGACGAGCGTATCGATCCGACCGAAACGAGACAGCGCCTCCGAAACGACCCGTTCGGCGGTCGTCGGCTCACCAATGTCCCCGGGTACCGTCAGGATGTCTGGATCAGTGCTCGGCCGGATCGAGCGCGACGTAGCCACGACACGGTAGTCCCGATCGCGAAAGGCCTTGATCAGCGCCGCGCCGATGCCCTGCGAACCACCAGTGATGATTGCCACTTTACGATCGTGACTCATGGTATTTCCTCGCGATGTTCGAGAACCACCGATTTGCGGGTCACCGACCGTGGTGGTCGGTGAAGATTATCTTGCCGCGGACGGCGGCGAGGAATGCTCGACGCTCGGCAGACATTCTTGCGTGAAGCGGAACAATGCCCGCTCGATCCGGCGGCTCAAGGTCTCTCTGCCGTGAGCCTCGCGAAGGCCGTACGCAGGCGCGGGACGGCGAAGTCGAGGAAAGCGCGCACCTTCGGCAGCGACTGGCGGCCCTGCGGCATGAGGAGGTTTACGGGCATCGCCGGCGGCTCCGCGTCCCGCAGCACCAGTTGAAGGGACCCGTCGTGAAAGCGTTCGGCCACATGGTAGCAGTAGAGCCGGGTCACCCCAAGCCCGCCGACCGCGGCGCCCAGGGCCGCGCGCACGCTGTTGACCACGAGCCGTGGCTTGAACGAAACCGACCGAGCGATCGGGCTGCCCGCCGCCGGCGGGAACACCCAAGCCTCCTGCCCGAAATGCGTGGTTGTCACGATGCGGTGCTTGGCCAAGTCGCCCGGCAGTTCAATCCGCGGGTGCAGGGCGAGGTAGCGCGGTGAGGCTGCCACCACACGCCGGACGCCCTCCCCTACCTTGACGGCCATCATTGACGAGTCCGGCAGTTCGGCAACACGCAACGCGATGTCGATCCCCTCCTCGACGAGGTTGGCGTTGCGGTCGACGAGAACGAGATTGACCGAGACGGCGGGGTAGGCCTCCAGATAGGCATCGATGATCGGGCGCAGGATCTCTTCGCCGCTGATCGGCGGCGCCGTGATAGTCAGCAGGCCCCGGGGCGTGACTTGCTCGCCCGCGGCGACCATCTCGGCCTCCTGCAAGTGAACGAGCACCCGGCGGCACGCGGCGGCGTAGCGCTCGCCAACCTCGCTCAGCTTGATTGTGCGCGTGGTACGATGGAGCAGGGGCGCACCGACTTGCTGTTCGAGAAACGCGATGGCCCGACTGACCGCGGCGGGCGAGCGGCCGAGCAGCCGCCCCGCTCCAGCGAGGCTTCCCTCGTCCAGGGCGGCGACGAACACCCGCATCGCGTCGATCCGGTCCATTTGGTCATCGTCGTCAAGCCTGCGGCCCACGATCAGACAATCGCCGTCCTCATTCAAGCACGGCCACACGGCGATGAAAGTGCTGGTGCGCGCGCTCTGTGGCCGCCCACCTGTGAGGAACACCTGTTAGGAAAATCAACGCTTTGCGTAGGCTTCCCAAGCTGAATGTCGTCGGTTCGATCCCGATCGCCCGCTCCACCACCTCCGCAGAACCGAACAGCTCTTCAGCGTGACGGAAGGCGCCCTCGATGGTGCCAAGACGTCCACGTCAACCAGCGTTCGACCGATCCACGCCGTGCCGTCTCGGCACGGGCGCGGCTCGTCGCAGGTCAGGGCATCGAACGGCCCTTCCGCTCGTCACCCTCACCTGATGTCACCGGCGTTCCGAGAGCCTGCCGGATGGCGTCGAGGCCGTCGGTCAAGGCTGCGGGACCGGGCTGCAGGATCAGCGGCGACTTGATCTCGACGATCCGCCCCTGCGCCACGGCCGGGATGGCGGCCCAGCCCGGGCGCCCCGCGATGCGGGCGGGCACGACCTTCTTGCCGCACCAGGAGGCGAGAATGAGCTCCGGCGCTGCGGCGATGACGTCCTCCGGCGAGACGATGCGGTCGACCGCCGCCGCCCGACCGGCACGCTCCGGAAAGACGTCCTCGCCGCCGGCGATGCGCACGAGTTCCGAGACCCAGCCGATGCCGGAGATCAGCGGTTCGTCCCATTCCTCGAAGTACACCCGTGTCCGCGGACGCCCGCCCGCCTCCGCGGCCACCTGGGCGAGCCGTTCCTCGTAGCCCCATGCGAGGGCCTCGGCCCGGTCACCGGCGCCCACCAGGGCGCCGAGGGTGCGGATCATCGCCAGGATGCCGGCCAGATCCCGTTGGTTAAACAGGTGGACGGCGAGGCCCGCCCGCGCGAGATCGGCCGTGATGCCGGCCTGCAGGTCCGAGAAGGCGAGGACGAGATCGGGCTCGAGGGCGAGGATCTTCGGGATGTCCGCGCTGGTGAAGGCCGAGACCCGCGGCTTCTCGCGCCGGACCCGCGGAGGCCGGACGGCATAGCCGGAGACACCGACGATCCGGTCCTGCTCGCCCAGCAGGTAGAGCGTTTCGACGGTCTCCTCCGTCAGGCAGACGATCCGCTCAGGCGGATAGCGACGCATCGGAGCCCTGCCTCGGATTCGTACGGTTCACTCCCGACGTGAATCCCTCAGATCCGTCGACAAGGCNGATCCGCTCAGGCGGATAGCGACGCATCGGAGCCCTGCCTCGGATTCGTACGGTTCACTCCCGACGTGAATCCCTCAGATCCGTCGACAAGGCTAGAGCATTTTCCGACGAAGTGGATGCCGGTTCGTCGCAGAAAATGCGGCAAAATCAAAAACCTAGAGCAGGCTTCACGTTTCGACCTGATCGAAGCCTGCTCTAGGCGCCGGGCAGCAGGATGATCTTGCTCGCTGCCGTTCGGCCTTCATCGAGGTCGGCGAAAGCCGCCGGGCCCTCCGCGAGCGGGCGTTCCTCGTACCAGCCCAGCGCGCCGAGCCCTCCTTCGGCCAGAGCGTCGACCGCGTGACGGAAGTCGGCCGGAGTGTAGCAATAGGCACCCGTCAGGGTGATCTCCTGCAGGGTGATCTTGCGCAGGTCGAGGCCGTCCTGGCCGGGCAGCAGGCCGACATGGACGATCACCCCCCCTGGTCTCACCAGGGCGCAGGCCGCCGCGCGTGTTCCCACCGCGCCCACGGCATCGATCACGAGATCGACGCTGCCCTCCGCGGGCGCGCCGGAGGCGCCCGGCGCGTAGACCGCGAACCCCTCCCCGCGCGCGATGGTCTCGCGGCGCAGCCCGTTCGTCTCGCCGATCCGGATCGCGGTCGCACCGAAGCGGCGGACGACGAGGGCGGCGGCGAGCCCGATGGCGCCGCCGCCCAGGATGACCACGCGCGACGCGGCCAGGGGCTGATGAAGCTTGTCCGCGCCGATCCGGACCGCGTGCCAAGCCACCGCGATCGGCTCCGCCAGCGCCGCGCGCTCGATCGGGAGGTCATCCGGGACGGGGACGAGGTTGCGCTCGGGAATCCGCACCAAGTCCGCGAAGGCGCCGGGTCGCGGCGGCATCGAGATGATCTGACGCGTCGGCGACAGGTGCCATCGCCCCTCCATCGCGTAGGGACAGGACGGATCGACCACGAGCGGGTTGATCGTCACCCGCTCGCCCGCACGGGGACCGGACACGATCCGGCCCGCGGCCTCATGGCCGAGGATCAGGGGTGGCGGCCGACGGCCGTCGAAACCGTGATAGGCGTGCATGTCCGAGCCGCAGATGCCCACGGCCTCGACCCGGACCAGCACCTCGCCGGGCTCCGGCGCCGTGTCCGGCTCGTCGCGGTACACGAGCGTGTTGGGGCCGGTATAGACGAGCGCCTTCATGCGCCGCTCCTCGTTGAGGTCGAGCTATTTCGCCGTGAAGCCGCCGTCGACGGCCAGCGTCTGCCCGGTGACGTAGGCGGCCGCCTCGGAGGCCAGGAACACGGTCGCGCCGGCAAGGTCCGAGAGCTCGCCGTTGCGCCCCATTGCGGTCTGGGCCGCGTTCCGGGCCACGCGCTGCGGATCGCCGAAGACCGGCGCCGTGAGTGGCGTCGGGAAGAAGCCGGGGGCGATCGCGTTGCAGGTGATCCCGTGGCGCGACCATTCCTCGGCGATGGCGCGGGTGAGCTGGAGGACGCCGCCCTTCGCGGCACCGTAGGGCGCGCTGTCGGCGAAGGCGCGCCAGCTCTGCAGCGAGGCGACGTTGACGATGCGGCCGAAGCGCCGTTCCGCCATGCCGGGCGCGAAGGCCTGGGTCAGCAGGAACGGCGCCCTCAGATGCAGGGCCATGTGCAGGTCGAAGGCCGCCGCCGTGACCTCCTGGAAGGGCTGGCGGAGGTTGACCCCGGCGGCGTTGACGAGGATGTCGACCGCGCGCCCACCGGCCCCCGCGCGGACGATTCCCGCGGCGTCCGCCTGCGAGAGGTCCGCCGGCAGGGTGGCGGCGGCGATCCCGTCCTGCCGGAGCGCCTCCTGCGCCGCGGCGAGGTCGCCCGATCGTCGCGCCACCAGGATGACGTCGGCGCCAGCCAGCCCGAGCGCCCGCGCCATGGCGAGCCCGATGCCGCTGCTGCCGCCGGTGATGAGCGCCGTCCGGCCCGTGAGGTCGAACAGGTGGCCGAGACGGAAGGCCATTCACGCCTCGACCGGGCGACCGAGGTCCACGGGCGCGCCGGGCGCGTACTTGGCCATGCGCACGTCGCTCGTGCGGGCATGGGCCTCCATGCCTTCCAGCCGCGAGATCCGGGCCGAGACGGGGGCGAGGGCCCGGCACGCCTCGCGGCTCATCCGCTGCCACGTGAGCGGTTTCAGGAACTTGTGGACCGACAGGCCGGCCGAGTAGCGTGCCGCCAACTTGGTCGGGAGGATGTGGTTGGGACCCGACACCTTGTCGCCGAAGGCCACGTTGGTCTCCTCGCCGAGGAACAGCGAGCCGTAATTCGTCAGGTTGGCGTGCCACCAGTCGAGGTCGGCGCACTGCACTTCGAGGTGCTCGCAGGCATAGTCCTCGGAGACCTGCACCATCTCCTCGCGCGTGTCGCAGAGGACGACCTCGCCGTAGTCGCGCCAGGCGGCCTGTGCGGCGTCGCGCGCCGTCGCCGGCAGGGCGTCGATGAGCTGCGGGACGAGCGCGGACACCTCCTGGGCGATGCGCTTGGAGTCGGTGATGAGCCAGGCCGGGCTCTCGTGGCCGTGCTCCGCCTGGCCGACGAGATCGGTGGCGACGATCAGGGGATCGGCCGTGTCGTCCGCGATCACCGCCACCTCCGAGGGGCCGGCGAAGACGTCGATGCCGACCTTCCCGAACAGCATGCGCTTGGCTTCCGCGACGAACTTGTTGCCGGGGCCCACGATGATGTCCGCCGCCTTGCCGGTGAAGAGGCCGAAGGCCATGGCGGCCACCGCCTGGACGCCGCCGAGGCACATGACGACATCCGCGCCCGCCACGGACATGGCGTAGAGCACGTGGGGATGGATGCCCTGGCCCTTGTAGGGGGCCGAGCAGGCGATGACGGTCTTCACCCCCGCGGCCTTGGCGGTCGCGATCGACATGTAGGCGGAGGCGATGTGGGCGTAGCGCCCCGCCGGCACGTAGCAGCCCGCCGTGTTCACGGGAACGAGCCGCTGGCCGAGGCGAAGCCCGGGCGACAGCTCGACGGCGAAATCCTGCACGGAGGCGCGCTGCGCCTCGGCGAAGCGGCGCACCTGCGAGGCGGCGAGCTCGATATCGTCCTTGATCGCCTGCGGCACCTCGCGCACGCGCTCGGCGATCGCGGCCTCGTCCATGACGATCGGGCCCGACCAGCCGTCCAGCTTCAGGGCGTAGTCGCGCACCGACTCCTCACCCCCGGCCTCGATCGCCGCGAGCATCTCGCTGACGACCCTGCGCGCGGCGTCCGTCTCCGTCTCCGGTGTCTTCGAGGCCTTCTTCAGGTAGGCGATGGCCATGATGCAGAGCCTTCTTGAGAGGTGAGGCTGCCGGTGCGGACGAGAGATCCCGTCCGCACGGGCGCGGCTTACTTCTTGTCGAACTCGGTCGCGAAGGCGCGCAGCTTCGGGTCGCTCGCGACGCGCTTGAGGTATTCGTCCGAGATGTAGCCCTTGGGCTCCGGGTTCGCCGGGATGGTGCCGACCTCGGTGATGAACTTGCCGATCTCGCCGAACCAGCCGTCGACCGTCGAAGCCTTGCCGTCCCGCGCCATGATCTTCAGCTGCTCGTCGAGCCCGAAGGTCGGCCGCAGGGCGAATTCCTGATCCATGGCGCGCGGCGTCACCTCGAGCCCGCCCTGCTTGTAGAAGTCGAGGGCGAGGGTGCGGGCCTCCTGCGGGTTGGCCTTGGCCCAGGACCAGCCGCGCAGGAAGACGGCGAGGAACCTGGCGACGTCCTCCGGCCGCTCCTTGGCGAAGTCGGCGCGCGCGACGAGCGCGCCCGGCACGGCAGCGCCCGCATCCGCACCCGAGCAGAGATACTTCGCGTTGGCGCGCTCCTCCAGCGTGTAGGTGTTGGGCGCCCACACCCCGGCGACATCGCCGTTCTGCGAGGTGATCGCGGTGATGATCTGGGCTTGGCCGAGATTGACGAACTGCATGTCGTTGGCGGCGAGCCCCATCTTCACGAGGCATTTGCGCGAGGCGTAATCCGCCGTCGAGTTCGTGGTCAGGAGCAGGCGCTGGCCTTTGAGCGAGGCGGGATTGGCCTTCACCTTGTCGAACCTGTCGCCGCGCACCATCATGGCGTTCGCCTTCGACTCGTCGTTGGTGATGCCGATGGTCACGATGTTGAAGCGCACCGCGCCGAGCACCGCGGGGACGGAGCCCGTCCCGCCGACATCCCACGACTTCGACGGCGCCGCGGCCATCTGCGGCGCGCCGGCCGGGAAGGTGGTGAAGTTCGGGGCGAGCCCGACCTCCTTCCACCATCCCTTCACGGTGGCATAGTGGAAGGGCAGCGCCCAGTAGAGCGAGGGCTGATAGCTGACGCCGATCGGCGTCTGCGCCTTGGCCGTCGACGGCGCCGCCGCGGCGACGGCGGTCGCCAGCATGAGACCGCAGAGTTCTCTCTTCATGGCTCCCTCCCTTGGGACGACGATCGAGACGGCGTCGCGCGATGCCGGCCGTCTCTTCTTGCCGCGACGACCGCCTCGATCGCGTCGCGCACGATCTCGGCGATCAGGTCGCACTCCGCATCCGTGAGCGACAGCGGCGTGCGGATGTCGCAGAGCTGCGCCAGCACGCGATGGGTTTGCGTGAGCGGTCCCTGATCGCCGGCATAGCGCCAGTGCCGCGGCGCGCTGGTGAAGCCCGCCTGGCGCGCCGCTCCGAACCATTTGATCGGAAGGCCGCGTGCTTGAGCCGCCTCAAGGACGGCCTCCATCGCGTCCGCGCCCAACCCCAGGACGCAGAACTGGATCGACGTCGCCGAGTAGGCGTGATCGCCGCCGCGTTCGGGCACGCGCAGGTGCTGGGAGCGCACGAGCCCGGCAGCAATTCGGTCGTGGATCCGGTTCCATCGCTCGGCCCGGCGCGGCAGTTCGGCGAGCTGGGGCCGCAGGATCGCCGCCGAGAGCGCCGACATGCGCATGCTGAAGTTCGGGACGTGGTCACTCAGCGCCTCGAGGACGTCGGGCCCCGGCGTGCTGAGATGCTGTCCGTGGAGCATGTAGCTCCCGGAATGCAGGATCGCCCGCCCCGCCATGACGGGATCGTCCGTGACGAGGAAGCCGCCCTCGCCGGCATTCAGGTGCTTGTAGGTCTGGGCGCTGAAGGCGGCCGACACGCCGAAGGTGCCGATCGTCCGGCCCTTGTAGGACGCGCACAAGGCGTGGGCGCAGTCCTCGACGAGGGCGATGCCGTGCCCCGTGCAGATGTCGAGCACCCGGTCCATGTCGGCGATGTGGCCGCGCATGTGGGAGAGGAGCAGCACCTTCGCGCCGGAGGCGGAGGCCTTCCGCACGAGATCGTCCGGATCGATCACGCAGTCGCGGCCGATCTCCACCACCACGGGCTTCGCCGCCGCGTGGAGGATCGCCCCCGGGACCGGGGCCAGCGTGAAGCCGTTGACGAGCACCGGATCGCCCGGCGCGACGCCGGCCACCTTCAGCGCCAGGAACATCGCCGCGCCGCCCGAATTCACGGCGACGCAGTAGCGCCGACCGACGAAGCCGGCGAACTCCTCCTCGAGCCGGGAGACGTCGCATTGATCCGCGCCCATCTCGCCGTAGCGAAACAGGCGCCCCGATCGCATCAGCTCGAGCGCGCGCGAGATGCCGGCCTCCGGGATCGCCTCCGGCTGGGTGAGATCGCGGGCGAGCCGCGGCGGCAACTCAGGCGCCATGCGGGCCCTTCTCCTCCCGCAGCGAACGCCAGATCTGGGTCCGCAGGTGCACGAAGGATTCGAGGTCCATCACGTCCTCGATCTTGGCGTGACGGTCCCAGTTCTCGGCCAAGCGCACCGGCTTGACGTCGAGCACCTCCTTGATGCGACCCGGACGGCGCGTCATGATCGCGACCCGGTCGGCGAGGTAGACGGCCTCCTCCACCGCGTGGGTGATGAAGAGCACGGTGCGCGGGTTCCGCCGCGCCAGGCGGACGAGCTCTTCCTGCATGACGACGCGGGTCTGCGCGTCGAGCGCCCCGAACGGCTCGTCCATCAGGAGCACCTCGGGATCGAGCACGTAGGCGCGGGCGATCGCGACGCGCTGCTGCATGCCGCCGGAGAGCTGGTGCGGGAACGCCTCGGCGTGGCTCTCCAGGTTCATGAGCTTCAGCGCACCCGCGATGCGGTCGCTCCGCTCGGTTCGCGGCAGGCCCTTGTTGCGCAGCCCGAGATCGATGTTCTCGCGCACCGTCTTCCAGGGAAAGAGCGCGAATTGCTGGAAGACCACCGCGCGATCGGGACCCGGGCTCGTGATCTCGCGCCCGTTGACGCTGACCGACCCGGCGCTCGGCGCCTCGAAGCCCGCGACCATCCGCAGGCAGGTGGTCTTGCCGCAGCCGGAGGGGCCGACGATGGCGACGAACTCCTTCTCGCCGATGACGAGGTCGATCCCTTCGAGCACCTTCATGCCGCTCGTCTTGGGGCCGAACACCTTGTCCACCTTGTCGAAGCGGATCGATCCCATCGCGTCCCCTCACGCCTCAAGGCCACGGCGGCGGCGCAGCCAGGCTTCGCCCTGGCGCAGCAGCACGTCGATCAGCATGCCCACGAGCCCGATCGCGATCATTCCCGACATGACCGTCGTGGTCTGAACGCTGGCCTGCGCCTGCACCATCATGAAGCCGACGCCCGCGGCGGCCACGATGAGCTCGGCGCCGACGAGCGACTGCCAGCCCAGGCCGGCGGCGACCCGCAGCCCCGCGATGATGGAGGGCACCGCCGCCGGCAGGAGGATCTCCCGGATCATCCGCAGATCGCTGGTGCCGAGCATGCGGGCCGCCTCGATGAACCGGGGCTCCACGAAGCGCGCGCCGCGATACGCATTGATGAGGCAGGGCGGAAAGGCGCCGGCGAAGATGATCATGACCGGTCCGCCGATCCCGGTGCCGAACCACAGCGCGGCGAAGGGCACCCAGGCGATCGGCGCGATGAAGCGCAGGCCGTCGAAGATCGGCGACACGATGTCGTCGAGGAGCCTGAACCAGCCCATCAGCAATCCGAGCGGGACCCCGATCGCGGCCGCCAGCAGCACGCCGTAGGCGTAGCGCTTGAAGCTCGATGCGAGATGCACCGGCAGGGTCGCTCCGGCGAAGGGCGTGGTGAGGAGCGAGACGAAGCGCGCCGCCGTCTCCAGCGGCGTCGGCAGGAACTGGGGGGAAACGAGGCCGGAGACCGACAGGAAGGTCCACAGGCCGAGGAAGAGCGCGACCCCGAGGAGACCCCAGGCGACACTCTGTCCGATGGTCAGACGCGCACCGTTCATGGCGTCAGTCCCTCGCCGCCACGTTCCAGGCGAGGGCGCGCCGCTCGACATGGCCCAGAAGCCAGGTGGTCGCCCAGCCGAGAAGGCCGACCGTGACCATCCCGACGAGGATCATGCCGGGATAGATGTCCTGCTGGGCGACGTTCAGAACGAAACCGACGCCGACCAGCGCGCCGACGAGCTCGGCCGCCACGAGCGTCGTCCAGGCGGCCTGCAGCGAGAGCCGCAATCCGGTGAAGATCATCGGCAGGGCCGCGGGCATGATGATCTCCTGCACGAGACGCCAGCGCGGCGTGCCGAGCATGGAAGCGGCCTCCAGGACCGGGCGGTCGATGTTGCGAACCCCGGTGAAGGCGTTGATGACCGACGGCACGAACGCGGCGAACCAGATGACCATGATCTTCGCGGCGTCGCCGAGCCCGAGCCACAGGATCGCGAGCGGGATCCACGCCAGCGGCGGGATCGGGCGGATGAAGAGGAAGATCGGGTTCATCAGCGCTTCGGCGCGGCGGCTCCAGCCCATCCAGAGGCCGAGGGGCACCCCGGTCGCGATCGCGACGAGGAAGCCCATGACGACGAGCGCCGTGCTGTGCCACGCGTGGTTGAGCAAGGTCGCCCCGGCGTAGCCTTTCCCGCTGATCTGGAGAAGGGACGCCCAGAACTCGCCCGGCGCGGGAAACCGGCCGCCACCGATCGTCCCGGTGAGCGTGGTCAGCCAGAACCACAGCGCCACGAGCGCCGCCATGGTCGCGAAGCCGATGACGACTCGTCGACTGATGTCAGCCTCCCCACCATCGCGCTTCGATGAGAGCGCTTTCAGAAATTGATCGCATCACCGGGGAAGGATTGTCAACCGCTGCAGGCGAGAATGCGCCTTGTGCGACGGCTGCGGCCGTGTCATCGGGTATGAAAATCCTTTCATCCGGCCGGTCGTGGTATGGTGGCGCGCAAGGTCAAGCTCTCGGATGTGGCGCGCCGCGCGGGCGTCTCGCCGGCCACGGTCTCGCGCGCGATCTCCCAGCCCGACCTGCTCTCGGCCGCGACGCTGAAGCGCGTGCGCGCCGCCGCGCAGGCTCTCGGCTACGTTCCCGATGGCGCGGCGCGGGCGCTCGCCTCGGGCCGGTCCATGACGATCGGCGCGATCGTTCCCACCCTCGACAGCACGATCTTCGCCCGCTTCCTGCAGTCGCTTCAATCGACGCTGGCGCGCGACGGCTATCAGCTGCTGGTCGCCTCCCACGAGATGAATCCCGCCGCGGAGACCGAGGCCGTCCGCATGCTCCTGGCGCGCGGCGCCGACGGTCTCATCCTGGTCGGTGCGGATCGCCCGCGCTCGACCCTGGACCTCCTGCGCACCGGAGGCGTGCCGGTCGTTCTCACGTGGTGCGGCGCGCCGGACTTCGCCTGCGTGACGGTCGACAACGAGCGGGCCGGCTACTTGGCGGCGCAGCACCTGCTCGACCTCGGCCACACGCGCATCGGCATGGTCACCGGACGCCTGTCCTTCAACGATCGGCAGCGGGCGCGCCTCGCCGGGGCACGGCAGGCGATGCGCAAGGCGGGCCGCGAGATTCCGGATTGGCGCGTCAACGAGCAGGACCTCTCGCTCGCCGGGGGGCGCATCGGCTGTGCGGCGCTGCTGCAACTCGACACGCCGCCCACCGGCATCATCGGGACGATCGACCTCCTGGCGATCGGGTGCCTGCAGGAGGCGCGGGCGCGCCGGCTCACTGTCCCGACCGACCTGTCCATCGTCGGCATCGACGATGTCGACATGTCCGCCTATCTCACGCCGTCGCTCACGACGGTGCACATTCCGACCGGGCGCATCGGCCAGACGGCGGCCGCGATGGTGGTCTCCCTCCTGGAGAATGGGGAGGCGCGGACCCACGTCGATCTGCCGATCGAACTCGTCGTGCGCCGCTCGACGGCGCGAGCCGGTGGCGAGGCTCGATGATGGTGTTCGTGCCAGCCTTCAGCGCATCGCGTCAGTTCCGTCGCAGAACGACCTCTCCGACCACGTTCGTCAGGAAGTCGGCGACGCTCCGCACCGCCGGCGGCATCCGCCGCGCCTGTGCGACGAGCGCGAGTTCCGTCGGGCGCGGCTCATCGAAGCCGTCCCGGGGGGTGAGGCGGCGGTGCTCCGGCAGGAGCGCATCCTCCGAGAGCAGGCTGATGCCTAGCCCCGACGCGACCGCGGCCTGAACCCCCATCAGCCCCTGGCTGGCGTAGGCGATCCGCCAGGATCGTCCCTGGCGCTCCAGCGCGTCGATGATCCGCGCGCGGTAGATGCAGCCGGGCGGGAAGACGGCGAGCGGCACCGGAGCGGCCTCGATCCGCGCCGTCCGTCCGGCGATCCAGAGCAGCCGCTCCGGCCAGACGGCCAGGCTCGAGCCCTCGCCCGGCTCGCGCTTCACGAGCGCTAGGTCCACCTCACCGGCCTCCAGCCGGCGGCGCATGTCGGCCCCCCAGCCGCTGATGGTGTCGAGGCGGATCTGCGGCGCTTCGCGGGCGAAGGCCGAGAGGATCTCGATCAGGCGCCGACCGGCAAAGTCTTCCGGAACGGCGAGCCGCACGGTGCGGGGCGCATCCGGAGCCCGCAACGCCTCCTGCACTTCCGCGGAGAGGGCGAGGATGCGCCGCGCGTACCCGAGCAGAAGCTCGCCGGGCTCGGTGGGCTGAGCACCGCTGCCGGTCCGGTCGCGGGTCAGCAGCTGGCGGCCCGCCGCGGCCTCGAGCTTGCGGATCTGCTGGCTGACCGTGGATTGCGTCAGGTTCAGCCGTTCGGAGGCGCGGGTGAAACCACCCGCATCGACGACGGCCACGAAGGAGCGGAGCAGGTCCGCGTCGAGCGGAGGCATCATCGCATTTTCCACTGATAGGCAGTCAGATATTTAATTTCACACTGACTCGGTCGCGGGTCAATGTGCCGGGCGTCAGGAGGCGATCCGGTCCCGGCTTCCGGCGCGGGGCCCACGGCCGAACGCTGGGACTACCGGCCTGATCCGTGACGCTGCCGGCGGCGGTCGCAGGCTCCGTCGCTTCCATCCCCCTTCGCGGTCGCCGCGCCATCGCGCGGCGAGAGGAGAATCCATGTCTCGCGACCTGCGCAGCCGCCGCCAGTTCCAAGGCGTCACCCGCTCCCTCCAGCGCGCCTGGATCAAGGGAGCCGGCCTGACCGACGCCGACCTCGACCGTCCGCTCGTTGCGGTGGTCAACACCTTCCAGGACTTCTCACCGGAGAACGCGCATCTGCGGCGCGTCGCCGACGCGGTCAAAGCCGGCATCTACCGGGCCGGTGGGACGCCGTGCGAGTTCAACGCCTTCCATGTCACGGACAGCGAGACCTTCGCGTCGGAGGGCATGCGCTACGTCCTGCCGAGCCGCGACGTGGTGGCCGATCTCATCGAGCTGATGGTGCAGGGGCACCGCTTCGACGCGATGGTGCTCCTGCCCTCGGGCGACAAGGTCGTACCCGGCATGGTCATGGCGGCGGCCCGCCTGGATCTGCCGAGCGTGCTGCTCTACGGCGGCCCGACGCCGGTCGGCCGCTGGCGGGGCCGCAAGGTCTTCCTCGAAACCGTCTACGACGGGGTCGGCGAGGTTCTGCGCGGCTCGCTCTCGCGCGCGGATCTGGCGGGGATGGAGGACGCGCACTTCCCTGGCCCGGGCGCCTGCGACACGGCCACGTCCGGCAACACGGCGGGCCTGTACACCGAGGCGCTCGGCCTCGCCCTGCCGGGGACCGGGACGCTGGCTGCGGGGTCGAACGCGCAGCTGCGCGCCGCGCAGGCCACCGGCATGCAGATCATGCGTCTCCTGGAGGAGGATGTCCGCCCGTCGAGCCTCCTGACGTCGGCCGCCTTCGAGAACGCGATGCGGGTCGGCATGGCGGTGGGCGGCTCGACCAACATGGTCCTGCACATGATCGCCATGGCGCGTGAGGCGGGCGTGGACGTGTCGTTCGAGACCTGGGACCGGCTCTCGCGCGACACGCCGACCCTGGTCAAGCTGGCCCCGTCCGGCCCCTGGGGCGTGACGGAACTGGGCGAAGCCGGCGGCGTACCCGCCGTGATGAAGGCGCTCGGGCCGCTGCTGCGGCGCGAGGCCCGCTCGGTCGCGGGACCGACGATCGGCGAGATCGCCGACGCGGCCACGATCCTGGATTCCACCTGCATCCACACGGTGGCGAACCCCGTCGAGGCCGAGGGCAGCCTGTACATCCTGCGGGGCACGCTCGCGCCCGGCGGGGCGGTGGTGAAGGTCTCGGGCGTCGCGAGGGCGATGTGGGACGTCACCCTCACGGCGCGCGTGTTCGAGGCCGAGGAGGAGGCGATCGAAGCTTTGCGGGCGGGCCGGATCGGGCCGGGGACCTGCATCGTCATCCGCAATGAGGGCACGAAGGGGGGGCCGGGCATGCGCGAGATGCTTGGGGCGACGTCGGCGCTGATCGGCGCAGGTCTGGGCGAGAGCTGTGCCCTGGTCACCGACGGCCGGTTCTCGGGGGCGACCCACGGCCCGGCGATCGGCTACGTCACGCCCGAGGCCGCGCGCGGGGGGCCGATCGCCCTGGTTGAGGATGGCGACCGGATCGCGATCGATCTCGATGGGCGCCGGCTCGACCTCCTGGTGCCGGCCGACACGCTCGAGCGCCGCCGAGCGGCCTACGCCGCACCTGCCCCGCGCGTATCGCGCGGCTACCTGAAGTTCTACGCCGATCACGTCGCCCCGGCCTCCGAGGGCGCGGTGATGCCCCGCTTCTGAGGAGACGGCTCGTGACGCATTCCCCGGCACCCCGGCCGACATGGCTGACCTTCGACTGCTACGGCACCCTCATCCAGTGGGACGAGGGCCTGCTCGCCGCGGTCTCGCGGATCCTGGCCCGACACGGCCGGGCCGAGATCGACCCCGGCCGGCTGATCGCCGTCTACGACCAGCACGAACACGCGCTCGAGCAGCAGCAGCCACACCGCAACTTCCGCACCGTTTCCGGCGAGGCGCTCCACCGCGCGATGGGAGAGTTCGGGCTGCACTGCGGCCCGGCGGATGCGGAGATCCTCACCGGCAGCATCTCCGCCATGCCGCCGTTCCCGGAGGTGCCGGGAACGTTGCGACGATTGAAGGAGGCGGGATTCCGCCTCTGCATCATCAGCAACACGGACGACGCGTTGATCGCGGGCAACGTCGCTCAACTCGGCCCTCCGGGCACGATCGACCGCGTGGTGACGGCGGAGCAGGCCGGTGCCTACAAGCCGCAGGCGCGCATCTTCGAGCATGCCTGGCAGGCGATCGGGGCTGGCCGCGACGACATCTGCCACATCTGCGCCAGTCCCCATCTCGATCTGGTGGCGGCCCACGGCCTGAGCTTCCGCTGTGTCTGGGTGGACCGCGGGACGGGACGCCAAGCCCCCCAGGGCTACCAGCCGGAGGCCATCGTCGGGACGCTCGACGGGGTACTGGAGCGCTTCGCGAGCTGGCGCTGGCTATCGGACGACGGCGCGGCTCCCTGACCGGCTGACATGTCCCCTGCGGCGGGAGCCAACTCGGGAACCGACCCAACCGTCTGGCTCTGGACGGGCTATGCCGACCGTTTGCCAGCAGGCGGCCTGCCAGCGGCGGCTCACCGCCCTGTCCAGGGCGATTCGCCCCGCATGCAGCCGTCGCATATCCGATCTGTGGCATGTGGTATACCAACGTCCGTTGTGCAGTGCGATACACCGCTCATCGCAGCCGCACACACCACCGGACGCCCACCATGACGATCGCCCTCCTCCTCGCCGGTCTCGCTGCCGTCGCCGTCGGGCCGGCGCTCGCCCTCCTCACCGACCGCCTCGGCCTCGCGGCGCCCGACGTCGAGACCGCCGGCATGTTCGTGGCCGTCAACGACAACGCCCAGACCTCGCTCCAGCGCGCCGCCTGAGCGA
>NZ_JBKIBX010000058.1:0-28725 GCF_046557895.1 Methylobacterium oryzisoli | reverse complement strand
ATGGCCTTGCGGCGGTCACCGAAGCCCGGCGCCTTCACGGCCGCGACCTTCAGGCCGCCGCGCAGCTTGTTGACCACCAGGGTGGCCAGCGCCTCGCCCTCGATGTCCTCGGCGACGATCAGCAGCGGCTTGCCGGTCTGAACGACGGCCTCGAGCACCGGCAGCATGGCCTGGAGCGAGGAGAGCTTCTTCTCGTGGATGAGGATGTAGGGATCCTCGAGCTCCGCGATCATCTTCTCCGCGTTGGTGATGAAGTACGGGGAGAGGTAGCCGCGGTCGAACTGCATGCCCTCGACGACGTCGAGCTCGGTCTCGGCGGTCTTGGCCTCCTCGACCGTGATCACGCCCTCGTTGCCGACCTTCTGCATCGCCTGCGCGATCATCGCGCCGATGTCCTTGTCGCCGTTCGACGAGATAGTGCCGACCTGGGCGATCTCTTCCGAGGCCGAGACCTTCTTGGAGCGGCCCTGGATGTCCTTCACGACGGCGGTGACCNGTTCGACGAGATAGTGCCGACCTGGGCGATCTCTTCCGAGGCCGAGACCTTCTTGGAGCGGCCCTGGATGTCCTTCACGACGGCGGTGACCGCGAGGTCGATGCCGCGCTTCAGGTCCATCGGGTTCATGCCGGCGGCGACGTACTTGGCGCCTTCCTTGACGATGGCCTGGGCCAGCACGGTGGCGGTGGTGGTGCCGTCGCCCGCCAGATCGTTGGTCTTCGAGGCCACTTCGCGCACCATCTGGGCGCCCATGTTCTCGAAGCGGTCGGAAAGCTCGATCTCCTTGGCGACGGTGACGCCGTCCTTGGTGATGCGGGGCGCGCCGAAGCTCTTCTCGATCACGACGTTGCGGCCCTTCGGGCCGAGCGTGACCTTGACGGCATCCGCCAGGATGTCGACGCCGCGCAGCATCTTCTCGCGAGCGTCGGAGGCGAAACGAACGTCTTTCGCTGCCATGTCCAATCCTCTCTCAACGATTCAGGGATGTCGTCCGTGCGGCGCCCTCACGGGGCGCGGCGGCCGGACGCGAAACTGACCTCTCGGGCCGCCCTCAGGCGAGGACGCCCATGATGTCGGATTCCTTCATGATCAGGAGGTCCTGACCGTCGATCTTGACCTCGGTGCCGGACCACTTGCCGAACAGCACGCGGTCGCCGGCCTTCACGTCGAGGGGGGTGATCTTGCCGGTCTCGTCCCGACCGCCCGGGCCGACGGCGACGATCTCGCCCTCTTGCGGCTTCTCCTTGGCGGTATCCGGGATGATGATGCCGCCCTTGGTCTTCTCCTCGCTCTCGATGCGACGGACGACCACGCGGTCGTGCAGCGGACGGAATTGCATGAGCTGCCCTCTTGCTTCCCACAAGGACTTGCGCTTGGTGCGGCGGCGAGGCGCCTGCCGGGGCTGTTAGCACTCCCACCAGGAGAGTGCTAACCGCTGGCCGCGAGATAGGCGGACCCTTCCGGCGAGTCAAGGCGTTCGTCCGCCTCGGCGCCGCCTTCGTGCACAGGCGGGCCGAGATCGACTGCACCGAGGCGCCGGCCGGCCTCGTCCTGATCGCGCCGAGCGCCTTCGCGCCGGCCCTGTACTTCCGGGTCAAGGGCTGGTTCTGAGCCCGTCCCGACACATTGCCGGGTCCCCTCAATCCTTTCGCAATGGATGCTGAGCATCGTCGCGCGGAGTTCGGCGTGTTCGGGCGCGCGCCGCCGCGCCTGATGCTGAAGGATTGCTTGATGAACGTCCGACACGACTTTTCCACGGCGCGACCGGCCGGAATCCTGCCGCCCGAGCCCGGCCTCCGCGAGATCGCCGAGGCGCTGGGCTACTCGCCCGACTGGAACTGGAGCTGGGAGAGCTACAAGCCGATACTGCTGGCGCTCGCCCAGGCCTACGGCCTGCGCGACCACCTGGAGATCGGCGGCGGGCGCGATCCGGTGTTCAGCGAGGCGGACCTCGCGCGCCACGACATCCGGGTGACCATCAACGACATCTCCGAGACCGAACTGGCGCTGGCGCCCGCCGCCTTCTCGAAGCTGTGCTGCGACATCGCCGCGCCGGGCACGATCGAGCGGGTCGGCCGGGAGCGGTTCGACTTCGCCTATTGCCGGATGGTGATGGAGCACGTGGAGGACGTCGCGCAGATGTGGCGCAACGTGCACGCGGTGCTGCGGCCCGGCGGCGCGGCCCTGAGCTTCTTTCCCACCCTGTTCGCCCCGCCCTTCGTGCTGAACGAACTGATGCCCGAGCGGCTGTCGCGGGCCGTGCTGCACGCCGTCTTTCCCGACCGGCGGGACGGCGGCGAGAACCCGAAATTCCCGGCCCACTACACGCTCTGCCGCGGCAGCGAGCGGGTCCTCGTGCCGCTCCTGCACGAGATCGGCTTCCGCGAGGTCGTGGTGCTGCCCTTCTACGGCTACAGCTACTTCTGGAAGGTGCCGGGCCTCCGGCAGGTCGACGCCGCCTTCACGGCGCTGGCCCGCGCCCGGGACTGGCGCACCTTCACGAGCTTCGCCTACGTGATCGTGCGCAAGTGAGGCCGCGATGAAGATCGTCGTCGTCGCCGATCACGCCGCCATCAACGGCGGCCAGACCAAGGTCGCGATCGAGAGCGCGCTCGGGCTCGCGGGCCGCGGCCACCGCGTGGTGTACTTCGCCGCGGTCGGACCCGCCGATCCGCGCCTCGCCGCGGCCGGGATCGAGGTGATCGTGCTCGGCCAGACCGACGTGGCGCAGACCCGCTCCCTCGCCGCCTTCGGCGTGCAGTGGCTCTGGAACCGGCCGGCGGCGGCGGCTCTGCGCGACCTGCTGGCGGCCTGCGACCCGCACGACACCGTGGTGCACGTCCACGCCTGGGCCAAGGCGCTCTCGCCCTCGCTCGGGCCGGTGCTGCGGGCGAGCCCGGTCCCGGCGGTGCTGACGCTGCATGAATACTATCTCGCCTGCCCGAACGGCGGCTTCTACGATTATCCGGTCTCGGCGGCCTGCCACCGCGCCCCGCTCTCGGCCGCCTGCCTCGCGCACAATTGCGACTCGCGCAGCTACGCCCGCAAGCTGATGCGCGTCGGCCGCCACGTGCTGATGCAGCGGACCGGCCTGATCGAGGGACTGTCCGCGCTCCTCACCATCAGCCGTCTCCAGCGCGACGTCACCGCCCCCTACCTGCCGGCGGACCTTCCCCATTACGAGGTGCCGAACCCGATCGACGCCGAGCCCCTCGGCCCGAAGCCGGACGGCGCCTCCGGCGATTTCGTCTTCGTCGGCCGCCTCTCCCCCGAGAAAGGGGCGCGGCTCTTCGCCGAGGCGGCGCGGCGGGCGGGCCTGCGGGCGGTGTTCGTCGGCGACGGGCCGCAGCGGGCGGAGCTGGAGGCGGCCTATCCCGAGGCGCGCTTCGCCGGCTGGCAGGACCCCGCCGCGGTGAAGCAAACTCTGCGCGCCGCGCGCGCCCTGGTCTTCCCCTCCGTCTGGTACGAGGGCCAGCCGCTCACGGTGCTGGAATCCCTGGCGATGGGGACGCCCGTGATCGTCAGCGACCTCTGCGCCGGCCGCGAGGCGGTGCGCGACGGGGAGAGCGGCCTGTGGTTCCGCTCGGGCGATGCCGCGTCCCTCGCCGGGGCGATGCTGCGGCTCTCCGACGATGCCACGGCGCGCCGGATGGCGCAGGCGGCCTACGCGCTGTTCTGGGCCGATCCCCTGACGATGGAGCGGCACCTCGACGGCCTGGAGCGCGTCTACGGCGAGGTGGCCGTGAGCCCGTCCGCGTCCCGCGCGGCGCGCCCGCGCGCCGGGGCGATCGCGACGGGCGCGGTCCCGGCCGTTCGCTGAGGGCGCCCCCGCGCCGAAGGCACCGTGCGGGCGCGGTTCAGCGGCTGGACACCAGCCTCAGGCCCGCGACCGGCCCCGCCTCTAGGATCGCCGCGGCCTTGCGTTCGAGTTCGCCGTCGAGGAACGGTTTCTGGACGATCCGGTCCTCGCCGATGCCCTCCCGCGTCAGGGCGCTCTGGTCGGCGTAGCCGGTCACGAACATCACGGGAATCGTCGGCCAGCGCCGCCCAATCTCGGCGGCCACGTCCACGCCGTTCATGCCGGGCATCGCGAAGTCGACGATCACGAGGTCGAAGCAGGGGTCGTGTTCCAGGGTGTGGATGGCCGCGAGGCCGGAACCCACCTCGCGCACCTCGTAATCCGCTTCCGTGAGCTTGGTGACGGTGATCTCCCGCACGGCGCCGTCGTCGTCGACGACCAGCAGCACTGGCCTGTGGCCGGGCTCGTGGGCGGAGGGGCACTCGGCCTCGCTGGGCCGGGCCGGCCGCTCGGGCACCTCGGCGGCGACCCGCGGCAGGTAGACCCGCACCGTGGTGCCCTCCCCGACTTCGGTGTCGATGCGGATGCCGCCGCCCGACTGCTTGGCGAAGCCGTAGACCTGCGCGAGGCCGAGGCCCGATCCCTTGCCGACCTCCTTGGTGGTGAAGAACGGCTCGAACACCCGGGTGAGGATTTCCGGCGGGATACCGGTGCCGGTGTCGCTCACCGCCACCATGGCGTAGTCGCCCGGCGGCGGCTCCTCGGGGCGCGCGGGCGGCGCGGCGAGGCGCACGTTCGCGGTCTCGATGGTCAGGCAACCGCCGACCGCCATCGCGTCCCGGGCGTTGATGGCGAGGTTGAGGATGATCAGCTCGATCTGCGTCGCGTCCACGAGCGCGGGCCACAGGTCCGGCTGCAGCGTCATCTCGATGCGCACCGCCCCGCCGATGGAGCTCTGCAGCAGGTCGCGCATCGAGGCGACCGTCCGGTTCAACTGCACTGGGACCGGTTCGAGCCGCTGGCGCCGCGAAAAAGCCAGCAGCTGCGCGGTCAGCCGGGCGCCGCGCTCGGTCGCGCCGCGCATGGTGTCGAGCCGGCGCCGGGATTTCTCGTCCGACACCGCCCGTTCGAGGAATTCGATGTTGCCGGCGATGACCGTCAGCAGGTTGTTGAAGTCGTGCGCCACGCCGCTGGTGAGCTGCCCCACCGCCTCCAGGCGCTGGGCTTGCCGCAGGGCCTCCTCGACGCGCTCGCGCTCAGCGATCTGCGCCTGCAGCGCCGCGTTGGCCTCGAAGAGCTCCCGGGTCCGCTCCGCCACCCGCGCTTCGAGCGTGTCGTTCATCGCCCGCAGGGCCTGCTCCATCGCCCGCCGCTCGGCATGGGCGCGGGCCTCCGAGAGGGCGCGGACCACGACACGCGGCAGCCGGTCGAGGCGCTGCTTGGTGACGTAATCGGTCGCCCCGTTCTTGAGCGCCTCCACGGCGACCTCCTCGCCGAGCGTGCCGGAGACGAAGACGAACGGGGTCTCGGGGCAGTGCGCGCAAGCGAGGGCGAGCGCGCTGAGGCCGTCGAAGGTCGGCAGGACGTAATCGGCCAGGATCAGGTCGTGGCGGCGCTCGACCACGGCTGCGGTGAAGGCCTCGCGGGTCATCACCCGGTCGAGGACGTAACGCGGGCCCGCATCATCGAGGAAAGCCGCGAGCAGTTCCGCGTCGAGGTCGCTGTCTTCGAGCAGCAGGATGCGCAGCGGGTCCGGGGAGCCGTCCGTCACGAATTCGATGGCCAGCCTCCCCTGTGCGGCGGCGGCTCGTTCAGCACCGCCCAGAACACCCCCAGGTCCTGGATGGCGCCGAAGAACTCCTTGAACCCGACCGGCTTCACCACGAAGGCGTTCACCCCCAGTTCGTAGGACCGCACGAGGTCCGATTCCTCCCGCGAGGAGGTCAGCATGACCACGGGAATCGCCCGGGTCCGCGGGTCGCCCTTCGCCGCGGCGAGCACTTCGAGGCCGTCGACCTTGGGCAGCTTGAGATCGAGCAGCACCACGGCGGGCTCCACCACGTCGTCGCGGTCGTAGCTACCGCGCTGAAACAGGTAGTCGAGGGCCTCGGCGCCGTCGCGGCAGATCACGATCTCGTTCGCGAGCTGGCTCTGCTCCAGCGCGGCGAGCGTCAGCTCGATGTCGTTCGGGTTGTCCTCGACGAGGAGGATCGGCTTCAGGTCGGCCATGTCAGCGCGCGCTCTCGCGTAACGGTAGCGTGAAGTGGAAGGTCGCGCCGGTCCCGAGGCCGCCCTCCGCCCAGGTGCGGCCGCCGTGACGCTCGACGATGCGCCGAACATTGGCCAGCCCGATGCCGGTGCCCTCGAACTCCTCGACCCGGTGCAGTCGCTGGAAGACGCCGAACAGCTTCCCCACGTAGGCCATGTCGAAGCCCACGCCGTTGTCGCGCACGAAGAACTCGGCCTCTCCGTCGCGGTCCGGGGCGCGCCCCACCTCGATCACGGCCTCGGGCCTGTCGCGCGTGTACTTGATGGCGTTGGAGAGCAGGTTCTCGATCACCAGCCGCAGCATGACCGGATCGGCGTAGACCCGGCCGAGCGAGCCGATCTGCCAGTGGATGACGCGGTTCGGGCCTACGTCCCGCATCGCTTTGCGGCGCACCTCCTCGACCAGCAGGTTCATGTCGCCGAAGACGCGGTTCAGGGCGTTCCGCCCCATCTGCGAGAAGGAGAGCAGGTTGTCGACCAGCCGGCCGGCGGACAGCGCCGCCTCCACGATGGTGTCGACGTAGTGCCGCCCCTTGTCGGACAGCCGGTCGGCCTCCCGCGCCCGCAGCAGCTCCGAGTACCCGACGATGTGGCGGAACGGCGCCCGCAGGTCGTGGCTCACCGAGTAGGAGAAGGCCTCCAGCTCCTTGTTCGAGCGCTGCAGCTCCTCGCTCAGGGCCGCGAGTTCCTCGGCGCGGCGCAGCACGATGCCGAGGACCGCCGCGCGCAGGTCCTTGGCGGCATCGATCTCGGCCACCGACCAGGGCAGGGAGCGGCCCTGCACCGTCTCCTTCCAGATCTCGAAGGATTGGCGCGGATGGAGGCGTTCGCCCCCAGCCTGATCCTGGACCGCGGCCTTGTTCGGGTTGCCGCCCCACTTCACGGTCTGCACGACCTCGGGCCGGAACCACAGCACGTAGCTCGCGTAGCGCTGCGAGATCGAGATGGCGAGCAGGCCGCTGGCGCGGTCCGCGAAGGCGGCGGCCGGCGGGTGGACCTCGCCGAGGGCGTCGGTGGCGTAAACCTCGCCCTCGTGGCGCTGCCGCGACAGCCAGTCGTGGATGCCTTGCACCTCGCTCTCGGACGGGGTGACGCCGAGCAGCCGGCAGGTCCCGGCCGTGACGATCGCGGCGCCTGCGGCCTCGGCCAGCGCGAGCACGTCCTCCGGGTGCTTCAGGAGCCCGTCGATGAACTGCTCCTCCTCCGCCATGAACCCCAGCAGGCGGGCCTGGATCGCACCGAGCCGGATGCGCTGCTCGGCCAGGGCGCCGCGCTCCTTGGCGGCGAGCTGCAGGGCGAAGATGCGGGTGAGGAAGTCGCAGGCATTGCGGGCCTGCAGCGGGACGCGCCGCGGCGCCTTGTTGTGGCAGGAGATCAGGCCCCAGAGCGTCCCGTCCACCAGGATCGAGACCGACATGGAGGCCTGCGTGCCCATGTTGCGCATGTACTCGACATGCACGGGCGAGACGCTGCGCAGGACGGACTGGCTGAGATCGAGCGGCTGGCCGGTCGCGGGCGTGAGCGTCGGCAGGATCGGCACCGGCGCGTAGCCCGCATCCGGGATGATGCGCAGCCGGTTGCGCCGGTAGAGTTCGCGCGCCTGGGCCGGGATGTCCGAGGCGGGGAAGCGCAGGTCGAGGTAGGACGGCAGCACGCCGTTGCCGTCCTCGGCCACGACCGTGCCGTGCCAGTCCCGGTCGAACCGGTAGACCAGGGCCCGGTCGAAGCCGGTGATGTGGCGGATGTCGGCGGCGAGGAGCGCGCAGAGGTCCGCGACGGTGGCGGCGGCGTGCAGCCCCTCCACGAACGCGCTCAGGCGCGGATAGAGCGCGTCGAGGCCCTGGTGAGAGGCGGCCTCGCTCGCGACCTCCTCGAATTCGAGCACGATCAGGTCGGCGGACCGGTGGGCGGCCAGGTCGTAGGAGCGCAATCCCTCGCCGGTGTCGAGCGTCACGCTGGCGAGGTAGCTGGCGCCGGCGCGGGCGGGCGGAAGCGCCCGATATGCCTCGACGGCCTCGGCGACCTCCGGAAAGGCACGGCGCAGCGGCCTGCCGTGGATCTCCGCGGCCGGCCGGTCGGGCAGGTCGGGCACGTTCGCGCTCGCCTGGACGACGCGCAGGTCCGGCCCCCCGAGGGCGAGGAGGAAGCCGTGGGGCTGAAGGGTCCCCAGGATGTGGATCGGTTCCCGGTCACAGGCCGTCAGGTGTGCCGCTGGCAGCGACCGTGCGCTCGAACCCAATCCGGACCTCCCGCTTCGCCCTCGCGGGCGAACCATACCGCGACACCGCGGCCGAGGCGACCTGGACGGATAACGGCATGGTCACACCGCCGGGCGGCGCGGCGCCGATATGCGCATAGGTCCGCTAACGATTAGGTTGAATCGGCGATCGGCACTGCAAAACGGCTCCGCTCGCGGGTCTGATTTGCCGGCATCAACGCAAGCTCGACCAGTTGAACCCTTTCGACAACGGCGGAAAGACGGGTATCGTCCGGGCCGTGGCTCGTCGCGAGGGTCCGACATCGCGCTGCATGAGTGGGCCTTCGGCGTGACCCGGTCCATCCTGCAGCGCACGCCGCTCTGCTGCCTGATGAGCCATCGATCCATCCTTCGGGAGGCGGGGAGCGCCATGATCCAGAACATCAGAAGCGTCTTCGTCGGGCTGACGAAGGAGATCGGACCGGACGAGCCTTCCTCGGCCGTCGCGTTCGGGCTCTCGCTCGCGCAAGCGGCCGAGGCGCACCTGACCGTGCAGGCGGCGGCCCATCGGGCCGAGTTCACCGTCCCGTGGGTCAGCAACTACGCCGCCGGCCTGCTTCAGGCGGAGAACACCCGCCTGCACCGGCTCGCGCAGACGATCGCCGAGAAGGCCGCGGCCGCCGCCGCGATGGCCGGGGTGACGGTGACCGCACGCTCCCCGCAGCTCAGCTATGCGGATCTGCTGGCCTCCTTCACGACCCTGGCGCGGCTTCATGATCTCAGCGTCATCGACGCCGAGCCGGAGGCGGCGCATCTCGACAGGGACCTGATCGAGGCCCTGCTCGTCGGCAGCGGGCGGCCGCTCCTCGTCGTTCCGCCGAGCGCGACGGCGTGTCGGGCCGAGCGGATCGTGATCGCCTGGGACGCCAGCAGCCGGGCGTCCCGCGCGGTTCACGACGCCCTGCCCTTCCTGCGCGCGGCCGAAGCGGTTCAGATCGTGGCCGTGTCCGGCGAGAAGGATCTCCCCGACGCGGCCGACGGCGCCGACCTGGCGCCGCATCTGGCCCGCCACGGCGTGGCCGTCGAGGTGACCTGCCTGGCGGCGCGGGACGGGGATGTCGCACAGACGCTCCGGGATGTCGCGGCGAGCTACCGGGCCGACATGCTGGTCATGGGCGGCTACGTCCATTCCCGGCTGCGCGAGATGGTGTTCGGCGGCGTGACGCAGTCCCTGCTCCGGAGCAGCCCCCTGCCGCTCCTGATGTCCTACTGACGGCCGGGATCGCGCTGCGGCTGCCGGCGCGCGCGATCCCCCACGGTGCACGACAGCGTGCAGGCCCGAACGGGCCCGGAACGGGGCTCGGAGCGGGCCTGTCCCATCGCGCGCATGGCCGCCCGCAACCGTCGTTCGCACCTGCCCTTCCGCCAACTGGCCCACCTCGATCGCGCGAAATTGGCCGTTCCCGGCAGGCCAGCCCGCCGGTATCCGTCTCGGCCACGGACGCCCATCGCCCACTCGGACGGCAACCGCACGAGGGGTCGGAACCGGCGTTCCTCCTTGGCAGGTCTGCGATGTCGATCTTCTCCGGGCTTTCAGCGTTCCCCATCACGCCCACGGACGAACGAGGGCGTGTCGACACCGACGCCCTGACGGTGTTGCTCCGGCGCCTGGAACTGGCGGGGGTGGACTCGGTGGGGCTGCTCGGCAGCACCGGCACCTACGCCTATCTGACGCGCGAAGAGCGGCGACGGGCTGTCGAGGCGGCGGCGGGATGCGTCGGCGGTCGCGTGCCGGTCATCGTGGGGGTCGGTGCGCTGCGCACGGACGATGCCCGGGATCTCGCGCGGGATGCGCAGGCCGCCGGGGCCGACGGCGTGCTGCTGGCACCCGTCTCCTACACGCCGCTCACCGACGAGGAGGTCTTTCACCACTTCGCGGCCGTGGCGGCGGTTACCGACCTGCCGCTCTGCATCTACAACAACCCGAGCACGACGCACTTCACCTTCGGCGACGATCTCGTGGCTCGCTTGGCCGAGGTGCACGGCATCGTTGCGGTGAAGAGCCCTGCCCCGGCGCCGAGCGAGGCGCATGCGAAGGTCGACGCCCTCCGCTTGCGCCTGCCTGCGGATTTCGCCGTGGGCTACAGCGGCGACTGGCACGCGGCAGAGGCCGTGCTGGCGGGCGGCGTGGCATGGTACAGCGTGATCGGCGGCCTCCTGCCGCAACCCTCCCTCGCCCTGATGCGGGCCGCCCAAGCCGGCGACGTGGCGGAGGTGCGGCGGCTCAACGCGACCTTCGAACCGCTCTGGGACCTGTTCAGGCAACACGGGAGCCTGCGGGTGGTCTACGCCGCGGCGAACCTGCTGGGGCTGACCGACGCACAGCCTCCGCGGCCGATCCTGCCCCTCGGCGCGGCCGAGCGGGGGCGCATCGAACGGGCGCTGACGGCCCTGAATGCCTGATGGGGGTGGCGAGCATGGTCCGTCCCGATCGTTTCGGGACGGAGGCGGCCCCTCCTGGCAAGTGCCGAGGGTCAGAACGGGATCGTCAGAGCATTGTCCGACGCAGTGGATTCCGGCTCGCCGTAGAAAACGCGGCAAATCAACGACCTAGATCAGAGCCCTCATCCGCCGGGGCGTGCGCGTCACCGGGCACGGCAGGACATGCCGGGCTTCGTGCGGCGGGTGCGGTCGCCCCTGCGTGACCGGGAGCCTTTGCAGCGGATCACCCCGATGCTGCGCAGCCTCGATAAGGCGCCGGAGGCCGCGGCATAGCGCACGCCCCGGGCAGCCGGTCCGGACGGGCCGCCGCTGGCATTCGGGCACGGAGTGGCGCAGGGTGCGCCGCCGCCCGACCCGGCGGCCTCGACGCTCACGGATTTGGCGTTACCCTCCTGGCGATGACCCCCGCGCTCCTTTCCGTCGAAGATCTTTCCGTCGCCTTCCGGCAGGGCGGGCGCGAGACCCGCGCGGTCGACCGCGTCTCGTTCGAGATCAGGCCGGGCGAGACCCTGGCCCTCGTGGGAGAATCGGGCTCGGGCAAGTCCGTCACCGCGCTCTCGGTGCTGCGCCTCCTCGACGGGGCGGCCCATCACCCGGGCGGACGCATCCTGTTTCGCGGCCGCGACCTCCTGAGCCTCCGCGAGACCGAGATGCGCCGCGTGCGGGGCGCCGACATCACGATGGTCTTCCAGGAGCCGATGACCTCGCTCAATCCGCTCCACCGCATCGCCGACCAGATCGGCGAGGTGCTGCGGCTGCACCGCGGGATGTCGGAGCGCGAGGCGCGCGCCCGGACCCTCGATCTCCTCACCCTCGTGGGGATCCGCGATGCCGAGCGACGCCTGTCGGCCTACCCGCACGAACTCTCGGGGGGGCAGCGCCAGCGGGTGATGATCGCGATGGCGCTCGCCTGCGAGCCCGACCTGCTCATCGCCGACGAGCCGACCACCGCCCTCGACGTCACCGTGCAGGCGCAGATCCTCGCGCTGCTGGCCGACCTCAAGGCCCGGCTCGGCATGGCCATGCTGTTTATCACCCACGATCTCGGGGTGGTGCGGCGCGTGGCCGACCGGGTCTGCGTGATGCTGCAGGGGCGGATCGTGGAGACCGGCCCGGTGGCCGAGGTCTTCGCCGACCCGCAGCACGACTACACCCGGCGCCTGCTCGCCGCCGAGCCGAAGGGGCGCGGCAACCCGGTGCCGGACGGCGCCGAGACGCTGGTGGAGGCCGGCCCGGTGCGGGTCTGGTTCCCGATCAAGCAGGGATTCCTGCGGCGCACGGTCGGCCACGTGAAGGCGGTCGACGGGGTCTCGGTGCGGGTGCGGGCGGGCGAGACCGTTGGCGTCGTCGGCGAATCCGGCTCGGGCAAGACCACGCTGGGCCTCGCGCTCCTGCGGCTCACCGCCTCCGAGGGGCCGATCGTCTATCTGGGGCGGCGCCTCGACGGCCTCTCGGCCGGCGCGATGCGGCCCCTGCGGCGCGAGATGCAGGTGGTGTTTCAGGACCCCTACGGCTCCCTCTCGCCGCGCATGTCGGTGGCCGAGATCGTGGAGGAGGGCCTGCTGGTCCAGAAGACCACTCGCACGCCGGCGGAGCGGCGTGACGTCGTGGCGCGCGCGCTCGAGGACGTCGGCCTCGACCCGGAGGCGATGGACCGCTACCCGCACGAATTCTCCGGCGGCCAGCGCCAGCGCATCGCCATCGCGCGGGCGATGGCGCTCGATCCGCGCTTCGTCGTCCTCGACGAGCCGACCTCGGCCCTCGACATGTCGGTGCAGGCCCAGATCGTCGCGCTGCTGCGGGAGCTTCAACGTCGGCGCGGCCTCGGCTACCTGTTCATCAGCCACGACCTCAAGGTGGTCCGGGCGCTGGCGAACCGCGTGATGGTGATGCAGAACGGGCAGGTGGTGGAGGAGGGCGAGGCCGAGACCCTGTTCACGGCCCCCCGGACCGCCTACACGCGCGCCCTGTTCGCGGCCGCCTTCGATCTCGCGGCGGCTCCCGCAGGCGCGGTGCGCGAGTGACCCGCGCCCTGCTGATCGTGCTCGATTCCGTCGGCATCGGCGGCGCGCCGGACGCGGTCGCCTACGGGGACGCGGGCGCCGACACGCTCGGGCACATCGCCGAGGCCTGCGCCCGCCGCGCGGGCGACCGGGCGGGCCTGCGGGCCGGGCCGCTGCGCCTGCCCCACCTCGCCGCCCTCGGGATCGGCCTCGCGGCCGAGGGGGCCACCGGGCGGGTGGCCCCCGGCCTCGCCCCGCCCGGTCCGGTCCTGGGCGCCTACGGCCATGCGGTCGAGACCGCGCGGGGCAAGGACACGGTGTCGGGCCATTGGGAGATCGCGGGCGTGCCGGTGGATTTCGACTGGGGGCATTTTCCGGCGACCGTGCCGAGCTTCCCCCCCGCCCTGACGCGGGCGCTGATCGCCGAGGCCGACCTGCCTGGCCTGCTGGGCGATTGCCACGCCGCCGGCACCGCGATCATCGAGGAACTCGGCGCCGAGCACGCCCGCACGGGCAAGCCGATCTGCTACACCTCGGTCGACAGCGTCTTCCAGATCGCTGCCCACGAGGAGGCCTTCGGGCTGGACCGGCTCTACGCCGTCTGCGCGGTGGCGCGGCGCCTCTGCGACCCCTACCGCATCGGCCGGGTCATCGCCCGGCCTTTCCGGGGCGATGCGGCGCGTGGCTTCACGCGCACCGCCAACCGGCGCGACTACGCGACGCCGCCCCCGGCCCCGAGCCTGCTCGACCGGGCGGTGGCGGCCGGCCGGCCGGTGGTCAGCGTCGGCAAGATCGCCGACATCTTCGCCCATCGCGGCACCGGGCGCGCGGTCAAGGCCGCCGGCAACGACGCCTGCCTCGACGCCGCGCTCGCCGCCTTCCGCGACCTCGGCGAAGGGGGGCTGGTCTTCGTCAACCTCGTCGATTTCGACACGGAGTACGGCCACCGCCGGGACGTGCCGGGCTACGCGGCGGCGCTGGAGCGCTTCGACGCCCGTATCCCCGAGATCCGCGCGCGGCTGGGGCCGGGCGACCTGTGCGTCGTCACCGCCGACCACGGCAACGATCCGACCTTCGCGGGCACCGATCACACCCGCGAGCAGGTGCCGGTCCTGGCCTTCGGCCCCGAGGTGCGGCCGGGACCGATCGGCCGGCGCGCGACTTTCGCGGATCTCGGCGCGACGCTCGCCGTTCATCTGGGGCTGCCGCTCGCGGGGTGCGGGCGCGCGTGGATCTGAGGCGGGAACGGCAGGCATGGGTGCGGGCGTGACGACGGCTTTGAGCGAGGCCGAGCCCTACGTGCCGCCGATGCCGCCCCTCGCCGAGCGGGTGGGCTGGCTGCGCCTGCTGCGTGCCTTCCGGCGCAACACCCTCGATGCCTTCCCGCGCGCCTGCCTGGACGAGCCGGCCGTGAGCCTGCGCCTGCCGGGCGGCGGGTGCGTGGTGCTGCTGAGCGGGCCGGAGGCGGTGCGGCAGGTGCTGATCGGCGGGGCCGAGACCTTCGCGCGGCTGCCCGCCGCCCGGCGCGTGCTCGGGGCGATCGCCGGCCGCGGCCTCGTCCTGGCGGAGGGCGAGCGGTGGCGCCGCCAGCGTCGCGTGCTCGCGCCGGCCTTCACGCCCCGCAACCTGCCGCTGATGGCCCCGCATATCGCGCGGGCGGCCGAGGCCGCCTGCGCCCGCCTCGACGCCGCGCTCGGGCAGCCCTTCGACCTGCACGCCGAGATGCAGCGCCTGAGCCTCGACATCGCCGCCACCTCGATGTTCTCGCTGGAGACCGGACCGTTCGAGGCGCGCATCCGCGCGATGGTGTCGGGCTACCTGCGCACGCTCGGTCGGCCGACCGTGGCGGATTTCCTGCTGCCGCCCGGCTGGCCGACGCCGACCGCGCCGCGCCGCGCCCTGTTTCGCCGCCGCTGGCTCGCCCTCGTGCGCACGGTGGTGGCGGCGCGGCGCGCGCAAGGGGTCCAAGGCGCGCCCCGCGACCTGTTCGATCTCCTGAGCGAGGCGCACGGCGAGGCGACGGACGGGCTACTCGCCGACGAGGTCGGCACCATGATCGTCGCGGGGCACGAGACCACCGCCTCGACGCTGTTTTGGGCCGCGACCCTGCTCGCGCGGGCGCCGGCCGTGCAGGATGCGCTCGCCGAGGAGGCGGAGGGCCTCGACCTCGGCGAGGCCGGCGCGGCGGCGTCCCTGCCGGCCCTGCGCCTCGCGCGGGCGGTGGTGCAGGAGGCGCTGCGGCTCTATCCCCCGGCCTACATGATCGCGCGGCGCGCCGTGCGGGCGACCGAGGTCTGCGGCGCTCCGATCCCGGCCGGGGCCACCGTGATGATCCCGACTTGGGTGATGCACCGCAACCCGCGCTGGTGGGAGCGGCCCGAGGCCTTCCTGCCCGAGCGGTTCCTGCGCGCGGGCCAGGAGCCCGACCGCCACGTCTACCTGCCCTTCGGGGCCGGCCCGCAGAGCTGCATCGGGGCGCAGCTCGCGCTGGCAGAGGCGACCCTGGTGCTGGCCCGCCTCGCCCGCGGCTACCGGCTGACCCTCGTCGGCGACCGGCCGGTGCTGCCGGTCGCCACCGTGACGGTGCAGCCGGATCACAGCCCGGCCTTCCGCCTCAGCCGGCGCTGACTCTCGACTGGCTGCGCTGTTGTCTCCGGCCCCGCAACATGCGGTATGGAGCCGAGACCTTCGAGCGCAACCTTTCTCAACCTTCCCGCGGAGACCCTCGACGGTGCGACCCTGGCGCAGCCGGCCATCCGACCGAAGCAGTTACCACCACGGCAACCTCAAGGAGGCGCTGATCGAGGCGGCGCGCCGGTTCATCGCCGAGCGCGGCCTCGGCGGCTTCACGCTGGTGGATGCCGCCCGCCTCGTCGGCGTCTCGCCCGCGGCCCTGTACCGCCATTTCCGCGGGCGCGAGGCGCTGCTGGAGGAGGTGGCCGAGCGCGGATTCACCGAACTCGCGGCGCGCCTCGGGCGGGCGCTGCGCGGCTCCGGCACGCCGCTGGAGCGCTTCACCCGGATGGGCGAGGCCTACCTCGCCTTCGCGGAGGAGGAACCGGGCTACTACGCGGCGATCTTCGAGGCCCGCCCGCCCGCCCCGGAGGGCTGCGACCCCGCCCCCCGCCCGCGCGATCAGGACGCCTTCTCGCTCCTCGTAGAGGCCCTGCGCACCACCTTCCCGGACGGTTTTTCGGGCGTCGATCCGCGCTTCATCGCGCTGGAGGTCTGGGCGCTCTCGCACGGCATCGCGACGCTCGCGGCGGCGGGCCGCCTCCCCTCCGGTCCGGGGCTGCCGAGCAAGTACGATCTCCTGCGCGCGGGCGTGCTCGCGCTCGTGCACGGCGCCGCCGCCCGCAAATCCTGACACGCGAGCCCTGACCGGCGCGGCTCAGCCCGCCTGCGGCTCCAGTTGGCGGGCGATCGCGGTGATCACCCGCGGGTCGGTGGGCTCGACCGCGGACGGGAAGGTCGCGGCGATGTGGCCGTCGCGGCCCACGAGGTACTTGTGGAAGTTCCAAGTGGGTTTCTCGCCCGGGCGCTCGGCGGCGGCCCAGCGGTAGAACGGATGCGCGTTCGGCCCGGTCACCGCGGTCTTGGCGACCACCGGGAAGGTGACGCCGTGCTGCGCGCGCGCCGCCTCGACGATGGCCTGCCCGTCGAGCGGCTCCTGGCGTCCGAAATCAGCCGACGGCACCGCGATGACCGTGAGGCCGCGGTCGCCGAAGCGCGTCCAGACCTGCTGCAGCCCCGAGAATTGCGGGGCGTAGCCGCAGGCCGTGGCGGTGTTGACCACGAGGAGCGGCTTGCCCGCGTAGGCGGCAAGATCGAGGCGGCTGCCGTCCACCCGATCGAAGCCGAAGGACGCGGCGGTGGCCGAACTCAGCGGCCCCGTCGTGGCCCGCGCGGGCAGGATCAGGAGGCTGCCGAACAGGGCGAGTGCGTCCCGGCGGGCGAGCGGCATCGGTGGAACCCTCCTGCGAGCGATCACCCCGCGCGATCCGGAAGGCCCGGACGGGGCTGCCAGTGGAGAATCGCGCGCCGCGGCGCCCGCGGCAAGCCGCCTCACGCGATCGTTTGGCTAGCAAGCAATGGCCAAGCTTTGCATAAGTGCCGGGATCGTCGCACCGCCTGATGAACTTTTCGGCAACTGCCACGTTCATTCTCCGAGATTGCGGAGGACGTGATGGGTCGCCACGAGATTCTGGACTACTTCGAGCACCGCCGCGACGGGAGCTGGATCTGCACGAAGCCGTTCACGCTGACGACCCGCCGCGAGAGCGTCGCGATCCGCCCCGGCATGCGCTTCGACTACGGCACCCGCGTGGGCGGCCTGGACCTTGCCGAGTACCTGGAGCAGCTCGGCTCGCAATTCGGCTCCTGACGGGTGTGGCCCGTGGGCACCCGTCCGCGTCAATCTGGACCGGGCCTGCGCAACGGCGTCGCGCCAGGCGGCGCGCGCCTTCGCCCCCGGGCCGATCCACCCTATAGGCTGGCGGGATGACCGCCGGCCAGACATCCTTGACGCACGACGAGGTCTCCTCGTTGACGACGCGTTGCCGCATCCTCGCGACCGCTGAGCGGTACTTTCGCGAGATCGGCTACCAGAAGACCACCGTGGCCGACATCGCCAAGACGCTCGGCATGAGCCCGGCGAATGTCTACCGCTTCTTCGACTCCAAGAAATCGATCAACGAGGCCGTGGTCGAGCGGCTGATCGGCGAAGTCGAGACCCTGATCTCCGGCGTGGCGGACCGCCCGGGCCTCACGGCCACGGAACGCATGCGCGAGATCATCCTCACGCTCCACCGCGACAGCATCGAGCGCATCACCGCCCATCCGCGCATCCACGAGATGGTGGAGGCGGGCATGACCGAGAGCTGGGAGGTCTGCCACCACCACGTGGAGCGCATCACCGCCGTGCTGGCGCGGGTGATCGCCGAAGGCACGGCGGCGGGCGAGTTCCGGGTCGCCGACCCGGCCCACGCGGCAGGCTGCATCCAGACGGCGATCCTGCGCTACTGCCACCCGGTCCTGATCGTGCGCTGCCCGGGCGACGTCGCCCCGCCGATCGACGGAATGATCGACTTCCTGCTCGGCGGGCTGCGGGCCGGCTGAGGCCGCGTGGCATTCCGGCATCGGGGCCGGCGATCCGTCCGCGGCGCACGCGGATTTGGCCTCCGCGCGGGCGGCGATATGCTAGCCCTGACAGGACGGTACGGCCGGCGCGCGGCCGGCCCGTGCTGGGATCGACGCCCCGCCCCCGGGGCGAGCCGGGAAGAATCTGACTGGTGCGCGACATCCTGACCGCTCTGGCGGGCCTCGTCATCCTGGTCCTCGCCGCCGCGCTCATCGCTCCGCCCTTCGTGGACTGGGAGGCGCACCGCGCCTCCGTCGACGCGGCGCTCAGCCGCTCTCTCGGCGTCGAGGCGCGCAGCGACGGCCGCCTGGAGATCCGGCTCCTCCCCTCCCCGCGCCTGCGCGTCGATCACCTCACCCTGGCCGAGGCCCGCCCCGACCGGCCCTCGCTCGATGCCCGGTTCGTCAAGGCCGAGATCGCGCTCACGCCGCTGCTCTCGGGCGAGATCCGCTTCACCGAGACCCGCATCGGCCGGGCCGAGGTGAAGGTGCCGGCCACCGAGGCGGGCATTCCCACCCTGCCGGCGGGATTCGTGGGAGCCCTGGAGGGGCGGGATCTCGCGGTCGAGGACCTGCGCGTGGCGCAGCTTCTGTTCACCACCACCGTCCCGGCGACCGGGCGCACCGACCAGTTCACCGCCGAATCCGTCCGGCTCGCCGCGCCGCAGCTCGCCGGCCCCTGGCGGATCGAGGGCACCACGGGGGCGATGCCGTTCCGGCTCGTCACCGGGGCTCCCACCGCCGAGGGCGCGCTGCCCGTCAAGGTCACGGCCGGCGGCGACACCGTTCCGCGCCTCGACATCGACGCCCGCATCAGCCTCACGGGTGATGCCGCCCGCGGCGTGATGCCCGAAGCCGTCGGCACCGCCCGGCTGGTGGTCGGCCCGCCGGCCCAGGGCGCCGGCGCCACCCTGCCCTTCTCGGCCCAGGGCGCGTTCAAGGCCCGCGGGCGCCTCGCCACCTTCGAGACCGTCGCGCTGGAGATCGACGGCGGCGGCGCGCCTCTGCGGCTCTTGGGCCGGGGCAGCCTCGACCTCGCGGGGTTCCGGGCGGCGCTGACCCTGGATGCCCGCCGCCTCGACCTCGACGCCTTCCTGGCGGGGCCGGCCGGTCAGGCGCTCCTCGCCCGCGGCTTCGAGGCGGCCGGCCCTGCCCTGCCCGGCACGGTCGCGCTCGACGTGGCGGTGGAGAGCGCGGCCTTCGCGCTCGGCGAATGGTCCGACATCGGCATCTCGGCGACCCTTCGGCCCTCGGGCGCGCTCAGCCTGCGCCGCGTCGAGGCGACAGCCCCCGGCGCCGTCGGCCTGTCGCTCGCGGGCGACTTCGCCGGCCCCGGCAGCTTCGCGGGCCACCTCGCCGTGAAGGCCCCCGCCTCCGACCGGTTCGCGCGGCTCCTCGATCGCTTCGGCTACGGCAGCCCGCTCCTGCGCCTCCTCGACGGCCGCCCCTTCGAGGCCGAGGCGGACGTGACCGCGGCGCTGCCGGTGCTGTCCCTGCGCAACGCCCGAGCGGCGCTCGGGGAGGCGCGGGTGTCCGGCAGCGCCCGCTACACCCCGGCCGGTCCCGAGGCGCCGCGCCCCCGCCTCGACGCCCAGGTGGTCGCGGACGGGCTCGATATCGCCGAATTGCCGCCCCTGCGCGGCCTGTTCGACACGCTCCACGACCACGATGTCGGGCTCATCCTGCGGGCGCGCGACCTGCGCTACGGGCCGACCGGCCCACGGACGGGCGAGATCGCCGCGAGCCTGCAATCCGAGGGCGCGGCGCTGCGGATCGACAGCCTCGACGTGCGCGGGCTCGCCGGCACGCAGGCGAGCCTCGCCGGACGCATCGCGGCGGATGGCTCGGGCCGCATCGCCGGCCGGGTGACGGCCCCGGCGGCGGGGCCCCTCCTCGATCTCTTGGAGCACGCGGCCCTGGCCGAGGTCCGGCTGCTGCCGCGGTTCCTGCGCGACGGTCCGCTCTCCCTCGACGTGACCCTGGAGCGCGATCCCGGCGCCGTCGAGGCCGGGCGCCTGCGCAGCCACGCCCGCGGCACGGCTGCGGGGGGACGGCTCGGCCTCTCGCTCGTCACCGCGGCCGGGCGCATCGACAACCTGGAGGCCCGCCTCGAGGGGGTGCGCTCCGGCCTCTGGCTCGGGCGGCCCGACGATGCCGCCCTGGCGCAGCCGGCGCAGATGCGCGTTAGCGGGAAGCGCGGGGCCGAGGCCGGCGCCCCCCTCGCCCTGACCCTGGCAGGCGACCTCGCGGGCGCGCGCCTCGCCACCACCCGGCCCCTCATCCTCGCGGAGGGCGAGGCGCTGCCGCGCGACGGCGAAGTGACGGCGGAGACCGCTGATCTGCGGCCGCTCGCGGGTTTCCTCGGCCGCAACGCGCTGCCCGCCGGGGCGGTGCCGGCGCGCCTCACCCTCGGCATCGGCCGCGAGGTCGGGCCGCAGGAGGAAGCGCCGCGCCTCGCGATCGCCGGGACGCTCGCCGGCAACGCCGTCGAGGCGGTCCTGACCTTTCCTGGGCTTCTGCGCGCCGGCGAGGGCACGGTGTCGGGCCGGGCGCGGTTCGACCGCGTCTCCCTGCCCTGGCTCGCCTCCGCGTTGGTGCTCGACACCGGGACGGGCGGCGCGGCGCCCTGGCCGACGGGACGCCTCGGCCCACCGCCGGAGATGTCGTTGCGCGGCAGCGTCGAGGTGGAAGCCCGGCAGGTCGATCTCGGGCGCGGCCTCGTGGCGGAGGCCGGCCGGGTCGGCGTCGAACTCGGCCGCGAGGGCCTGATCCTGCGCCGCTTCACGGCCGGCCTCGCGGGCGGGACGATCGCCGGCACCGCCACCCTGGCGCGCCAAGGCGGCCAGGCCACGGTCTCGGCCGAGGGCACCTTCGCGAATCTCGCCCTGCCCGTCCTCACCGGGGGCGACGCGGTGCGCGGGCGGCTGTCGGGGCGGCTGCGCGTCGGCGCCGCGGGCGACAGCGTGACGGCACTGGTGGGCAACCTCGCGGGCAGCGGCGAGATCGCGCTCGCAGACCTCACGCTGCGCGAGGTCGATCCGGCAGCGGGTCTGCGCGCGCTCAACCGGCTGCTCGCCGAGGAGGACCCGCTGCGATCGGGCCGGGTCGAGCAGGTGGTGACGGAGGAATTCGCCCGCGGCCCCCTGCGCAACCCCGGCACGCTGACGGTGTCGGCCTCCCTGGTCGGCGGCGTGCTGCGCACCGGCATCTTCGGCCTCGACCCCGGCCCCTCCGCCTGGAGCGGCCTCGTGCAGGTGGATCTGCGCACGCTGCGGCTCGATGCCCGCGGCAGCTTCACGGTCGAGGAGACCCCGCGGGCCTGGACCGCCCCCTCCCCGTCCCTCGGCCTCGCGCTGGCGGGCCCGCTCGCGCGCCCCGTGCGCGAGGTCGACGTGGCGCCGCTCACCACCGTGCTCGCCGCCGTGGTGCTCCAGCGCGAACTCGACAAGATCGAGACGTTCGAGGCCGACCGCAACGAGCGGGCGCGGCGCCAGAGCCGCCTGGAGATGGACCGTTTCCGCGCCGCCGCCGAGGCCGAGTGGGCGCGCCAGCAGCGCCAGCGCGCCGAGGAGGAGGCCCGCCGTCAGGCGGAGGTCGCGCGCATCGAGGCCGCCGCACGGGCGGAAGCGGCTCGCGCCGAAGCGGCCCGGGCAGAGGCGGCTGCGCGGGCCGAAGTGGCGGCCCGAGCCGAAGCGGCCGCGCGGGCCGAGGCGGCCGCGCGGGCCGAGGCGGCCCGCCTCGAGGCCCAGCGGAAGGCCGAGGAGGAGGCCGCGCGCCTCCGCGCGGGCGAGCCGGCCGAGACGAGCCAGTGACCGGGCGGCCACAATCCGCGGCCCATCCGCGTTGACGGCCGGATCGGCCCTGTTCCCGTCGGCCGGAGCATTGCCTCGCGCGCGATGGACTTCTACGTCCGGTGATTGGACGCGGGCTTTTCGTTGACGCTATGGAGGCGTGACGAAGCGTTCCGGGAGGAGAGGATCGTGCGTTGTGGAATCGCCGCGCTGGCGGCTGCCGTATTCGGATCGGCGTTGCTGGTCCCCGTCGCCGCCAGGGCGCAGCTCGACCTCCAGAACCTCGTGCCCTGCGCCGAGGAAGGGGAGGTCTGCCGCATGCCCCATCCCACCAACGTCTATTACGGCGTGCGGGGCAAGACCGCGGGGCGGCCCTTCCCGCAGGGCGGGGTGATCCCCTGCAACAACCAGAGCTTCGCGGGCGATCCGGCGCCGGGGCAGCGGAAGCGCTGCTGGTACGCCCCCCGCCTCGCCGACCGGCGCCAGGGCGGCGGCGGTGGCGGCTATCGCCGCGACGACGAGCCGGGCTATCGCCGCGACCGCGACTACGATTCCGGATACCGCCGGCGCGAGGAGCCCGAGTATCGCGGACGCGACTACGACCGGGGCGCCCGCGACTACGACCGTCCGCCGCGCGACTACGGCGAGCGGCGGCGCTCCCGCGACTTGGACGACGAGTAGGAGCCGGGCGGCGACGTCACGACAGGTAGTCGCCGAATCGGTCCACATGGGCCGCGAGGCCGAGCCCGTGCTCGCGCACGAGGTGCTCGGCCAGCGGCCCGTCGCGGGCCTCCAGCGCCCGGATGATCTCGACGTGCTCGCGGCTCGACCGCTCCGCCCGCCCTTCGTTGCGAAGGGCGGCGTTGCGGATGCCGCGCACGTGAATCAGCAGGTTGCTCGACAGCCCCTCGAAGACCTCGCACTGGCCCAGGGCGATGATGGTCTGGTGGAAGCGGATGTTGGCGTCGGAGTACTCGTCGATCTGCTCCGAGGGCGAGCCGTCGTAGAATTGCGGAAACGTCGCCTTGAGCGCGGTGAGCTGCGCGTCGCTGGCGCGGGCGCAGGCGAGGCGGGCCGCCATGCTCTCCAGCGCCGCCCAGGCGTGGATCATGCCGACGATCTCCCGCTTGGTCTTGCGGACCACGAACACGCCGCGCCGGGCTTCGGAGCGCACGAACCCTTCCTGTTCGAGCACCGTGAAGGCCTCCCGCACGGGCGTGCGGCTCACGCCGAGATCCCGCGACAGGCGCCGCTCGTCGAGGCGGATCTCCTGGCGCGTGCCGTAGATATCCATCTGGCTGATCGCCGCCTTCAGCGACTCGTAGACCAGCGTCCGCAGGTTGGCGGCCGGGACGATCGGCGTGACGTTGAACTGCTCGTTCATCTTGCTTCCACCCGGCTTGAAGGCTCTGGCGTCCGAGGCTCTGGCGTCCTCTTGGGTGTCGTCCTGACCGGCACAGGCGTCCGTCCCGCCCCGGGTTCCGGCCTGATCCGCGGCGGCGGCTCACCCGCGACACCGCCTCCCCTGCTCCGGTCCGTCCAGGCCGTCCGCTCCGCCGAAGGCCAATCCTCCGCTTGACACTCCCCGTAATCTGGCATACCACATGCCACAAGAACAAGCCGATTTATCGGCGAGGCCGCCTCCGGCGGTCGGATTTCAAGACCCTGTCACGGTGCCGGGAGGATGGACTTCCATGATCCCTGATCACATCCAGGACATCGCCGGCGAACGGCGGGATTTTGCCCTCGGACGCGCGGTCTCGACTTGAGATCTGTCGGCGAACGACAGGCGATTGCAGGGATGTGTGAGTGGGCGGGCGTGATGGGTTTTGCCTGGAATTTCGAGCAACTGGTCGATGCGACGGGTGACGCCGTCATCGTGTCCGATCCCGAAGGGGCCATCGTCGTCTGGAATCCGGCGGCCGAGCGGATCTTCGGCTACTCGCGGGACGAGGCCCTCGGGCGCTCCCTCGACCTGATCACGCCGGAGCGCCAGCGCCAGCGGCACTGGGACGGCTACGCCAACACGATGCGCACCGGCGTCACGAAGTACGGCAGCGCGCTCCTGCGCGTGCCGGCCCTGCACAAGGACGGCCACACGCTGTCCATCGCCTTCTCGGTCGGGCTCCTGCGCGGACCCGGCGACGAGGTCACCGGGATCGTCGCGGTCATCCGCGACGAGACCAGCCGCTGGGCCGAGGAAAAGGCCCTGCGCAAGCGCTTGAGCGAACTCGAGGCCGGTCAGACGCATGACTAGCCGGAGTATGTGAAGTTCCTGATCGGAGCTCACGCACCGGGTCGACCACAAGATCCGGGACGGACAACATCGCCCGCAGATCGTTTAGGGAGCACACCAAGATGAGCAAGCCGCTGGAAGGCATCAAGATCATCGACTTCACGCACGTTCAGGCGGGTCCGGCCTGCACGCAGCTCCTCGCCTGGTTCGGCGCCGACGTGATCAAGGTCGAGCGGCCCGGCGCCGGCGACGTGACGCGCTCGCAGCTGCGCCACGTCGACGAAGCGGACGCGCTCTACTTCACGATGCTGAACAGCAACAAGCGCTCCCTGACGCTCGACACCAAGACTCCGCAGGGCAAGGAAGTCCTCGAGAAGCTGATCAAGGAATCCGACGTCCTGGTCGAGAATTTCGGCCCCGGCGCGCTCGACCGCATGGGCTTCTCCTGGGCGCGGATCAACGAGCTGAACCCGGGCATGATCGTGGCCTCCGTGAAGGGCTTCAGCGAGGGCCATCACTACGAGGACCTGAAGGTCTACGAGAACGTGGCGCAGTGCGCCGGCGGCGCCGCCTCCACCACCGGCTTCTGGGACGGACCGCCCACCGTGAGCGGCGCGGCTCTGGGTGACTCCAACACCGGCATGCACCTCGCCATCGGCATCCTCACGGCGCTGCACGCCCGCAGCAAGACCGGCAAGGGCCAGAAGGTCGCCGTCTCGATGCAGGACGCGGTGCTCAACCTCTGCCGCGTGAAGCTGCGCGACCAGCAACGCCTCGACGCCCTCGGCTATCTCGAAGAGTACCCGCAGTACCCGCACGGCGAGTTCACGGACGTGGTGCCGCGCGGCGGCAACGCGGGCGGCGGCGGCCAGCCGGGCTGGGTGCTGAAGTGCAAGGGCTGGGAGACCGATCCCAACGCCTACATCTACTTCACCATCCAGGGTCACGCCTGGGCCCCGATCTGCCGCGCGCTCGGCAAGCCGGAGTGGATCGAGGATCCGGCCTACAACACCCCGCGCGCCCGCCAGGACAAGATCTTCGAGATCTTCGCCTTCATCGAGGGCTGGCTCGCCGACAAGACCAAGTACGAGGCGGTCGACATCCTGCGCAAGTTCGACATCCCCTGCGCGCCGGTGCTGTCGATGAAGGAGATCGCCGAGGACAAGTCGCTGCGGGCCAGCGGCTCGATCGTCGAGGTGGCGCACCCGCAGCTCGGCAAGTACCTGACGGTGGGCAGCCCGATCAAGTTCTCGGACCTGACCGTCGACGTGAAGCCCTCGCCGCTGCTGGGCGAGCACACCGACGAGGTGCTGCGCGGCCTCGGCTATTCCGAGCAGCAGATCGAGATGCTGCACCAGGAGCGCGCGGTCTGATCGACCGCACCGCACGGCGAATACACGGGAACGGCGCGTCTCAGACGCGCCGTTCTTCGTTGTGGGGCCGGATGACGTTCATCGGCTGGGCCCGCCGCCGGAGCGGCGCCTCAGCCCATCCCCACGGTCGATCTGCGGTGGAACTGCCGAAGCGCCCCACCCTTTCCCGGACGACTGCAGCGTCAGCGGAAGGAGATCCGGGAACCAGTCGAACAAAGTCGCGAAGCGTCCGCTTCTCGGCGACGGTGCAGATTTTTAGAGCCGCTTCGCGGCCCATCTCCCCTGGCTCCCGGGTCGCATTCCGCTGACGCTGCATGCGCCCGGGAAAAGGCAGAGGGTCCATCCTGCGACGTGAGCGCCGTTCGGCGGCCGATCTCGTTACTGCGGGATCTTGCCGACTCACCGCCAGGGACGGTCGCCGTGCCTGCCGTGGGATCGGCCACCGCACAAGTCCGGCGGGTGCCGCTTCAGTCCCGCTGACCTGCGAGCCCCGACTCCACCGCGCCGCGGTCGGCCAGGAAGAACTCGACCGCCCGGGTGACCACGGCCGGGTCGTAGGCGTGCGGGCCGTCGTACTCGACGTAGGTGAGATCGTAGCCCGCCTGATCGAGCAGGCGCGCATGGGCGCGGGCGCTGCGATCGATCGGGATCTGCGTGTCCCGCGTCCCATGCGACAGGAAGATGCGCGGCGCGCCCCTCTGCCGCTGCACCGCCAGGAAGCCCGCGGAGGAGACGATCAGGTGACTCGCGAGATGGCCGTTGGTGAGGCCGAGCGCGAGCGTGTAGCTGCCGCCGTCCGAGTGCCCCGCGAAGGCGAGATGCGACGGATCGATGAGGAATCGGTTCGCCACCGCGGCCAGCGCCGCGTCGAGGCGTTCGCGGTCGGGGCCATGCCCGGCGATCACCAAGTCCCAGGTCGGGAAGAGGGATTGCGGGGCGAGGAGCAGGAAGCGCTCCGCGTCGGCATGGGCCGCCAGCATCGGCAGGATCTTTTCCGCGCTGCCGCCCCCGCCGTGGAAGAGCACCACCAGCGGCGTCGGGCGGCGGGCGTCGATGCCCGGCGGGACGTGCAGCACGGCGTCGCGCTCGGAAAACCGGCCCAGCGCGTGGCGGCCCGGCGGCAGCGGCTCGCGCGTCGGCAGCCGGTGCGCGAAGGCGAGGCATCCGACGAGGCTCGGATCGAGCACGGCCTCGTCCAGCTCGGGGGCGGCGGCAGGGGTCACGGCGGCGTCTCCGCAGGCGATGATGGGGACATGCGCCGCGCGGGCAGGCCCGCGCCACGCGAGCAGGCACGGCGAAGCCCCGCCGGACCCGAGGACCGGCGGGGCGAAGCTCAGCCCGGCCGCGCCGGGCGTATGGGCACTACTTCTTGCGGATCGCGCTCTGCGGGTTGAGGCTGCCGATGTTGCCGCTCTCGGTGCCCGCCAGCGGGTCGATCACCGCGTTGATGAGGGTCGGCTGGCCCGAATCCATCGCCTCGTTCACGGCGCGGCTGAGTTCGTCGGGGGTCGTCACGTTGACGCCGACTCCGCCGAAGGCCTCCATCATCCGGTCGTAGCGCGAATCCTTCACGAACACGGTCGTGCCGGGGTCCCGGCCGGTCGGGTCGGTGTCGGTGCCGCGATAGATGCCGTTGTTGTTGAAGACGACGATGCAGACCGGGAGGTTGTACCGGCAGATCGTCTCGACCTCCATGCCGGAGAAGCCGAAGGCGCTGTCGCCCTCGACCGCCAGCACAGGCTTGCCGGTCTCGACCGCGGCCGCGACGGCGAAGCCCATGCCGATGCCCATCACCCCCCAGGTGCCGACGTCGAGCCGCTTGCGCGGCTGGTACATGTCGATCACCGAGCGGGCGAGGTCGAGGGTGTTGGCGCCCTCGTTGACGAGGATCGCGTCGGGCCGCTCCTTGATGACCGTGCGCAGCGCCCCGAGCGCGCCGTGGAAGTCCATCGGCGCGGCGTTCTTGCCGAGCTTCGACGCCATCTTGGAGAGATTTTCCTCCTTCTTCTTGGTGATGGCGCCCGTCCACTCGGCGGGCGGGGCCGGCCAGTCGCCCCGCATGCCGTCGAGGAGCGCGCTGACGCAGGAGCCGATGTCGCCGACGAGCGGCGCCACGATCTCGACGTTCGAGTCCATCTCGCGCGGCTCGATGTCGATCTGGATGAATTTTTTCGAGCCGGGGGCGCCCCAGGTCTTCCCCTTGCCGTGCGACAGGAGCCAGTTCAGGCGCGCGCCCACCAGCAGGACGACGTCGGCGTCCTTGAGCACCATCGAGCGGGCGGCGCCTGCCGATTGCGGATGCGTGTCGGGCAGGAGGCCCTTGGCCATGCTCATCGGCACGTACGGGATGCCGCTCGTCTCGACGAGGGCGCGGACGGCCTCGTCGGCCTGCGCGTAGGCCGCGCCCTTGCCGAGGATGATGAGCGGGCGCTTGGCGCTCTTGAGCACGTCGAGGGCGCGCCGTACGGCATCCGGGGCCGGGAGCTGGGCGGGGGCCGGATCGATCACCTTGACCAGCGACTTGGCGCCCGCCTCGGCATCCATCACCTGCGAGAAGAGCTTGGCCGGCAGGTCGAGGTAGACGCCGCCCGGACGGCCTGACACCGCGGCGCGGATCGCGCGAGCGATGCCGATGCCGATATCGGCCGCGTGCAGCACCCGGAAGGCGGCTTTGCAGAGGGGCTTGGCGATGGCGAGCTGGTCCATCTCCTCGTAGTCGCCCTGCTGCAGGTCGACGATCTCGCGCTCGGAGGAGCCCGAGATGAGGATCATCGGGAAGCAGTTGGTGGTGGCGTTGGCGAGCGCGGTCAGGCCGTTGAGGAAGCCGGGCGCCGACACCGTGAGGCAGATGCCGGGCTTCTTGGTGAGGAAGCCGGCGATCGCCGCGGCGTTGCCCGCGTTCTGCTCGTGCCGGAACGAGATCACCCGCATGCCCTGGGCCTGCGCGAGGCGGCCGAGATCGGTGATCGGGATGCCCGGAACACCGTAGATGGTGTCGATGTCGTTGAGCTTGAGCGCGTCGATGACGAGGTGGAAGCCGTCCGTCAGGTCACGCTCCGGAGCGGGCGCAGGGGCGGCCAGCTGGCCGTTCTCGATGGCGGGTTCGGGCTGCGTCTTGACGATGGTTTCCATCGGATGGCTCCTGAATGTCTTGGCGTGCCTTGGCGCGCCTTGGCGAGCTGCCCGGGGCAACCCGGCGTCTCGAATGGGTCCTGCATCATGGTCGCCGCCGGAGCGGGGGCTGCGTCGGCGCAGGATGCGGTGGTGGGTGCGGCTCGGGGCGGGGGTGAACCCGCCCGTTCTGCGCGTCGGCGCCTCACCGGCTGATGACGAAAGAGATGGGTCGTGGGCGGGGACCCGCCAGCGGGTCCCCGCGCGAAGGTTTAGTGAGCGTTGGCCGGCACGGTGCCGTTGGCGGC
>NZ_JBKIBX010000057.1:0-31992 GCF_046557895.1 Methylobacterium oryzisoli | reverse complement strand
CAGCAACGCCTGCATCGCCGCATCGGGCCGGCGCCGGCCCTGCTCGTAGGCTTCCATGGTCCGGGCCGAGATGCGGAACTGCCGCTCGAACTCCTTCGTCGAACGGGCGACCCTGCGCCGGATCGCCTGCACGCGCTGGGGCGTCAGGACATCGTTCGGCAGGTCGTAGCTCTCGGCCTGGATCTCGCCGCGCAGGTAGGCGGCCATCTCCTGAAACGCCTCCACGAGGTCGTCGCCGACGCGGGAGCCGGCACCCCGGTTCACGGCGCGCGCGGTCATCGGGAGCCTGCCTTGACGCTGGCGATCGCGTCCAGGATCGCCTTGCGCTGGTCGGGCGACAGATCGTCCCTCTCGTTCTTGGCGTAGGCGGTCATCATGAACAGCAGTCCCGGTGCGATTGCGACGTCATGCGACGGCTGCGCCCTACAGCACCCGCCGCGGATCGAGCGCGTCCCGCAGGCCGTCGCCGATGAAGTTGATGGACAGGACGGTCAGGAAGATCGCCGCGCCGGGAAACAGCGCCCAGTGCGGCGCGACGTCGAGATGGTCCTTGGCGTCGAACAGGAGCCGGCCCCAGGTCGGGATGTCGGGCGGGAAGCCGAGACCGAGGAAGGAGAGCGTGGATTCGGCGATGATCGCCGCCGAGACCTCGATGGTCGCCGCCACGATCACCGGGCCGATGGCGTTGGGCAGGATGTGGCGCGTCACTTGGTGCAGCGGCCCGGCCCCTTGCGCGCGCGCCGCCTCCACGAACTCCTTCTCGCGCAAGGAGAGGAACTGCGCCCGCACGAGGCGGGCGACGGGCATCCAGCGCAGGCCGCCGATGACGGCGACGATCATCACGAACACGCCGCCCTCGACCCCGAAGACCTCCTTCAGCCGGTCGCGGAAGAGGTAGATGACGAGCAGCAGCAGCGGCAATTGCGGCAGCGACAGGAAGAGGTCGGTGAGCCACATCAGCGCGGAATCGAGGAACCCGCGCGACATGCCGGCGAGCGCGCCCACGGCGACGCCGACGAGGGTCGCGATCAGCATCGCGGCGAAGCCCACCGCCAGCGAGATGCGCCCGCCGTAGATCATGCGGGCGAGGAGGTCCTGGCCGAGATCGTCGGTGCCGAACGGGTGCTGGAGGGACGGCCCCTGCAGCATCGCCGAAAAGTCGATCTCGTCGATGGCGACCGGCCAGAACAGGCCGCCGAAGAGCACGCCGAGCACCATCACGGCGAGCAGCCCGCACGACACCACCGCGAGCCGGTGGCGGCGGAAGCGCCGCCACGTGTCGCGCCCCGTGGCGGCGGGCGCGTCCGCCTGTGCCCCCGCCTCAGCGGAAGGAGATGCGAGGGTCGAGCCAGCCATACAGGAGGTCCGCGACGAGGTTGAACAGCACGACGAGGCAGGCGAACACGAAGGTGACCGCCATCACCACCGGCGTGTCGTTGGCGAGCATCGCGTTGATGAGCAGCGAGCCGATCCCCGGCACGCGGAAGATCTGCTCGGTGACGATGGCCCCGCCGAACACCGCGGGGATCTGCAGGGCGACGAGCGTCACCACCGGGATCATGGCGTTGCGGGCGATGTGGCGCAGCGTGACCGCGCCCTCGCCGAGGCCCTTGGCGCGGGCCGTGGTGACGTAGTCGAGGCGGGCCACGTCGAGCACCGCGGCGCGCACGTAGCGGGTGTAGGAGGCCGCCTGAAACAGGCCCAGCACCGCGATCGGCATGATCGCCTGCCGCAGGTGCTCCCAGTACCAGCGCCAGCCCGTTGCCGCGACGTCGGCGTTGTAGACGAAGGGCAGCCAGTCGAGCTTGAGGCTGAAGACCAGGATGAACAGGAGCCCGGTGAAGAAGGTCGGCAGCGAGAAACCCACGAAGGCCAGCGTGTTCGCCACTTGGTCGAGGAGCGAGTAGGGCCGCAGGGCCGCCAGGATGCCGACCGGCACCGCGACGAGGAGCGCGAGCACCTGCGAGGAGCCGACCACGAACAGGGTGGTGGGCAGGCGCTGCAGGATCAGGTCGTCGACGTCGATGCGGCTGGCGAAGGAAAAGCCCCAGTCGCCCTGCAGCATCGCCGCGAGCCAGTGCAGGTAGCGCACGAAGACCGGGTCATCGAGGCCGTACTTGGCCCGGAGCGCCGCCCGTACCTCCGGCGGCACGTTGGGGTTGGTGGCGAGTTCCCCGAACGGGTCGCCGGGCGCGAGCGCCAGCACCGTGAACAGGATCAGGCTGATCCCCAGCAGGCTCGGGATCGCGATCAGCAGCCGGCGGAGGAGGTAGGCGCCCATGCCGCCTCAGGTCTCCCGGTACCATTCGGCCAGGAAGGCGAGCGAGTTGTCCCAGCCGCCCTGGACCGTCCTGAGCTTGCCGTTCACCGCGGAGACCTGGGCGCGGTGGAGCAGCGGCAGCACGTTCTCGGCGACCACGATGTCGTTCATCTTGATGAACTGGGCGGCGCGCTTGACGAGATCGAGCTCGCCCTGCGCGGCGCGGTAGCAGGCATCCGCCTCGGCGTTGCGGATGCGCGACACGTTGCGGCCCTGCCACTTGTTCTCCTTGGTCGCCACCTCCCAGGAGACGTACTGGAGCATGAACACGCCCGGGTCGGCCTGCGTCATGTTCCAGGTGTACATCTGCATGTCGGCGTAGAAGTGCGGGTAGGTGTCCGGGTTCGCCACGTCCGAGGAGAAGAACACCGAGCCCGGGATCGATTTCAGCTCCATCTCGATGCCGGCCTTCTGGGCGGCCTGCTTGATGATGGCCTGGGTCTTCTGGCGCGGCGCGTTGATCGAGGTCTGGTAGACGAATTTGAGCCGCTTGCCGTCCTTGGCGCGGATGCCGTCGCCGCCCTTCTTCCAGCCGGCCTCCTCCAGGATCTGCGCCGCCTTGTCGGCGTCGAAGGCGAAGCGGGTGTTGGGCGAGCGGAACTTGTCCGGGCCGTTGAGGATGTTGGCGGTCGCCCGGCCGGTGCGGCCGTAGATGAATTGCTGCACCGCCGCCCGGTTGACGAGCAGGTTCATCGCCTTGCGCACCGCCGGGTCCGAGAAGGCGGGGTGCTGCGTCTTGATCGAGGAACGCTCGCCGTCGACCTCCGTCCAGGGATCGGTGGCGTTGAGCTGGATGAACTCGACGTTGCCGCCGTAATACATCTCGATGCGGCCCTTGCCCTCGGCCTCCAGCCGCTTGAGGATCTCGTCCTCGACCTGCATGTTCCAGGCGTAGTCGTACTCGCCCGTCTGCAGCACGGCGCGGGCGGCCGAGACCGCGTCGCCTCCGCCCTTCATCTCGACCGTGTCGAAGAACGGCCGGTTGGGCACGTGGTAGTCGGGGTTGCGGGCACCGCGGATGATGTCGCCCGGGCGAAATTCCACGAACTTGTAGGCGCCGGTGCCGACCGGCGCGAGGTTCGCGGGCGCGTCTCGGGATTTCTCGCCGACGTAATCCTTGAACAGGTGCTTGGGGATGATCATGCCGACGGTCGACACGTAGGCGTCGGCCCAGAACGGCGTCGGCTCCCGAAACAGCACGCGGACCGTGAGGTCGTCGACCTTCTCGACCTTGATGTCCTTGTAGCTGCCTGCCGTGGTCGCCGCGGTGGCGGGGTTGGCGGCGTATTCCCAGTTGAACACCACGTCGTCGGCGCCGAAGGGCTGGCCGTCGTGCCACTTCACCCCGGGCTTGAGCCGCCACGTGACCGAGCGCCCGTCCGCCGCGACGCCGCCGTTCTCCCGGCTCGGGATCGCGGCGGCGAGGATCGGCACGAGGTTGCCCTCGCCGTCCCAGGCCGCGAGGGGCTCGTAGAAGATGCGCGAGCCCTCCTGGTCCTTGGTGCCCACCGCGAAGTGCGGGTTGATCAGGGTGGGGGCCTGCCAGAAGAGCAGCTTCAGCGGCCCGCCGCCGCCCGCCTTCGCCGGCTTGTAGGCGGCGCGCAGGTCCGCGGTCTGGGCGAGGCCCTCCTGGGCGAGCATCATCCCGGCCACCGGGGCGGTGAGGCCGAGCGCCAGCATCCGCTGCACGAAGGCCCGGCGGGAGACCCGCCCGTCCCTCACCCCGGCGATCAGATGCTGCAGGTCCCGCTCGCTCATCGCCGTCTCTCCCGTGACAGGCCGGCAGCATGCGCTCCGCGCCGAGGCCTCCGCAAGGGACCTCTGCCAAGGGACTTCGGCCAAGGGACCACTGCCAAGGGACGCGCGCCGCTGCAGCCCGCGGCGACGTCGCAAGTCGCGCGCCAGCCCACGCCCGGCGCGGCGACGAAAAATTCAGCGCGGCAGTGTCGGATCGCGGCGCGGCCGGTCGTCCTTGGGACGAGCCTCGCCACAAGGGGCCGCCACGAGAGGACCGGGACCATGAGCACGCAGACCGATTGCCCCGCCGCCGCGCCCGCCGTGAAGGGCGGGGTCGTGCCCTACCTGCAGGTCGACGGCGCCACCAGGGCCGCCGAGTTCTACACCCGCGCCTTCGGGGCGGTGGTGGTCGCCTCCCACCCGCCGGACGCGCAAGGGCGCACCATGCATGTGCATCTCCACGTCAACGGCGGCTCGGTGATGCTGAGCGACCCCTTCCCCGACCACGGCTACCCGCACGAGGCGGCGAAGGGCTACAGCCTGCTGCTGCCGGTCGAGGACATCGACGCGGCCTTCGCCCGCGCGGTGGAGGCGGGCGCCACGGTGGTCACGCCGGTGGCCGAGATGTTCTGGGGCGACCGCTACGGGCAGCTGCGCGACCCGTTCGGTGTCCTCTGGGCCATGAACGCGCCGAAGCGCTGAGAGCGGAGAGCGGCGATGACCCAGGACCAAGGACGCGCGGACCGCGACCTCGTGCTCACCCGCCTGATTCCGGCCCCGCGCCGGGCCCTCTACCGGGCCTGGACCGATCCGGTGCTGCTGAAGCAGTGGTTCGCGCCGCTGCCCTACACGGTCCCGCACGCGGAACTCGACGTGCGGCCGGGCGGCGCCAGCCTCGTGGTGATGCGCGGCCCCGACGGCAGCGAGTTTCCCAACCGCGGCGTCTACCTGGAGGTGGTGGAGAACGAGCGCCTCGTGTTCACGGACGCCTACACGGCGGCCTGGGAGCCCTCGGACAAGCCGTTCATGACCGCGATCGTCACCTTCGCGGACGAGGCGGGAGGCACCCGCTACACGGCACGCGCCCGCCACTGGAGCGCCGCCGACCGGGAGGCGCACGAGGCGATGGGCTTCCACGAGGGCTGGGGCCGATGCGCCGACCAGCTCGCCGGGCTGGCCGCGCGGCTCTGATCCCCGACCGCGAGACCAGACAGTGATCGGGGCCGGCCCGCGCGCGGGCCGGCCCGTCAGGACGCGAGGTCCCCCCGGAGGCCCATCAGCTCGGCGAGGGGCGCCTCGGCCGTGAACACGATGCCCTGGCGCCGATACGCGATCGCGGCCGTGCCGGCGATCTCGCTGGCCAGCGCCCGCTCGATCATCCGCGAGCCGAACCCCGTCCGCGTCGGCGGCGTGACGGCCGGCCCGCCGAGCTCTTCCCAGCGCAGCCGAAGGCGCTCCGGCGCCAGGCCGTCCACGATCTCCCAGCTGACGATCACCCGGCCGGCCTCGACCGACAGCGCGCCGTACTTCACCGCGTTGGTGGCGAGCTCGTGCAGCGCCATCACGAATGCCAGCGCTGCCCGGGGCTTCATGCGGATCTCGGGGCCGCCGATGCTGAACCGGCCGCGATCGGAGCGGAACGGGCGCAGCGTCTCGGCGACGACCTCGGCCAGCGTGGCGCCCTCCCAGTTCTCGCGCGTCAGCACGTCGTGGGCGGCCGACAGCGATTGCAGGCGCGCGTCCAGGGTGTGGCGGGCCTGGTCCAGATCGCTGGCGGTGCGCAGCGTCTGATGGGCGATGGACTGCATCGTCGCCATCGAGTTCTTGACCCGGTGCGTCAGCTCGGCCGCCAGCAGGTCGCGGTGCTCCTCGCCCCGCTTGCGCTCGGTGGCGTCGATCGTCACGCCGGCCAAGCTCAAGGGCGTCCCGTCGGCCCGGTAGGAGGGCTGGCCCCGCACCTGGACCCAGCGCACGTCGCCCGCCGGGGTCATGGCCCGGTACTCGATGTCGTAGTCGGTGCGGTGCTCGATCGAGGCCGCGACGGCGGCCTGCATCCGCTCGCGGTCCGCCGGGACGATGGCGGCGATCAGGTCGTCGTAGGTGAAGGGATCGCCGGGCGGGCGGCCGAAGATCCGCCGGCACTCGTCCGACGAGATCAGCCGCCGGTCCGCCAGGGTCAGCGACCACGTGCCGAGCCGGCCGGCCTTGACCATGAAGTGCAGCCGCGCCTCGCTCTGCCGCAGTTCCTCGGTCCGGCGCAGCACCTCGTCTTCGAGGGCGTCGCGGTCGCGCTGCAGCCGCACCATGCGGTCGCGCTCCAGCGTGACGTCGAACTGCGAGGCGAAGAAATACGTCAGCACGCCGTCCTTGTCGAACACCGGCGAGATGAGCAGGCGGTTCCAGAAGACCTCGCCGCTCCTCTTGTGGTTGAGGAGTTCGATCTCGATCGTCACGCGCCGGTCGATGGCGTCGCGGATCTTGGCGACGTCGGCCGGATCGGTTTCCGGGCCTTGCAGGAAGCGACAGTTCTTGCCGAGACTATCGCTGCGGCTGTATTCGGTCAATCTGCTGAAGGCATCGTTGACGAACACGATTGGGTTGTCGTGCTGGTTGGGATCGGTGATCAGCATGGGCATGCGGGTTGCCTTGACGGCGGCCGCGAACGGATCGGAGCTCTTGTCCGTGCGTGACAATTCCTCGACCAAGCGGTCGTGCTCGCGTTGATCGGTCAAGACCCGTCGGCTCCCCACAGGGCAGGATGCGCGGATTGCTCCGGCCTCGTTCCTTCCCTGCGGCCTATACCATACCCCAGTTGCCAGGATGCAACCGGCCGGACCGTTCCGGTCAGGGCGCGCCCGACCGCGGCGCGGCGGCCTTGCGCAGGTCCTGAAGCGCGCCGGCCAGCCGGAGCGCCTCGCCGGCGAAGGCGAGGCCGAGGGTGATCCGCATGGTCCGCAATCCGACTTCGTCGTCCAGATTCGACGGGCCGCTCCGGGCGTGTCGCTCGATCGCCGCGAGGTGTCGTACGACCTGCCGCCAGTCTGCCTCAGTCTCGGCGGCTGCCGTCGCCGAAAGAGGCGTATTCGCCTCGGCCATGAGCGCTCCTTCGAGACGGCGGGACGCGCCGATTACCTCGGACGGCATATAGCCGAAGGCTATCGAGGAGGATACTGCTTTCGGGAATGAGTATTGATCGCGCTCGATCCGAGTCTCGATCGAAACCCGTGAGGTCAGGGGCGGTTGTGCGACGCGATCCCGGCCTGCCTGCGTGTCTCGCCCGGCCGGTGGTCGTCGCGGGTCCGGCCGTGCCGAGGCCATCCTCGTCACCGGTCCGGCCCGCGTTCCGGTGACGGTCGGCGCATCGACGCGCGGCCCTCCCGGCGCCGCACGCGTGATCGCCGCACTCGTGATCGCCGCCCTGGGCGAGGCGCTGTGTAGCAACGGGCGGGCTGCACAACGCCCGCCCCCTCGCGTTGAGGGCTGGTCCGGGTTCGCGGCTGCGTTCCCGCGCTACCGGCAGACATCGATCTGGACATTCTGCACTGCGAACGGGCTGGGGATCTGCAATGGCGATGAGATCGACGACAGTCAAGCTTGTGCAAGCCAGGACTGCTGCCTGTTCACCAGATGTCGCCGGATCGCACTGAGACCAGCGAACTGACCGAAGTTGCAGAATGGCGGCTTGGAACGACGAGATCACTGAAAAAGAGGCTTCGAATTTATCGTCGATCCTTGATGATTACCCATGTAGTTATGCTGATATTTAGATCTAGATCAGAGTGCGAGGTGAGGGGCATACAAGAACTTGCGCTGATCTCACTGGAGCGGGCAGACCTTCGAGGAGCCTTAATCGGCCTAAGCGATTCCGTCACACGGACGTTGATCAACGCAGGTTGATATTGCCCTTGTACTCATGAAGAAGCATAACAAATGGTAGAATGCATGCCGCAAAAATCAAAGGTTTATCGATATAATCAGCTGCCAAAGCGCCTGCTACGGCTCCCAAGGCATAGCCAAACCACGCAAGAGCGAATATGGCGCTTTCGCGTTTCACTTGCTTGCCCGGAGAGGGCCACATCCAAGACACAAGTTCCTCGCCAATCTTTTGGAGATTTCCCGTAATAAACACGTGATTCAGGGTGACGCCCCCAAAACGATTGGCAGCCGAGTTCTGAATCCCCATTCCAAGTGCGAGAAGCAACGCTCCCCAGAATTTATCGACAAAGCTGCTAACAATGAGTAAGCCACTTGTAAATATAAGCGCTCGAAAAACTTCCAGGCCTGCTCGTACGATGATGCGACCGAATATCACTCCAAACAAGAACATGACTATGATTGCACCGTGAAATGCAGCTTGCCGATATTTAGCCGTTGCAAGTTCTATTCCCATTAAAATCGTGTTGCCTGTCATTAGCCCTGCAAACGCATTCAGATGCAAATACCCAATGGTATCTGCGTATCCAGCGATGATCGCCAGCACCGTTACACGGAACATGGGACATCCTCACCTTGAGCGTGTAAATGGAAGCGACATTCGTCAGATGGACGGCTCAATCGCTCGTGTTCGTGGGTAGAGGAACGCCAAGCGCGTCTTGTAAACCGCGTCAGGGAGCTGATTGAGCCGCTCGGCCGACTCTGGTTGCGGCAAGCGGCAGCCAAGCCGCGTTGGTTCCCCCGGCTGAACGGGGCGTCGGGTGCACCACCGCCGAGATACCCGCGGTGCTCGCGACCAACCCGTTCTCCGGCGCTGCGCCGAATCTCGCGGTCGCGATCTTGTTGCATCAGGCGCCCGCAGCCGACGCGCTGGAGCCCATCCCCGGTCACCAGGGGAAGGAACTTCGGCTCGGCGCCCGGGAGATCTACGTTCACTCCGGTGAGGGCATGGCCCACTCGACGCTCCGCATCCCGGCGGTCAAGGGCGGCGCCGCTCGAAACATGAACACGGTGGCGAAGCTGACGCGCATTGTCGTCCGCGGTGGTCATGCTGACGGCCAGCCCGATGCGTTCAGTCAGAGGTTGGAGCGAGACTGAACGAGATGCAGGAAATAAAATGCATCTCTGGTGCCAGGTATCTGTTAAGATAGCGCGAGAGAACAACTGTGAATCGCCACATTGATTTCATGCGCCAAGCCTTGCCGTCTCCAGGAGCCAGCCTCCATCCCGAGCGGATGAGCCACCTCGTGCTGCTGAACGCCCTTTACGGCGGCGCCGAAGGACACGCGATGCTCGGGCGTGGCACCGAGATGGACGATCCCCGGCGTCCCGGCCGGTTCAATGCTGGCGCGGTCGGTGCCTACCGGTTGAATCCCGCGGCTTCTCTCCTGCCGGTTTGGGACCGCACCATCCCGGTCGAAGACAAGGCGACATGGCGCGACCCGCTGGTCGCGGAGGCGTATGTGCGCGAGGCGATCGCAAGTGAACCGAGTTCACCGACGCGCAACCCGCCGACCTTCCGCTCGCCCTCGGGTGCCTTGGAGGACTCATTCTACATGGCGACGGGCCGTCAATTGTGGGTCGCAGGCTCGATCACCGCGCGCGTGCTGATCGTGCGCGGTGGACGCAGTTTCTGGAGCCGCGCCGAGGACGTGGCGCGCCTGGAGCGCCATCTCGCGCAGGCGGCCTCGGTCGCGGTGGTGTCGCTGCCCGAGGCCACGCACTTCATCCACCTCGATCGCGCTGAGGACGGCCGCGACCGGCTGTCGGCCGAGGTCGATGTGCGTCTCAGATCAGGATCGTAGCCATTGCGCTGGTGGCCGGAATACGGTCAGCCACACATGCGCCGGTAGCGGCGGCAATTGCCCTGCCCCTGTTCGCCGTAGATGTCCTTGTTGCGGCACGCGTCACGCAGTTCGGCGCACATGCGGCGAGAGCGGCGCTCCATACGCTCCTCGCGGTAACCGCGCCCATCGTCGACATCCACACCGCCGGGTCCGATCCGGATTCCTTGCGCGAAACTCGGGGCATTCAGGACCAGCAGCGCGGCTGTCGCGACTGTGGTGAGCACGATCTTGCGCATTTCATCGTCTCCCTGACGTGATCGTTCTGCGTTGGGGAGAAAACGTCCGCACGCCGGAAGAGTTCGGAACGGCAGCATCACCGGTGGAATGGCGAGGTCGCGACGTCGGTCAGGTGACTCACCAAGAGCGAGCGCACGTGGCCTGACACCCGTTCGTCAGGCAACATGGATCCGCTGCGATCGCCGCCATGCGGCGTGGCTGCACTCGTGTACAAGCGGCGCGAGCACGTCATCAACCTGTTCATCTGGCCGGAAGCACTCACGTCGGATGATGCTCGGTCCATCCGCATGTCACGCGAGGGATACAGCCTGCTTCGCTGGACACAGGCCGGATTGACCTTCTGGGCCGTGTCTGATCTGAACGCGACGGAGTTGCAGGAGTTCGAGCAGGACTTCGCGGCCCGCGCGCCCAGATGATCGATCATCATACGGTCGAAGATGAGGACGATCCATGTCCATGTGCCGCAGACAATGCCCATGGGCTGTCCACGAGCTTCAGAGTTTCTTCGAGAAGCGCTTGGCCAATCTGTTCCGACGGGAGCGCTTGCAGCAGCACCTGGCGGAAAGGGCGGTGGAAGGACGAGAGTTCCTGTAGGCTGTTCGTCAGCGCGGTGCTGCTGAGGACGCGCTCCGGGCGGACGATGCGGGCCTGGATGAGGGTGAGCAGGGCGGCAGAGGTCCGGGCGTGGGTGTCGGTCAGGACCCGGCGCCTGCGCCTGGATCGGACGAAGCGTGTCGCGCCACAGCGCGAACGCGTCGGCCTGCTCCGTCTACATCCGCTCGACAGCCTCGGCGACGGCCGGGGCCGTCGCCGGGCACAGGATGTGTGGTGCGTCTCGCGCCATACGAAGTCGAAGGAGAATCAGAGTGGCAAAGCCCAGCCCAAGCGAAGCTGTTGCGGAAACGTCGAAGCCATTGTCCGGCAAGGCCATCATCTATACGGGCCGGGGCGGTTACGAGGTCATCAAGGTCGTTGACCGTACCGTGAGGGCGCCGGGCGCCGACGAGGTCCGCATCCGCGTCAAGGCGGCGGCAGTGAATCCGACCGACATCGTGTTGCGCGATCCAGGGCGCGGCGACCCGCCCGTGACCCCTGGCATGGACGCTGCGGGCGTCATCGAGGCGGTCGGTCCGGGTGTGTCGCGTCTCCATATCGGAGACGAGGTGATGGCGGCTGTCGTGCCACTTCGGCCGGAGGGCGGTGCACAAGCCGAGTACATCGTTGCTCCTGCCGCTTCGGTCGTTCCCATTCCGATGGGCGTCTCCCTCGCCGAGGCCGCCACTTTGCCGATGAACGGGATGACTGCCCTGTACGCCTTGGAGCTCACCGGGTTGTCGAAGGGCCAGACGCTGGCCGTGAGCGGGGGCGCCGGCCTGCTGGCGCACTACACGATTGCGGTCGCGAAGTACCAGGGCCTGAAGGTTGTTGCCGACGCGAAGTCGGAAGAATTTGATCTGGTGCGCAGCTATGGCGCGGACATCGTGGTGGAGCGAGGACCCGAGTTCGCCAGCACGATCCGAACCAAAATTCCAGAAGGCGCCGACGCGCTAGTTGACACGGCAGTGCTGCGTGAGAAGTGCTTTCCTGCCATCCGGGATGGCGGCGTCTATGTCCATGTTCGTCAGTGGCAGGACGCTCCGAGCGTGCGCGGAATCCGGACCAAGTTGGTATGGGCCAGTGAGGTACTTGAGCGAACCGAGTGGCTTCTGCTACTTAGTGATTTAGCTGAAAGAGATGTTATCAAGCTTCATATCACAAAGGAATATGGACCGGAACAGGCCGCGGATGCTCAGCGTGCGCTGTTGGCTGGCGGGCTCCGTGGCCGACCTGTGATCGTTTTCTCGCCGTCCAAGTTTGATGCTTGATACTTACTCGCGACGTTCACAACGAGTGGGATATTGCGTGAAGGCGTCGGCGGCTCGGCTCATGGTGGAAAGTTCATCTCCCTGATCCTGCGGGAGGGGCCTGTCGGTGGCCGTGCTTCGGCCTGCGAGGCGGCTTTAGCCTGCCCATCGCAGAGGACTGCCCTGCGGCGCGGCTGGCTCGCGTTTTCACACGGCCTCGGTGGAAAGCAGCCTTCGGCAACGGGTATCGCGCGGCAGGTCCATGCCAAAAGCCCCGACCATCGCGGAGCTGCGCTGGTGCCTCGACGCGAACACGATCGCGCCCTGCGAGGCTTTCAGCGCGTCCCCTGCCTGAATCGTGAGCCGACGGGCTCCATGGAACTTCCCCTCCATGCCCGAAGCCCATTGCTCGTCCGTCATCTCCAACAGGTCGACCCCGGGAACCGCGCCGGCGACCTTGAGCAGTGCGTCGATGCGGCCGAACGCGGACAATGTCCGCTCGACGACGTTCGCGGCCGCCGTCGGCTCGGCCAGATCGGCGTCGATCACGAGCGCCTCGGCGCCGGCGGATCTCACGACCGCCGCCGTATCCTCGAGCTTGGTCCGGTTGCGGGCCACCAGAACCAGAACGGAGAAGTCTTTCGCCAGCCGCATGGCCGTCGCATGACCGATGCCCCGGCTGCCTCCGGTCACGATGGCCACCGTCTTCGTCATCTCCGCCTCCATCGCTCGGCCGGGGTTCAGTGCACGACGACCATCTTCCCGCCGGCCGCGTTGGCTTCCATCACGCGATGCGCCTCGCGGACCTCGTCGAAGCCGAAGACGCGGGCGGGCTTCACGTCGAGCCGGCCGGCGGCCGCGTCACGGGCGATCTGACCGAGCGGGACGTCGGAGAGCGGAAAGCCCGGCGTGCCGAACACGAAGCTGCCGAAGAAGGTCAGATGGACGCCGCTCGGCATCTGCAGCAGCGGGTTGAAGTCCGGGATCGGATCGAGTCCGCCCAGCCAGCCTGCCAGGCACGCGCGGCCGCCCCGTCGCAGCATCGCCAGCGAATCCAGAACCACGCTGTTGCCGACGAGATCCAGGATGGCGTCGATCCGCTTCGCCTCGCCGATGTGCTGCGACAGGTCCGGCCGTTCGATCTCGCAACGCTCGGCGCCCAGAGCCTGCAGCTTGGCGAACCGCTCCGGATTGCGCGTGGTGGCGATGACGCGGGCGCCGACGTTCACCGCCATCTTGAGCGCGGCCTGACCGAAGGACGACGTCGCCCCGCGGATCAGAAGAAGCTGATCCTTCCGGATCTCGAGGTTGCGGAACAGGCAGGTCCAGGCGGTGGCATACGTCTCCGGGATGGCGGCGAGTTCGGCCCATGACAGGTCGGCGTCGATCAGCGCGACGTTGCCGACGGGCGCCCGGGTGACCTGCGCGTAGCTGCCGTTGATGGTGCGGCCGAGTCCGCCCATCAGCGCCGCCACCTTGGCGCCGACCGGAAACTCGCCGCCGGGGCACGACCTGACGATGCCGACGCACTCGATGCCCGAGACCGGCGCGGCCTCGGCCCACTCGCCGCGGCGCATGTGCATCTCGGCGTGGTTGATGCCGAAGGCCTTGATCTCGATGACCACGTGGCCCGCCAGCGGCTCGGGCTCCGGGATGTCCCTGTAGGTCAGGACCTCGAGCCCTCCGAAGCCGTCCAGGACGATGGCGCGCATGGCAGTCTCCCTGATTGCTGGGCGCCGATCGGGCGCATGATGGGCAGAGCGGGACGCTTCCCGGCGTCGCGCTCAGGCGAGGAAGGCGCGGATCGCCGAAGCGATCGCGGCGGCGTGGGTCTCGAGCGCGAAGTGCCCCGTATCGAGGAAGGTCACCTGCGCATCCGGGATGTCGCGCCGGTACGCCTCGGCTCCTGCCGGCAGGAAGAACGGGTCGTTGCGGCCCCAGATCGCCAGGAGCCGCGGCCTGTGGGTGCGGAAGTACTCCTGGAAGACCGGGTAGAGCGCGACATTGCTCTTGTAGTCGCCGAACAGGTCGAGCTGCACCTCGTCGGCGCCGGGACGGCCCAGGTAGTAGTTGTCGAGCGAGTAGCCGTCGGGCGAGACCAGGGTCGTATCGGGAACACCGTGCGTGTACTGCCAGATCGTCGCCTCCGGCTTCAGGAAGTCGCGGAGAGCGTCGCGGTTCGCCTGCGACGGCTCCTGCCAGTAGGCCCGGATCGGGTTCCAACCCTCGCTCAGCCCTTCCTCGTAGGCGTTGCCGTTCTGCGAGATGATGCCGGTGATCCGCTCCGGATGCTTTGCGGCGATCCGGAAGCCTGTCGGTGCCCCGTAGTCGAAGACGTAGACCGCGAACCGCTCGAAGCCGATCACTTCGGTGAAGCGGTCGATGACGGAGGCGATGGCGTCAAAGCTGTAGGTGAACCGCTCACGCGCCGGCATCTCCGAGAGACCGAAGCCCGGCAAGTCGGGCGCCACGAGGTGGAAGCGGTCGGCCAGGAGCGGGATGAGGTCCCGGAACATGTGGCCCGCGCTGGGGAAGCCGTGTAGCAGCAGCAGCTTGGGAGCCGCGGGGGCACCTGCCTCCCGGTACGCGATGCTGAAGCCGTCGACATCGACGGTGCGGTAGCGGGTCTCGGGCATGACATCCCTCCTGAATAACCTCTTCATAGAGGTCTGAGGGGTTATGAGAGCTGTGATATAACCTGTCAACAGCTCGTTCAGGGGTTACGCATCGATGCGGGTTATCCGTCATCGAAAGGTGCAGGCAGCAGAGGCTCTCGGCAGCGGTTCGCGGATCTCGTCAGGCACATCTCTAACCCACCTGGTGCAATTTATGGGGTTAGGTGTCATATGGAGCGAAGTTTCCGGCGGCTTGGATGGCGACTTCATGAACGATCAGTACTCACCCGCGATCTTCGTGGCCGACGCGCCCGGCCTCGACTTCCTCAACTCGGTCGCGACACCCGTCGATGTGCCCGTCGATTGGATCGGCGACGGCGAGGGTCTGCTGAGCTGGCTCGAACAGGCCGGTCTCGTGCCGGCGGGCGCGGTTGCGACCGTGCGGGACCGGGCTACGCCGGGGGAGCTCGACGTCGTCGCTGCGCAGGCCCGGCAGCTGCGGGAGTGGTTCCGAGACTTCGTCGACGCGCACAGGGGTCGGCCGCTCGCGGCCGACGACTTGGCCCATCTCAAGCCGCTCAACCGGCTTCTGGAGCGGGATGAGAGCTTCAACCAGGTCGTGGCCCGGGAACAGGACGGTCATGTGCGCCTGGAACTGCAGGCGTCGCGCCACTGGCGCAGTCCGGAAGCGCTTCTCCAGCCGATCGGGACCGCGCTCGCCCGGCTCGTCTGCGAGGAGGACTTCACGAACGTGAAGGCTTGTGCGGGGCATCGCTGCACGCTGATGTTCGCCGACCATACGCGCCGCCGTAGCCGGAGGTGGTGCAGCATGGCGGTTTGCGGCAACAGGGCTAAGCAGGCTGCCCACAGAGGCCGCCTCAGGCCTTAGAGCATTGTCCGACGAAGTGGATGCCGGTTCGTCGCAGAAAATGCGATAAATCAAAGACTTAGAGCAGCACCCGGTCGCAACGCGATCGGGCGCTGCTCTAGCCGCAGACCTCGAGCGGGTCGCTCGGCGAACCGAGAAAACGATCCGCTACCATGAGAGTGATCCGACCCTTGGGCGTCCAGGGATCCGGTGCTTCCGCCCCGAACGAAGCTTGAGAGCGGAACGGCAGAGATCCTTCAGCAACTCGCATCCGGGTTCGCGGCAGGCTCGGCCAAAGAGCGCCCCTGTACCCGGCGGTCGAGGCCCAGGGGCGTTGTCAGTTCAGGTCCTATGCGCCCAGTAGGCGAAGGTATCGCGCTCCTCGCCAGAGTCGCGAGCCGCGATCGACCGAGCCACGTCTTGCCGGAGCAAGTAGATCGAGACGACAAGCAGGACGAGATCTTTCAGGAGGAAGGCGGCGTTCATCGCCATGGCGGGGAATCCACCAGCGCCCGCTTCCCAGGCATCGGGCACGAACGGCAAGATCGTCAAAGTCGAGATGAATGTGGCTGTGGAACCGAGGGCGCCCAACACGCCCAGTTTCTTGTTCCAGAAGCCCAGGAACAGGAGCGTGCCGAAGGTCCATTCGGAAGTGCCGAGGAAAATGGCCGTGCCGCGAATGCCCAGGATCGGAATGGTCCAAGACGTGAACGGGCCGTGCGTGATCAAGGGGAGAAGTCCCCTGATCTCGGCTTCGAACCATTTGTCGTACCCGAACCAAGCGAAGATGACGACCATCGCGGCTCGGAGCAGGTGATAGTCGAGGTCGCGCCGGAGCAGGCCCGAGCCGGCCAGCTTGTCGATGAGGAAGTTCATGATGCCCTCCGGAGGCGTTGCGTCCAGTACGTCCTTCATATCGACGGAGGCTGCGACCTTTAATGCTTTTGACGGCCGAAAATATGCCCAAAAATCTCATCGCGGCTCGGTTGGCGGCTTCGGCCGGAGAGGAGTGGCGGCCCTCTGCAGGAACCGGCGGGCTCGGCCGTGCCACAGGTGTGCGAGCGGAACGACGCCAGGCCGGTACCTTCGGACGGCACCATGGCCGCGGTACCGGATGTCGACGCGTCCCACGGATCAGTGGGTGAGTTCCTGCGCCTTGATGTCGGCGATGGGCCCGAGAATGGCGGGATCGAACGGGGTCAGTTCACGCACCGCACCGATGCGATCGGGCAAGTCCGGGTTCGCGAGCGCTCCTTTGCCGAATGCCACGATGTCCGCCCCGGCCTCGACGACCTCCCGGGCCTTGGATGCATCGTGAAGCCCTCCGTTGGCGATCAGCGGGAGGTTCGGGGCGTAGCGGCGGGCGAGGGCGACGAGACTGTCATGGCCGCCCTTCCACGCTCCCGAACGCCTTGATCCTCGAAGCGCTCGGCTTCGGTTTCCGGCAGCGGACGCCCCTCCTGGGCCGCGGAGTTCGATCGCGCGACACCGTCCCGGCGCCCAGCACCCGCGACCAGAGCAGGATCCGATCACGCGGCGGGATCCTGCTCCAGGTCTTTGATCTCGCCGCATCGTCTACGACGAACCGGCCTCCACGGCGTCGAAAAATGCTCCAAGGTCGCTGTCATCGGCAGAGGGGCCGAAGCGCCGAATCTCTTCGTCGGCTACGACCCGGATCGGACCGAAGCCCGGCCAGGGACGCGCCGAACGCGGGACCGGTTTACAAGCCATGATCGAGCTGATTAGTGCGGAAAACGGGTGAGATCCCGCCCCATCGTTTCAAACGCGTAGGTCCGCCATGGCACCCCCCGTGGACTGGCTCAGCCGCCTGCTCGCGCTCGTCCCCGTCCGTGGGCGCCTCGACATCTACTGTACCTATGGCGCCCCCTGGAGAATCGACCAAGCCCGCGCGGAGGTCGGCGAGATGGCCTATCACGCCGTGGTCGCCGGAACGGCCACGCTTGAGGATCCCTCGCGCGGCCCGCCGCTGCGCCTCTCGGCCGGGGACATCCTGCTGCTCCCGCGGGGGGAGGCGCACGTCCTCCACGATGGCAGCGGAGCCCCTGCTGCTGCGGCGCACACGCGGACGGGCTCCAACCTGCTGATCAGCGAGAATGCGGGCGCGGGCGAGCGGCTGGACATGCTCTGCGGGCACTTCATGCTCGCGCGCCCCCAGGATCGCCTGCTGCGGGACTATCTGCCGCCGCGGCTCGTGGTGCGAACGGCCGACCCGGGCGCGGCCGCGACGGTATCCGGAACCCGCGACGTGCTGACCGGCCTCGTGTCGCTCATGCGCCATGAGGCGGTGTCCGACAGCCTGGGCGGCCGGGCCATGTTGGACGCGCTGTCCACGGCGCTGTTCACCCTGACGCTGCGACTGGCGAGCGAGGCCCGGGAGACGCCGGTCGGCTTGCTGGCCCTGGCGGGCCACGCCCGCCTGGCTCCGGCCCTGTCGGCCCTGTTCAACGAGCCGGGTCACCCGTGGACGCTGCCCGAGCTGGCGCGCCTCTGCAACATGTCGAGGGCGACCCTGGCGCGGCAGTTCCAGGAGAGACTGGGCCAGTCCGCCAGCGAGCTGCTGACGGACATCCGCATGACCCTGGCGGCGAACGAGTTGCGCAAGCCGTCCGCGAGCACGGGCGCGGTCGCGGAGACGGTTGGGTACCAGTCCGAAGCCGCCTTCCAGCGCGCCTTCAAGCAGCGCATGGGCGTCACGCCAGCGCAGTGGCGCCGGGCTGCGTCGTCCACCGCATCGCCCGTCCCGTCACTCCCCTCGTGAGGAGGGCGGCCGCTCCGCGCCGTTCGCTGGCGCGGGCGGCGCCTGCAGGGTGCTACGGGGAGCGCGGCGGCACGCCCGCCAAGAGTGGACCGAGCCCCTCCGCCATCGTCGGGTGCGCCAGGACGGCATCCCGCAGCCGCTGGTAGGGCAGTCCCGCCAGCATCGCGGTCTGCGCCACCGCCACGACCTCCCCGGCCTCGGAGCCGATCATGGTGAAGCCCAGGATGCGGTCGTCCTCCCCGATCAGCGCCTTCATGAAGCCCTGGGTCTCACCCGTCGTCTGCGTCCGCAGCACGGCGCTCATCGGCAGCCGCGCCACCCGGACAGCCACGCCTTGGCGCCGCGCCTCGCGCTCGTTCAGCCCGACGCGGGCGAGCGGCGGCTCGGTGAACATGCTGGCCGGGACCAAGCGGTCGTGCGTGCTGCGCTGGCCTCCGGCGAGATTGTCCCGGATGATCCGGAAGTCGTCGACGGAGACGTGGGTGAAGTGCGGGCTGCCTGCCGCCTCGCCAAGCGCCCATACCCCGGGCGCGCTGGTCTCCAGACGCTCGTTCACGCGGATGTAGCCTCGGTCGGTCAATGTGACGCCCGCCTCGTCCAGCCCGATCCCTCGTGTGTTGGGTGAACGCCCGGCGGCGACGAGGATGTGGCTCCCCTCGATGGTGTGCTCGCCGGCGCCCGTGCGCACGACGAGACTGACCGCCTGCCCGGAGCGGCCCGTCACGCTCAGGGTCTCGGCGTGCGTGACGATCGTGATGCCCTCGGCGGCGAGGATCTCCTGCATCTCGGCGGCGACGTCGGCATCCTCGTTGCTCAGGAGCTGAGGTCCGGCCTGGAGGATGGTGACGCGGCTCCCGAAGCGGCCCAGGGCCTGCGCCATCTCCAGGCCGACATAGCCGCCACCCAGCACGATCAGGTGCGAGGGCACGGCATCGAGTTCCAAGGTCTCGATGTGGGTGAGCGGAGCGGCCTCGGCGAGCCCGGGAATGGCGGGGATGGTCGCGTGCGTTCCGAGGTTGAGGACCACGTGGTCACCCGTCAGCACGCGCGTGCCGCCATCGTTGAGCCGCACCTCCAGGGTCTTGGGGGCGACGAAGCGCCCAGTGCCCATGATCAGGTCGACGCCGGCATCGCGGTATGCCTTGAGGTGGAACGCAACCTCGCCCTCGACCATCGTTCGCTTGCGTTGGCGGACCGCCTCCATGTCGGTCGTGACGGGACCGGTGATGGTCCCGAACCGCGCGGCGTGGCGCACGAGGTGCGCGACCTTGGCGCTCCAGATCTCGTTCTTGCTGGGCAGGCAGGCGATATTGGGACACGCGCCGCCGACCCAGCGGCGCTCGACGACGGCGACCCGCCGCCCGGCGCGCCCCAGATGCCAAGCCAGCAGCTTGCCGCCTTGACCACTGCCGAGGATCAGCACGTCGACGTGTTTCGGCCGGGATGCGGCACCCGCCTCTGTATCCCCTACCAGCACGTGCTGCGGACGTGTCTCGTCTGACGGGTCTGTCGCGCTCATGGTCGTGGCTCCGAAAATAAGCTTACGCAAGGATCTTCCTCGGCGGAGACGGGCGGGAACGCGTTCCGGCAGTCCGGTTGACGATCTTCGGCTACGGTCGCGCTCGACATTCGCCGGATCAGCAGCGACTGCAGATCATGGTGTTGATAAGCTGATCCAGGTGATGACTTTTAGCGTCGAGCCTGGGAGTTGTGCCGGCGCGCCAATCCAGGGCCGCACCGGGCGGCTTGGTCTGGCCGACGGCGCTCACGTGCCGAAAGCCCATCGTGATGTGAAGCGGCGGCAGCCGGACCGACCTCGCAGCAGCGGCCGGCTCCGACATGATGTGCCCTGCCGCTGCCGGGGTTGCCGCCGTGCTGACGAGGACGAGGGTGACGAGGGCAGCGGAGACGAGCCTCGACGAAGCGGTCCGGCCAGTGGCTCGATCGGATGAGAAAGCCGTGTGGGACATGTGACACTCCTTCGCTTGGGTTGCGACCGTGAGCTCACATTACGGACGGCAAATGATCTCCTGAATGCTGTTTGAGCGCAATTATATGCTTCATCGTCTCAAGACGGCCGCTCTTCTCTCGAAGCTGTCGTGATCGAAAGCGCATCGTCGGCGCTGCGGGAAGCCGCATGAATCTGATCGGCTTTGATTCCGCCCTCGGTTTCAACTCTCACAAGATCCATCTCGATCGCGGTCACGCCCGGGAGGTCGAGGGCTTTCCAGACCTAGTCGTCAACGGTGGACCCGTCACCCTGCTGCTGACGGAGTTCCTGAGGACTGACCTGAGCAGTACCTTCGCCAGCCTGACGGCCCGCCACGTCGCGCCGCTCTTCTGCGGTCGCCCGCTCGTGCTCGGAGTCGATCAGCGGGAGGGCGGCTGGAGGCTACGCGCCCTCGACGAAGCCGGCCGCTTGGCTGCTGAGATCGAGGCGAGGGTCTGACGGCCGCGCCGAGCATATCCAAGTTCGGGAAAGGAGCGCTGCATGAACGTTTTCGTCACGGGAGCCAGCGGCTACATCGGCGGCTCGGTGGCCGCACGGCTCGCAGCGGAGGGTTGCGCGGTCCGCGGCCTCATCCGCAATGCCGATCGCGCGGCTGAACTGCGCGCGCACGGCATTGAACCTGTCATCGGAGTGCTCGACGACAGCGCCCTCCTTGAGGCCGAAGCGTGCCGAGCCGATGCCGTTGTCAACGCCGCCGACAGCGACCATCGCGGGGCCGTGGAGGCGTTGCTGGGCGGCCTTGCGGGAAGCGGCAAGCGCTTCATCCACACCAGCGGCTCCAGCCTCGTCGGCGACGAGGCGCTGGGCGAGCCGTCGGACGCGGTGTTTACGGAGACCACCGCCGCGACGCCCCACCCCGACAAGAGAGCGAGGGTCGCCCTCAACGCCACCATCACCGGCGCGGCGCCAAGCGTCCACACGGTCGTGCTGTGCAACAGCATGGTCTACGGCAAGCATCTCGGGCCGACCGCCGAGAGCGTTCAGATCCCGCCCCTCGTCGCACTGGCCCGGGAATGCGGTGTCGCCCGGCACATCGGACGGGGCCTCAACCGCTGGTCAACCGTGCACGTCGCCGACATGGTCGACCTCTACCTCCTCGCCCTCGCCAAGGCGCCGGCCGGCAGCTTCTACTTCGTCGAGAACGGCGAGGCCTCGTTCAAGGAGATCACCGATGCGATCGGCGAGGTGCTGGCTTTGGGACCGAGCGAGGACTGGGACCCGCAGGAGGCGGTCGCCCGGTGGGGCCGCGCGCGGGCCGTCTTCTCCCTTGGCTCCAACAGCCGGGTGCGAGCCGACAAGGCGAAGCGTGAGCTTGGATGGAGGCCAGTCCGCACCTCCGTCACACGCTACATCCTCACCGACATGCTGAGCTAGCCGCGGCACGAGACCCGCAGCGGCGCGCTGGGACTCTGACTGACGCCGCACCACAGTTCCCCGCCCCAGCCTCTGCCTCTGCCTCTGCCCGGCAGGGGCAGGATGAGCAGTCCCGACGGCAAGAAGAGGTGGTTGGCGTGGGTGACCACCCCGGCGATGCGGCGCCACGACCAGCACCGTCGCCGCTGCGCCGGCCTGCACCCCCTCCTGCAACGGACAATCGAGCGTCAGTTCAGCACAGGGATCAGGCCGGCGCCAGGGAACGCGGGTTCATGCGTATGATAAGGATCAATCCTCCCGCAACACGGAAGGCTTCGTCCTCAGTCGGGCACGTATCATAATAATTCTGCAACTGCTATCCTGCTGGTGAAGGCGGGATGAGCGATGCCGATCCATGTCGATGAACAGTGGCAGTACGTAGATGCCCACAACCTGAGCGAGAAATACGTCTACGTCGATGATCTGATACTCGGGCGCGTTCGGCGTCGGCAGGCCACCAAGCCGGGCGACCTTACGCGCGAGTGGTTCACGGCCGAATGCTGGAATGGTGATGCGTTCATTCCACGAGAGGAGCCCCAGGCGGAATTCGAGAGTGCGGTGCAACTCCTCGTCTTCGATGAGGGACGCTAGACCCCCAGCCCGCACCTCACTCTCCGACACGAAAGGGAATGCCGGCTGATGCTTGAGGTCCGACCGGCGCTGAAGTCACGAGATTTGGAGGCACGGGATCATTCGTGACGCGGCAGGCATATTCCGTCTCCAACTCCGACGAGGATGCGCATGCAGAGCAACGGCCTCACTTTTGCGATCGGCATCGTCATGCTGACCTGCGCGCTCGTCCTGCTGTGGATTTTCGCCATCTAGTTCAGCACCATGACCGCCCCGAGAGGGCGCCGTTGGCCACCTGACCTTTGCGAGAAAATCTCCTCCCGGACAGTGCGGGGCTGCGCCTGTCCTGCGCTCTGCTCCCGCCGAACGCGGGATCGCGGGTCGGGTGACGGGACCTCCACCCCGTGATCCCGACCCGCACGGCCTGAGCATCTGACAGGTCTGCGGGAAGCGGGCGACGAAGGGCGCGTGATGATGCTTCCATCCTGACGCTGGTCGCCACTCGCAAGGACCGCGACAGGTGGCTAACGGCTGTTCGCCAGTTGCGTGATGAGCGTCCGGACGGCGCCGGAAACCGCCTCGGGCTCGCGCAGCCCGTACCGCCGCTTTCGCATCATTGCGGGCCCTCGAAGGGCCCGCGTCCCGGCAAGCTGATGGCCCATTTGAGCGGCTGACATTGGTTGAATGCAGCTGGTCCGCAGCGGGGAAAGTTGCGCGAAAATCGGCGGAGGGTGATCGCCGACGCGGAGATGCCAAACTCCCCAGAAGGTGTCACCGTAGCCTGCGAGACGACCCGCTGGTGGCCGAACCGCTGGAGGTTTCGATCCGGACCGTGTCATTCGCGCCCAAGGCGGCGCGCACCGTCTCGCCGAATTTCTCGAACAGTTCTAGGTTCGCGTGTGATCAGTCTCGAACGACGCGGAGCGTATGTAGCCGGACATGGATGACCGAGGACAGACCGTAGACCTGACCACCTGCGACCGGGAGCCGATCCACGTGCTCGGCGCCGTCCAGCCGTTCGGCTTCCTGCTCGCCGTCTCGGCCGACTGGATCGTCACCCGCGCCAGTGCCAACGTCTCGGACCGACTCGGGCGCTCCGCGGAGGACCTGCTCGGCATTCCCCTGGCCGAGATCCTCGACGTCGAGGCCATCCACCTCTTGCGCGGTCACCTCCAGACCCTGCGCGGGCCCGACGCCTTCGACAGGGTCTTCGGGGTGAACCTGATCCCGGACCGGCCCCCGTTCGACGTGGCCCTGCACCTGTCCGGCGGCTCCATCGTCATCGAGGCGGAGCCGAGCACGACGGAGCACCTCAGTGCGGGCAACCTCGTTCGCACCATGGTCGCCCGCCTGCAGCATACGGCCGACTTCGAGCCGCTCTGCCGCGAGGCCGCCCGCCAGATGCGGGCCCTGACCGGATTCGACCGCGTCATGGTCTACCGCTTCGCCCCGGACGGCTCGGGCGAGGTCATCGCCGAGGCTGTCCGCTCCGGCCTCGATCGCTACATCGGCCTGCACTATCCAGCCTCGGATATCCCGAAACAGGCTAGAGCTCTCTACGAGCGGAACTGGCTGCGCATCATCGCCGACGTCAACGCCCCGGCCATCCCGGTCGTGCCGGCGCGCGACCCGGCGGGGGAGCCCCTCGACCTCTCGCTCTCGACGCTGCGCACGGTCTCGCCGATCCACCTCGAATACCTGCGCAACATGGGTGTCGCCGCCTCCCTGTCGGTGTCCATCCTGCGCAACGGGCGCCTCTGGGGCCTGTTCGCCTGCCACCACACGGAGCCCCGCCACATCTCGCTCGAACGCCGCACGGGCGCCGAGCTGTTCGGGCAGATGTTCTCCTGGATCCTGGAGAGCCGCGAGCGCGAGGTCGTGGCGGCCCAGGAAGCGCTGTCGCGCGAGACGCACAACCGCCTGATGACCGCCATGGCCTCGGGCGGCGCGGGACTGGACGGCCTTGCCGTCTTCGCCGAGGAGCTGTCCGGCATCGTCGCCTGCGATGGGCTCGGTCTCTGGGTGAACGGCGTGATCACACTGCAAGGGATGACGCCGACGCAGGAGGAGTTCACCGGCCTCGTGCGTTTCCTCAACCGCACGGCCGCGAGCCAGGTCTATGCCACCGACGAGATCGGGCGCTTCCACGAGCCGGGCCGCGACTTCACCGAGCGGGCGGCCGGGATGCTTGCGGTGCCGGTCTCGCGCACGCCGCGCGATTTCCTGGTCTTCTTCCGCAAGGAGGTGGCGCGCACGGTGACCTGGGCCGGCAACCCGGAAAAGCCGGCGAACCCCGGACCGAACGGCGTTCGCCTGACCCCGCGCAAGAGCTTCGAGGCGTGGCAGGAGGTCGTGCGGGGCCGCTCGCTTCCCTGGTCCGACGCCGAGGCCCGCACTGCCGAGGCGCTGCGGGTCACCCTGCTGGAGGTGATCCTGCGGCTGAGCGACTCGGCCGAGCGCGAGCGCAAGGAGGCGCAGGAGCGGCAGGAGCTTCTCATCGCCGAGCTGAACCACCGGGTGCGCAATATCCTCAACCTCATCCGAGGTGTGGTCACGCAGAGCCGCGCCAGCGCGGCCGATGCGGAGAACTTCACCGCCCTGGTCGGGGACCGCATCCAGGCGCTCGCCCGGGCTCACGACCAAGTCACCTCTGCCAACTGGGGACCGGGCTCGCTCGCCGAGCTGCTCACCGTCGAGGCCGCCGCATACCTTGGCGCCAAGGCGGGCCGCGTCGTCCTCGACGGGGTCGACGTCCTGCTTGAGCCGCAGGCGTTCACCACGATGGCGCTCGTCGTGCACGAATTGGTGACCAACTCGGCCAAGTACGGCGCACTGAGCGACAGCACCGGCCGGGTCAACGTCCGCTGGGAGCGGGACGCCTTCGACGGCTTGGTCGTCCATTGGGCCGAGACGGGTGGTCCCCCGGTCACGGCCCCGACCCGGCGCGGCTTCGGCTCGACCATCATCGAGCGTTCCATCCCCTACGAGCTCAAAGGCGAGGCAGAGGTTCGCTACGCGCTGACCGGGCTGACCGCGCGGTTCACGCTCCCGGCCACCTTCGTCCGGGCCGCCCCGCCGCGAGCCGTGCGACCCGCGCAACCGGACGAGCGCGCGCCGATCGCGTTCGCGGGCACGGTGCTGGTGGTCGAGGACAACATGATCATCGCACTGGAAGCGGAGGAGGTGCTCACGGCCATGGGCGCGGAGACGGTCGACATGGCCGCCTCGGTCCGGGAGGCGCTTCGGCTGATCGACGCGTCGCCGCCCGACCGCGCGTTGCTCGACGTGAACCTGGGCTCCGAGACGAGCGTGGCGGTGGCCCAGCGGCTCGCCGAGCTCGGCATCCCCTACGCGTTCGCCACCGGCTACGGCGAGAGCTTCAAGGTTCCGCCCGAGCTCGGCGACGTGCCCGTGATCAAGAAGCCGTACGGGGTGGACAGCCTGCGGCGCGTCTTCGGCCCATAGAGCAGCGCCCGATCGCGTTGCGACCGGGCGCTGCTCCAAGTCTTTGATTCGTCGCATTTTCTGCGACGAACCGGCATCCATTTCGTCGGACAATGCTCTCGGCCGCCGGCCGAGGCTTCGTATCGACTGATTCCGGGACGAGTCCCGCGGACCGTCAGCCCAGGACGACTCGCAGCTTGTTCGCCAGTTCGTCCCGGCGATAGGGCTTGCTCAGCAGCGGCAAGTCGGCCGGCACCGCATGCTCGTCGAGCGCCGTTCCCGTGTAGCCGGACGTCAGGAGCACCCGGAGACCGGGGCGAAGGCGCCGCGCCTCGACCGAGAGTTGCACACCGTTCATGCCGCCCGGCATGACCACGTCCGAGAACAGGATGTCGATGCGCTCCGGACCCCCCAGCCGCTCAAGGGCTTCGGACGCCCGCGTCGCCGTCAGTGTCCGGTAGCCGAGCTCACCCAAACTCTCGACCGCCATGTCCAGCACCGCCGGCTCGTCCTCGACCACAAGCACCACCTCCCCCGAGGCGGCGCGGCGCAGCGGCAGCGCGCTGTCGAAGCGCTCCTCGACAGCCTTCTCGGCGGAGCGCGGCAGGTAGAGCTCGATGGACGTGCCCGTGCCCACCTCGCTCTTGATCTGCGCGTGTCCTCCGGCCTGCCGCACGAAGCCGTAGACCTGGCTCAAGCCGAGGCCGGTTCCCTTGCCGACGTCCTTGGTCGTGAAGAACGGCTCGAAGGCGCGGCCGCGCGTGGCCGCGTCCATACCCTGTCCGGTGTCCGAGACCGACACGAGGACGTAGGCACCGGGCCGGAGGTCGGGGCGGTCGGCGAGCTCGTGGGCGTCGAGGTGCGCGTTGCACGTCCGCACGGTCAAGACGCCGCCGCCCGGCATGGCGTCGCGCGCGTTCACCGCGAGGTTCAGCACCGCACTCTCGAACTGCCCCGGGTCGAGCCGCACCGGGTCGAGGCTCGCGTCGAGGTCGAACCGGACCTCGATGGTCTCGCCCACCGCACGCCTGAGGAGGGCCTGAAAATCCTTCAAGAGCCGGTTCGGGTTGACCGTCTCGGGCCGCAGAACCTGCCGCCGCGAGAAGGACAGCAGCTTCTCGGTGACCTCGGCCCCGCGCCGCGCCGCCGTCATCGCCGAATTGGCCAGCCGCTCCACGCGCTGCGGGTTGTCGGGCTTGCGCACGATCATGTCGAGGTTGCCCACGATGATGGTGAGCAGGTTGTTGAAGTCGTGCGCCACGCCTCCGGTCAACTGGCCGATGGCTTCCATCTTGTGGGCCTGGTTCAGGCGTTCCTCGGCCTCGCGCTGTCGCGTGGTGTCCATCACGACGCCCGCCATCGACCGAGGCTGGCCAAGCTCGTCGCGGTAAACCTTGCCCCGCACCATGACCGAGCGGATCGCTCCATGGTCGGCCGATCGGATGCGGCAGTCGACGTCGAGTCGCCCCGTCTCGCCTGCCGTCTCGAACGCGGTCCGGACCGCGCCCCGATCCTCCGGGAGGACGTGCCCAAGGAAGGTCTCGACGTTCCAGGCCGCGACCGGCTCGCGGTAGCCGAAGATCGCGTCGTGTCGCCCGGATCTGTGCGAGGGGCCGCCGCGGAGGTCGAGATCCCAGCCGCCCATCTCGGCCGCCTCGAGCGCGAGGGCGAGGTTGTCGCGCGCGAGCTGCAACTCCGCCCGCCGCGCCTCGCGCTCGTGGGCGGCGGCCTCGGCCTGCGCGTGCAGGAAGTCGACCTCGCGCAAGTAGACGCCGAGCAGGATGAAGCCGGCGACGAGCGCCTCCAGGCGTCCCGCGAACCAACCCACGGTGCCGCGGGCGGCGCCCGGCAGCGTCACGAGGTTGTCGAACACGAGGAGCAGCAGCGAGACGGCCAGCCAGAGCTGCAGCACCGTGCGCAGGCGCGTCTTCCAGCACAGGACCGCCAGCGCGAGGACGGTCAGCGCCACGACCCCGGGGCCGACGCCCGAGGTCGTGAGCAGCCTGTAGTCGTCGCCCTCCACGCACTTGGGCAGGAGGTGGACGTAGCGGGCCACCACGACGCCGGTGAGCGCAGCCGCCGTGACGGTCCCAGCCACCGTGAGCAGGCCGAGCCGTCCGGCGCGCGCCGGCGGGGCTCGCGGTGGGTGCCGGCCGCCCTCCAGGATGGCGTAGGGCAGCGCGAAGAGCGGCGGGCCGAGATGCCAGAAGGTCCAGAGCCACGTCGTGGTGTCCGGCCCGTCGCCGATGAGGCGTCCCTGTGCGAGGACATTCGGGAACGAGAGCATCTGCAGGAGGACGATCAGCGTCACGTAGAGGCTGCCGGCCCCGAGCACGAGCAGCGGCACCGAATGGATGCGGCGATACTGGGTGAGGAACAGGTAGGTGGTCAGGCCGTAGACCACGATCAGCGCCGATTGGTAGACGGGCACGAAGCCCGGCATCGGCGGCATGGGGCGGGCGGCCACCGGCAGCAGGGCCAGCGTGACAGCGCCGAAGGCCAGGCAGATGGCGACCGCGAGCCGGCGCTGCCTCCTGCCGGCCAAGGCGGTCGCGAGGGTTGCCAAGGTGTTGGCCGCCGCGGCCTCGCTCATCGTATGCTCCGTCCTGAAGCGCGATGGCTGACCGTGACGGCAAGTCGCTCGCGGGTCACGGGGTACCACGACACCGATCCGGACGCTATCGAATGGCTTTCGGACGGGCCCACGACCACTAGATCCTAGAGCTTCTTCCGACGAAGTGGATGCCGGTTCGTCGCAGAAAATGCGGCAAGACAAGGACTGAGAGCAGCGCCCGGTCGCAGCGCGATCGGGCGCTGCTCTCAGTGCATGCCGCCCTCCTCGTCGCTGGTCCGGTCGGAGTACGCGCGATGGGTCTATCGGAGCGTGCGCGAGCAGAAGCCCATGCCGTCCGCTTCGGGTCATGAGTTTCCGTCAGGCTTGTTCGGCTCGGCGCCACGTCCGGACCTTCGAGCAACGCTGCCGGAGCGGCGGCACGTCACCCGACAGCGGACAATCGGAGGCCGGCGTATGACGACTCCTGTCCTCATGCCATCCGCCGAAGGTCGGCTTATGGGAATCCTTGCTGTGAGCGGCGCGGGGACACCGTGCGTCGAGCAGATCCAACCGGATCAGCCAAGGGGCAACCGGACCAGATACCTGTCAGTTCGGCCGCTGCCCATCTGCCCCGCCGAGAGTGGGTCTTTCGTGCCGGGCAACGCTCATGTCTCGATCCTGGCGTATGCCTGCATTCTTCCTGTACATCTCAGTACTCATGCGTTGACATGAGCTCTTACGCATTGGCAAACTCGGTATGCCAAGCCAAACGGCTGGATACAACAATATAAGGAGCGCCTCGGTGGAGAACGAGATCGAACCTGAACGTAGCCTGATCCCTTTGGCAGCCGGCATCGTTGCGGCCTATGTCTCCCACAACAACGTCCCCGTGGGCGAGCTGCGGACGCTGATCCACAGCGTTCACGACCAACTCGCCAAGCTCGGTCAGCTGGCTGCTCCTGAGCCGGAGAGGCTGACTCCGCCGGTGCCGATCAAGAAGACAGTGACGCCGGACGCCATCATCAGCCTCGAGGACGGACGGCCCTACAAGTCGCTCAAGCGCCACCTCTCGGGCCGCGGCCTCACGCCCGCCGAGTACCGGCAGAGGTGGGGTCTGCCGGCCGACTACCCGATGGTGGCGGCCAACTACGCCGCGCAGCGCTCCGAACTCGCCAAGAGCATCGGGCTCGGCCGGCCGCGACAGAAGCGGTCCGCCTGATCGCAGGCAGGCGGCGGCTGGAGATGTCCCGTCAGTCCGGCCGCCGCTTGCCCGTCGTACTCAGTGCTCCCGCCTCACGGGCCGAGGGCCGGATCGCGACAGGAGGGTCTGACGCTGGTCGACGCTGCTCGTCAGGACGCGTTGGAACGGCGCTACATGCCGCCCCGTCTGGAGATCGCGGTAGCCGTGGAGCACGGTCTCCAGCGCCAGGATGCGGTCCGTCGGATGGGTGTAGGCCGCTTCCAGCTCGTTGAGGGCGTCAGACACGAGCGTCGTGGCGGTTGTGTCCGAGATGGCCGACGCATGGTCAAGCCTGCGCAAACAATGCTTCACTGGGTTCGTCATGAACGTCACCTGGGTGGCGTGACCGGACCGATACGCGAACTCCCACACAGGTAATACCCAGACCGATCACGCGGATCCATCCGCCTTGCAGGCGGTCCGGCCGCGGCCCGCTCGTCGCACCTGTCAGTCGTGGCAGGTCGGAACCTCTGTCGCCTCGTTTCGCTGTCTCCTGCACTGGCCGGAGAGGCATGGAGCCGGATGGACACCTTCACCGTCACGATCGAGACACCCGCCGGCCCGCTCTCGTTGCGCCGCGAGACCGCAGAGGCCGCGATCGAGACCGGCCGCACGATGCAGCGGGAGGGTGTCGGGGAAGTCTTCATCTCGCCGCCGGGCGGGACGCCCCAGCCGCTCGCTGAGTTCGTCTCGGCTGCCATCAAGGAGCTGCCCGACTGGGATCCGGCCTGACGGCCGGCGCCTCGCACCGAGCGGCGGGGCTGGATGACCTCCGGGTGCGGGTCCGTTAGCATGGGTGTATTCCCGCCGCCTCTGCCGCGGAGGTGCCCATGGATGACGACCTGCTGATCCGCGCGGACCGCGCCATCCTGCAGGCGCGCCGGCTGTGCGAGCGGCTGGAGGGGATGCGCAGGGAGGCGCGGGCGCTCGCCTGGGCCACGCGCATCCACCGCGAGGAGTTTCAAGCCTTCAGCTGCCAAGCCGAGATCGTCGCCACGGCGGCGACCCGAGAGGCCGTGGCGCCGAGTGCATAGAGCATTGTCCGACGAAGTGGATGCCGGTTCGTCGCAGAAAATGCGACGAATCAAAGACTTGGAGCAGCGCCCGGTCGCAACGCGATCGGGCGCTGCTCTCGCCGGCCTAGCCCTTGGCTCCGGACTGACGGCCAACGCAGGGGTCGGCAGTCGAGACCAGCTGATCGGCCTTTCGGCGAGACCACGGTGGCAGGCGGATCCACTTCCCGGATCTTCGTGAGGGTCCGCGCCCGCGACCCATGCGAGGCTGCGCGTGTTCCGTGTCGGCCGGACACCGACGGTGGGACAGCGGCTCGGCTCGGGCTCGGGTGGCGGACCAGTGCAGCGGCCACGTGCCCGGCCCGTGCTTTCCTACAGCGCGCAAAGAAACGCCGACGCGGGGGGAGGATCCGGCCGGCGTGGAGAGCTCCTATGTGCGTGCTGGGCCAACCACCCTTGGGCGGAGCTGGTTCCTCAGCGCGCCGCGCACCGGCCGCGCGAAGCATCTCGCCGTCCCGGCGGGCGAGCATGACCGCTGCCGCTCTCGTTGACGCCGCCTTCTCGTCTGCCGTCCTGGGCTGGAACCAGGGCCATGCCAGCCTCTCGCCGGGCCGAGCACCCTGTTCCGGCTTCAGGCCCGAGGACCGGGTCGAGACCCTGGAGAAGGACCACCGTCGGTTGGCTCTCCTCCTGAGGCTCGAAACAGACTACTGCTTCGTCTTTGGGCAGCTGGCTAGACCGGGAGGGCTGCATGGACCTGGATGAACTTGCGCAGGTGCTCACCGATCTGAGGCCCGGCCAGGAAGCGTGCATCCACCACGATGTGTACGCTGATCTTTTCCCACCCGGAGATCCTGATGATGGCGCCCGCATGCGTTGTCACGAATTTGCCCGGCAGTACGGCTGCACAATCATGAACGACTCGCCACACGAAGAAATCTGCTTTCGTCGTGCATCTGATTAGTGAGACTCCCGGGCAAGAGCTGACGCCCTGCCCCTGCCCGGTGTGGGAGGTGTCGGCCGAGATCCTGCGGGTGCATCCATGGCGGTGCCAGCGGAACAAGCCGGGGCGTTGTCGGGGTGTGGTGGTGTGGGAGTTCGGACGTGGCTGACTCGTCGTCCCTCGGCGACCTCTACAAGGCCAACCGCTTCCGACCTGACCGCGGCCGTCGCTGGCAGCCTGGCTGACCCGATGCCCGGCCCGCGCGCGATCGCGGACGGTATCGCGCTCGACCTTGCGGCGGTCATGCCTGCGAACGCCTACGCCCGCGAGGTGCCGGCGCTGACGGACGCTCTGGAGGCGCAGCGGCGCATGGCAGGCCGGACGGCGATCCTGCTGGCGCGGCCGGCATAACGTCTGTGCTGGAAATCTGACGCGGCACACCGGCCCGACCTGCCGCCCTCTCTTTCGCTCGCGGTCCGGTGCCGATTGGCATACGCTCGGCGCGAAGCGAGAGGCCACTCCGATGTCGGATCGCCGAGAACTTTACCGAAGCCCTAGAGCGTTTTCGGTTTAATCTGGATCGTATCCGGCAGCGATGAAGAAGTTGGCACACTCGTCGGGCGT
>NZ_JBKIBX010000056.1:21640-35016 GCF_046557895.1 Methylobacterium oryzisoli | reverse complement strand
TTGGTGCCGGGTGCCGGTTCGAGTTCGTAGAGGGTGACGACGGGGCCGGGGCGCACCGCCAGGATCTCCCCACGCACCCCGAAATCCTCCAGCGTGGATTCGAGCAGGGTGGCGTTCTGCTCCAGCGCGTCGGTCGAGACGGCAGCGCTCGGCGCGAGGCCGCGCGGCTCGGCCAGGAGCGCGAGCGAGGGCATCTCGTAGGTGTCGGGACCGGGGGCGGGCGCGGCCGGCGGTGGAGCCGCACGGCGGGCCGCGAGAGGGGCGGGGGGCGGCGCGACGCGCCCGCGCGGGCCGGGTTCGTCGGCGGGCGGCTGCGGGCGGGGGGTCGCCGGGGCGGGACGCTCGTCCGTGAAGACCGGCTCTCGGCGGGCCGGGGCCTCCGCGGCCTCCTCGTCCCACAGGGCCTCGTCGTTCTCCGAAAAAGCGCGCCGGGCCGCCACGACCGGCGAATCCTCGGCGAAGTCCTCCGGCCGCGCGAAGCGCGCGGCGCGCCACGTCTCGATGCGCTCGGCCACCCGGTCGCGGGCGCGCAAGGCCACCTGGGCCACTGCGTCCAGCGAGGCGATGCCGAGGCCGGGGCCGTCGTCGTCCGGCGCGCGGCCAGGGTTGTGGCGCGAGGGACGGTTGTCGTAGCGCGCAGTCGCGGGGTAGGGCTCGGCCTCCTCCTCGTCATCCTCCAGCACGCTGAGGCTGCAGGCCGCCGTGAGGCTGATCACGGCGGCGATCGCGGCGGCAATGCTGGCGACCGACCCGGCCGGGCCGAGGATGGACTTCGCCGCGCCGAGCAGGCCGTCCCCCGCCACGCCGCCCAGGCCCGTGGGCAGGGGCCAGCGGGCGGTGAGCGGCAGGGCGCTCGCCGTCGCGCTCGCCGCCGCCACGCCGAGCAGCCAGAGCCCGAGCCGGGCGGGCATGCGGCCGAGGCGATGGGTGCGCAGCAGGCGCACGCCCCAGACCGCGGGCGGCAGCGCGAGCGCGAGGGCGCCGAGGCCCACGAGCTGCATCCCGAGATCGGACACGATGGCGCCCCCCGAACCCAGGAGGTTGCGCGCGCCGTGGTTGGTGGCGTGGTTGAGGCTCGGATCGTCGATCGACCACGTGGCGAGCGAGATGGTGAAGGCGGCCGACCCGGCCACCAGGGCGAGCCCCGTCAGCTCGGTCATGCGCCGCTTCAGGAACGAGCGGAGCGAATCGACGAGTGCATCGTAGGGCGATGCCGAGCGGCGAAGCGAGCGCATGAGGAGAGCCGGGTACGCGGAACCTCCCACAACCTAGGGCTGGTGTGGTTAATGTCGGTTTAAGGCTGCGATCCTCAGAAAATGAGGATTCTCAAAGTCTTAGTCTCGGGGGTCCGGACGCATGAGAAAGGCCCCGGATCGCTCCGGGGCCTGAAGGGAGGCCGGGTCTCGCTTGGGTCTCGCTTGGGTCTCGGAATCAGCGGAACAGGTTCAGGAAGCCGCCGGGCTCGGCATAGACGCCCGGGCTCGCCGTGGAGCCCTGCCACTTGATGGTGCCGATGAAGGCGTCGCCGCACCAGCGCGAGGTGCCGCCGTTGATGTTGCCGCGGAAGTCGCCCGTCAGGGCGAAGCACTGCCGGGGCGTCAGGTCCGTGGTGTGGAAGCGGACGTCGAGCGACAGGTTCTTGTAGGCCCAGGTCAGGCCGACGTTGCCGTAATTGTAGCTCGGCAGGTTGAACGACGCGAACTTTTCCCGGCCGCCGATGAAGCCGTTGACCGAAGTCTTCGAGGCGCCGAGGAAGTAATGGCCGCCCTCGCCCGAGAAGGTGAAGCCGCCCGAGGCCCAGTCGGGCAGGAACGGGAACAGCGTGGCCGGCAACGTGTAGGCCAGGGTGCCCGAGGTGTAGGTGCCCTCGGTGTGCTGGCCGAGGTAGTTCGGCGCGAAGAAGACGTTGGCGCCGAGCAGGAGTTCCGGCGTGGCCTGATACAGGGCCTTGGCGGCGTACTCGATGAAGTCGGTGTTGGCGGTGGTCAGGAAGCTCCCGGTGAAGGGATTCACCAGCCGCTGCTCGTTCGGGTAGAAGTAGTAGATCACGCCGAGGTCGAGCGTGAGCTTGTCGAAGGTCGGGCGGATACCGGCCACGAGGTCGAACTCGAAGTCGGGCCGGGTCGGCAGGCGCGTCTGCCAGGTGTAGAAGCCCGCATACGCGAAGTTGTTGAAGAACTGGGCCTCGAAGAAGGTCTGGTAGCTGCCCTGCAGGTTCGACTGCGAGACGCCGCGGAAGTTATAGTCCGTGGCATAGGCGGAGTAGAAGGCGAAGCCGATCAGCGGATCCGGCGCCTTCACCTCGGCCGGTAACACCTTCGGCACCACCGGCAGATCGGCGGCCTGCGCAGCACCGGCGCCGAGCAGGAAGGCTCCCGCCACCGTCGCTGCCATGCTGCGCACGAACGTCTTCACACTCATCGGACCAAGCCCCTTATTCGTATAAGGCCAAGGTGCAGGAGTCGACGTTTGCACGCAAAAGCAACTTCTATGCATTTGCCTATTTTGTGAGCAATTGCAGGGATGTGGCGAAGGTCGCCGCCCGGTTGTTGCGAAGTTGCCACAATCGGTGATCGGGCCGCGACCTGCGTTGCCGGATCGGCCGCGCGGGCGGCGCTGCGGAGACCTTGCGGCTCGCACCTTTTCCTGAGCCGAACATTGTCCGATCGGAAGTCGGGGTTCGACAGCACGAAGCCCCGGCTCTCGCGAGCCGGGGCTTCATGTCGAGGACCGGGGAGGCGGCCGCCCGCGGGCGACCGGTCCCGATCAGTAGTTGTAGGCGCGCTCGCCGTGATCGGCGAGGTCGAGGCCCTCGCGCTCCTCCTCCTGCGTGACGCGCAGGCCGACCAGCAGATCCACGACCTTGTAGAGGATCGCCGAGCCGATCCCCGACCACAGGATGGTGAAGCCCACCGCCTTGGCCTGGGCCAGGAAGGCCGGGCCGAACTCGTAGGCCGCGACCGCCAGCTCGCCGGGCTTGGTGACGTAGTCGGGCGCGCCCGCGCCGCCGAGCGCCGGGTTGACCAGGATGCCGGTGGCGAGCGCCCCGACGATGCCGCCGATGCAGTGCACGCCGAACACGTCGAGCGAGTCGTCGTAGCCGAGCGCGTTCTTCACGGTCGAGCACATCACGAAGCAGGCCGCGCCCGAGACGAGGCCGAGCACGATCGAGCCCATCGGGCCGGCGAAGCCGCAGGCCGGGGTGATCGCGACGAGGCCCGCGATGGCGCCCGAGACGAGGCCGAGCAGCGACGGCTTGCCCTTGGCCGCCCATTCCACGAAGAGCCAGGACAGGCCGGCGGCGGCGGTGGCCACGAAGGTGTTGAGCATCGCCATCGCGGCGGTGCCGTTGGCCTCCAGGTTCGAGCCGGCGTTGAAGCCGAACCAGCCCACCCAGAGCAGCGCGGCGCCGATCATGGTCATGGTCAGCGAGTGCGGGGCGAGGAGGTCGCGGCCGTAGCCGATGCGCTTGCCGATCAGCAGGCAGCCGACGATGCCCGCCATGCCGGCGTTGATGTGCACCACGGTGCCGCCCGCGAAGTCTAGGGCGCCCCACTTGAAGAGCAGGCCCGCATCGGCGTTGACGGCGTCGAGGGCGGCCTGCGCGCTCGCCTTGGCGGCGTCGTCCGTGGCCGCGGCCAGTGCCTTGGCGGCGTTGCCCACCGCGTCGGGGCCGCCCCAGTACCAGACCATGTGCGCCATCGGATAATAGATGAAGACCAGCCACAGCACGCTGAACAGCAGCAGGGCCGAGAACTTCATCCGCTCCGCGAAGGCGCCGACGATCAGCGCGGGCGTGATCATCGCGAAGGTCATCTGGAAGCAGATGTAGACGAGTTCGGGAATGACGACGCCGTTCGAGAAGGTGGCGGCGACGGAGTTCGCGTCGACGCCCTTCAGGAAGGCCTTCGAGAAGCCGCCGACGAAGTCGTTGAGGCCGCCGCCGTTGGTGAAGGCGAGGCTGTAGCCGAAGAACACCCAGAGCAGGCAGGACAGGCAGGCGATGGCGAAGACCTGCGTCAGCACCGACAGCATGTTCTTGGTGCGCACGAGGCCGCCGTAGAACAGGGCGAGGCCCGGCACGACCATCATCAGCACGAGGGCCGTGGAGATCAGCATCCAGGTCGTGTCGCCCTTGTTGGGCACCGGTGCGGGCGGCGCGGCCTCGACGGCCGGCGTCTGCGCCAGCGACGGCTCTATCAGGAGGAGCGCCAGGGCGGCGCCTCCCAGGCCGACAGCCAGGAGGTTGCGAAGCTTCATGGGAACGGGACTCCCGATCGATGTCGAGGTGGTGGTTGGGTTGGGGGAGTGGCGGACCGTCAGAGCGCGTCCACGTCGGTCTCGCCGGTGCGGATGCGGACGGCCTTCTCGATGGGCATGACGAAGATCTTGCCGTCGCCGATCTGGCCGGTGCGGGCCGCTGCCGCGATGGTGTCGACGACGTTGGCGACGAGGTCGGAGGCGACCGCCACCTCGATCTTGAGCTTCGGCAGGAAGCTCACCGCGTACTCGGCGCCGCGATAGATCTCCGTATGGCCCTTCTGGCGTCCGTAACCCTTGACTTCGGTCACGGTCAGGCCGTGCACGCCGATGCTGGTGAGGGCGTCGCGCACCTCCTCCAGCTTGAACGGCTTGATGATGGCCATGACGATCTTCATGGGTCGTGCCCCCTTTCCGGCTGGGCACGCCGCCCCGTCCTCGGCGTGGGGCGGTCGGCGGCGCGGATGCGGGAGGCACTGGCGTGCCCCCGGTCGCGCCGGGCATATCAAGGAACGTGCCAGCGTCCGGGCCGGCCCTTACGGACAAGCTGCCCGGTTCCTGGGCCGAATGCGGAGTTTCGAGCCGGCCCGGATCGCGGCGCAGCCCAAAAATCAGGCAGATGACCGTCCGTTGGGCACAATGGCGGGGTCGCGAGCCCCCGCAGCCTCACTCGGGCGCCTGCGGCTCCTCGCGCACCTCGCGGATCATGCCCTCCTGCGCCACCGAGGCCACCAGGGTGCCGTCGCGGGTGAAGATCAGCCCGCGCGAGAACCCGCAGGCGCCCGAGGCGCTCGGGCTGTCCTGGGCGTAGAGCAGCCATTCGTCCGCCCGGAAGGGGCGGTGGAACCACAGGGCGTGGTCGAGGCTCGCGGGCTGGATGGTGCGCTCGAACACCGTGCGCCCGTGCGCGGCGAGCGCCGTGTCGAGGAGCGTCATGTCGGAGGCGTAGGCGAGCACGCTCTGGTGCACCGCCGGGTCGTCCGGCAGGGGGCTGGTGGCCCGGATCCAGACGTGGAAGCGCGGCGGCTGGGGCTCGCGCGAGATGTAGCGTTCGAGTTCGACGGGCTTGAGCTCGATCGGGCGCTCGCGCTCGAAATAGGCCCGCACCGGGTCGGGCATGCGCGGCATCACGGTGGCCTTGAGGCTGCGCTCGTCCGGCAACTCCTCGGGCATCGGCACGGCGGGCATCGGCACCTGATGGTCGAAGCCCGCCTCGGCGACGTGGAAGGAGGCCGACATCGAGAAGATCGGCCGGCCGTGCTGGATGGCGACCACCCGGCGCGTGGTGAAGCTGCGCCCGTCGCGGATGCGGTCGACCTCGTAGACGATCGGCACCCGCGGGTCGCCCCCGAGCAGGAAATAGGCGTGCAGAGAATGGGGCCGGCGCTCCGGCGGCACGGTCCGGGTGGCGGCCACCAGCGCCTGCCCGATCACCTGACCGCCGAAGACCCGCTGCCAGCGCGCCTTGGGCGAGCGCCCGCGGAAGAGATTGTGTTCGAGCTGCTCCAGGTCGAGGATGCCAAGGAGTTCGTCGACCGCTTGCGTCATGGCCATCCTGCTCTGGAGGGGCTGTTCTTGGGGCTCCCTGCCGGGCGATGTGGCGCGGGCGCCGCACCCCCGTCAAGCGACGCGCGGTTCGTGGTATGGCGGGCGGCCTGAAGGGACGAGGGAGCGAGGTCGGCATGGCGGCGCAGGAACGGGCCCACCAGCGAGCCCACCGGGAGATCGTCGTGGCGGGGGGCGGGCTGCCGGGCCTGTCCTTCGCGCTCGCGCTGCGCCAGGCGCTCGGCGAGGCGGTGCGCCTGACGGTCTGCGATCCGGCCTTCGGGCGCCCCGCGCGGCCGGACCTGCGCGCCTATGCGGTGGCGGCCGGCGCGCGGCGGATGCTGGAGCGCCTGGGCGTCTGGCAGGCGGTCGCCTCCTCGGCGCAGCCGATCCGCGAGATGGTGATCACCGACAGCCGCCTCGCCGATCCCGTGCGCCCGGCCTTCCTCACCTTCGCGGGCGAGGTGGAGGAGGGCGAGCCCTTCGCCCACATGGTCGAGGGCACCGGCCTCGTGGACGCCCTGCGGGAGGCCTGCCTGGCGGCCGGCGTCATCCTCGAACCGCACCCGGTCGCGCAGGCGCGCGCCGAGGGGAGCCACATCGCGGCACGCCTGCCCGACGGGCGCGAGCTGCACGCCGCGCTCGTGGTGGCGGCGGACGGCGCCCGCTCGCGCCTGCGGGAGGCCGCGGATCTCGGGTGGATCGGCTGGTCCTACCCGCAATCGGGCATCGTCGCGACGGTGGCCCACGAGCACGACCACGAGGGGCGGGCGATCGAGCATTTCCTGCCCTCCGGCCCCTTCGCGGTGCTGCCGCTCGCCGACGGCGGTCCGCTCGGCCACCGCTCCTCCATCGTCTGGACGGAGCGCAACGCCGACGTGCCCGCACTCATCGGCGGCGGACCCGAGGAAGCCCTGCGCGAGGTGGAGCGGCGCTTCGGTCACACGCTCGGCCGCATCGCCCTCGAATCGGAACTGCGCGCCTATCCGCTCGCCTTCGGCCTCGCCCGGCGCTTCTGCGGCGCGCGGCTGGCACTGCTCGGGGACGCCGCTCACGTCATCCACCCGATCGCCGGCCAGGGCCTCAATCTCGGCCTCAAGAGCGCCGCCGCCCTGGCCGAGGCGCTGACGGACGCGATGCGCCTCGGCCTCGATCCGGGCGGGCCGGACGCGCTGCGGGCCTACGAGCGCAGCCGGCGCTTCGACACGCTCGCGATGGGCGCGGCGACCGACGGGCTCAACCGCCTCTTCTCGAACGACATGCTGCCGGTGCGGCTCGCGCGCGACCTCGGCCTCGGTCTCGTGGACCGGATGCCGGCCCTCAAGCGCCTGTTCATCCGCGAGGCGGCGGGTCTACGCGGCGCGCAGCCGCGGCTGATGCGAGGGGACGCGCTCTGAGAGGTGTCGCGCGTCGGTGCAGGCGATCGCGGCCGCGAGATAGCCGGCCGACGACACCACGACGGTCTGGGGATGGATCGGCTGTTCGAAATGGGCGCTGACGCTCATTGCTGTCTCCCGAATCCTCGCCCCAGTGCTACTGCCGGACCGGTCCCCGCCGCAAGGGGGCGCAGACATCCGTAAGGCCGGGGCCGGCTCAGAGCCGGCCGGCCGCCGTCACCTCGCCGATGCGGCCCTCCGGCGTGCCCAGCAGGAGGCGCGGGGCGGGGCCGGAAAAATTCAGGTCCTCCGCGCCCGCCGACGGCAAGGGCTCCAGCCGCACCGCGCGGCCCTCGGCCTGGAAGGCCGGTACCGCAGAGGCCGACATCCCGCCCGCGAAGACGCCGTCGATCTGGCCCGCGCGCAGGGATCCGTCCGGCGTGAGCACCCGCCAGGACAGCGTCTCGCTGCCGGTGACATCCCGGTCGCGGCCCGCCCCCGGCAGCAGCGCGGCGAGGTCCTGGCGCAGGTCGCCGCCCTCGCTCACCAGCAGGCAGGAGGCGGCCCGGGTGGTGCCGAAGACGAGGCCGACATGCGGGTTGGTGATGCAGGTGAGGGTGCCGGCAGGCTGCAGGGGCCGCGCGTCGGTTCCGGCGAGCGCCAGCGTGGCGGCGGCGGCGAACAGGCCGGACGAGAGGGCGATGGCGATCGTACGCATGGTGTCGGTTCCCGGTGGAGCGTGCGGCCGCTCCGAAGCGTGGCGTTAACCATGGGGGCGATGCATTGCCGGGGTATGGCGTCGCCGATTGCGTCCGTGTTGCGTGGGCGGCGGGGCGATCCGCTTTCCGGCGCGGGGGTGATGCAGGGCCACGGCTAGAGCATTTTCCGACGAAGTGGATGCCGGTTCGTCGCAGAAAATGCGGCACATCAAAGACTTAGAGCAGCGCACGATTGCAACGCGATCGGGCGCTGCTCTAAGCCGGCCCTGCCGGTCGTCGGGTGCGGCGACCGGAGCCGCCGCACCTCGCATTCCTTGGTGGGCCGGCTGATCGTCGCGTCAGAGCACGAAATCGGCCGCGGTGAGCGGGATGGTGCCGGCGAGCTCGATCGCGAAATCCACCGTGCGGTCGCCGTTCAGGTCGGCCTGGATCAGGGTCGAGCCCGCGGTGGTCGGCGCGGCGCGCAATTCGCCCGCCTGCCCGCTGAAGGCCGCGCTCCCGCGCCACAGGAAGGCGTCGTTGGCCGCGGTCCCGCTCACCGCATCGATCTTCGAGAGATCGATCACGTCCTGGCCGGAGGCGAAGTCCGAGATGTAGTCGCGGCTCTGCGGCAGGCTGTCGGCCACCGCCTCGTACACGATCCGGTCCTTTCCTCCGCCCGTGCTGATGATGTCCTTGCCGGCGCCGCCGATCACGACGTCGTCCCCGTCGCCCGCCTTGATCGAGTCGCCGCCGTTCCCGCCCTGGATCAGCTCCGCCTTCGCGGTCCCGGCCAGGAAGTCGGCGCCGTCGGTGCCGCGGATGACGAGGGAGGGCAGGGCGGCGGGAGGCGACGGCGGGACCACGATGGCGTCGTCCGGCGGAACGGTGGGGGCCGGGGTCGGGACGGAGGGCGCGGGTGCGCCCGCGCCGATGCCCAGGATGAAGTCCGTGACCGCCAGGGTGTGGCGGCCCGCGAGTTCGACCTCGAAATCAACCGCCATGTCGCCGTCGCGGTCGAGCTGGACCATCGTGTTGCCGTTGGCGGTGGTCTCGGTGCGCAGCTCCCAGGCGTTGCCGTCGAAGCGCTCCGTGCCGAGCCACGTCCAGGCCGACGCGTCCTTCGGCGCGCCCGGCAGATCGACGAACCGGATCTTGTCCGTGCCGCCGACGAAATCGCTGATCAGGTCGCGCCCGTCGGAGAAGGAGGTGTACAGGAAGGTGTCCGCACCCTCGCCGCCGTACAGGTAGTCGCGCCCGTCGCCGCCCCGGATCACGTCGTTGCCCGCACCGGCCGAGACCCAGTCCTGGCCGCCGCCGCCGACGATGTAGTCGCGCCCGGCCGTGCCCACGAGGGCGTCCGCCTGCGCCGTGCCGGTGATCGGCTTCGTGCCCGAGACGAGATCCGCCAGGGTGGTGCCGGTCGAGCCCGCACCCCCCGCCTGTCCCTGGCCCTTCTTGCCGTGGTTCTCCGTGTAGACGAGATCGCCCGGCCGGTCGCTGAAGTACAGCGCGCCGTACTGCCCTTCGTCCACGACATTGTGCTTGACGGTCACGTCGCTGACGTTGCCGGCATCCCGCGCGATATCGGTCACCGACACCGTGTAGCTGCCGCCGAGCAGGACGTTCTTCTGGACCGTGATGTTCGAGGCGTCGCCCTTCTCGGCCGTGATGCGGATGGCGTTGTTGGTCTCGGCCTTGGCGTCGGGGGCGTTACGCCAGTCGACGAGGTTGTGCTCGATCGTCACCGGACCGGTGGTCTTGCCGATCCAGATCGCGTCGGCGTGCGCGCCGACCTGATAGCCGCCGCCGGCGATGTAGTTGCCCGCCACGCGGCCCGATTCGATGTAGATCGCGTCGCTCGGCGCGTTCAGGAAGGCGTTGTTGGTGATGGTGGTGTTCGTGCCCTGCGCCAGCACGAAGTCGAGGTAGTACTTGTTGAGCTTCAGGCCGTCGAACGTCGAGCGGTCGATGGTCAGGCCCGAATAGCCCGGGTAGCCGACGACGGCCGCGGTGCCGGTGCGTGCGTCGAACAGCGAGTTCTTCAGGGTGACGTCGTTCGCCTGGACGAAGACGGTCATGCCGCGGAAATCGACGTGGTCGAACGTGGTGCCCGACTTGTAGATCACGACCGTGTTGAGCGCCTTGTTGACGTAAACGCCGTCCGCGGCGTTCAGCGTCGCGGCCGAGCGCAGCGGCGTCGCGCCCGCCACGTAGCCGACCGGCGAATCGATTCCGGGGATCGGCGCCACGTCGCCGTTGGCCGCCCGCAGCGCCGCGAAGTAACTCGTGTTGAGCGAAACCATCACCAAAGCCCCTGGACCGACGTTCGGGCCCACCGTTCGCGGCAACAGCGCCGCTCGGTGTCTCCTGCGGTCAATCGAGTGTTAGACCGTATTTCTTTCGGCCGTATTAAAAGGATTTGCGCCTATTGACGACACGAATGTCGTCAGATCGAGCGGTCAACAGCTGTATCCACGATCGCAAACCGGTATGAGCGGTTTGGATCGACTGGCGTGACCTTCTGTTTACCACAGCGCTGGGCGCCGGGCCGGGAGTCGGACGACTCATGACTGGGAAGCGCGCTCGCGAAGACCGCGGACGCGACTCCTTAGCTCGGCGATTCGCGGCCGCTTAGCAAGCAGAGGTTGCGTTGATGGTGTGATTCAACCGCGGTGTGGCGCGACGGCCATGCCGGTCGCAGGCCGCGCCGCTNCGGACGCGACTCCTTAGCTCGGCGATTCGCGGCCGCTTAGCAAGCAGAGGTTGCGTTGATGGTGTGATTCAACCGCGGTGTGGCGCGACGGCCATGCCGGTCGCAGGCCGCGCCGCTGCGCGAGGTCTCGTCGGATCGGCCGGACGCCGTGGGGGGCGACGTCGCCGGGCCGGATCAGGCGAGGGCCGCCTCCGTCACGGGGGCCGTGAGATGCAGCAGGTCGGGCTCGCGGGCGACGAGGTCCCGCAGCGCCTCCCGGTCGAGGGTCCACCACCGGCTCGCCTCGATGCGCCCGACGGCGGCGGGCGGGAAGCGGCTGCGGATCACCCGGCCCGGCACCCCCGCCACGATGGCGTAGGGCGGCACGTCGCGGGTGACCACCGCCCCGGTGCCGATGATCGCGCCGCGCCCGATGCGGGCGACCCCCGGAGCCACCGTGGCGTTGTGCCCCAACCAGACGTCGTCCTCGATCTCGACCCGGGTCGCCGAGACACGGCTCTCCCGCACCACGCCGAAGGCCGGGTCGTACAGGAAAGGATGCGTCGAGAGAGCGTCGACCGGATGGTTGGCGTTGAGGATGCGCACCGACTTCGCGAAGGAGCAGTAGCGGCCGATCCGGGTGCCGGGGGGAACGCGCCAGCGGTCGAAGCAGCCGTAGGAGTAGAGGCCGATCTCGATCCCGTAGCGCGACCGGAATTCCTCTCGCAGGTAGGTGCTGTCGAATTCCCGCCCGCGCAGGAGCGGGACGACGAAGCGGTCGAACAGGCGGTTGGGCAGCGCCATGCGGTGTGTCGTCCTCCGAATCGGGCTGATGGCGACGGAATGCGGGGACCGTTCGGCCACAACATCGCGTGCCTCGCACGGCCGTCCCGCGACGGGCGGATGGCCTACGCGGCGGCCTCTCGTCGGACCGAGATGATCTTGTCCCCCGAGATCAGGAAGTCGCGCGCGTGTCCGGCGAGGAAGGACAGGAAGGATTGCGACGTCGCCTCGCCGGGCAGCATCCAGTCGTGCGGTTCGAAGAAGATGACGTCGAACCGGTCGAGCAGGTCGGGATCCGCCGCGAAGATCTCCTTCTCGTGACCCTCGATGTCGACTTTGAGGATGAACGGGAAGTGGCCGGAAAATTCGTCGAGGAGCGAGCGGATGGTGCAGGTCTCGATGCGCTCCAGCCGCTGCAGGCCGGCGCCGACCTCCGAGACGGCCACCGTCCGGAACGCGTCCGCGCCACGGGAGGCCGGCTGAACGACCTCGAGCTGACGGCCCGCCTCGCCGTGCAGGGCCGCCTGCTTGCGCACCACGTTCGGGAGCGCGTGGGTGTTGGCTTCGAGGCTGCGGAAGTTGTCGCTCTGCGGCTCCACCGCGACGACGGTCGCGTCGGGGTACATCAGCGTGAAGTAGACCGCCGTCGCGCCGATATTCGCGCCCGCATCGATGATGAGCGGGCGTCCGCCCTCCCGCAGCCGCTGCTGCAGCCGCTCCGCCACGCGCGTTCCGATCGGACCGGTCGGAAGGTCGAACTCGCGGTTCTGAAAGACCTCGATCAGAGAGATCTTCGCGATGCCGCTCGGACAGGCGAGGCGCCGCCGGCCGCCCCTCTCGCTCAGGGCTACCTCGGCATGGTCGAAGGCACGATTGTCGAGCCCGCTCCGGGCGACGTAGCGCGCGACCTTGGGCAGCGCGGGTATCCAGCCGAAGCGGTCGTAGCGGTCGGTTACCGTCAGAGGGAAGAGCATGTCGTGAACCCCGTCTCGTCAGGTGCAGGAGAGCGTCAGGCGGAATGTCGTCCGGCGGGCATCGCGCCGGGGAACGGACCTCTGTGAAGGATGCGGGACAGGCCGCGGGCCGCGCGGTAGGCCTGCGGGAAGCGCCAGCGCAGCCGCGTCTTCAGGTGAGCGAGCCGCAGGCTGCTCTCCTGCGGCACGTCCGCGAAGTAGCGGGCGCGCAGGTCGGGATCGAGCCGCCGCAGGCAGGCGAGGTACTCGCTCCCGTAATGGATGGCGAACGGGTCCTTCCACGGCTTGTGGGGCGTGGTGAAGTGCACGATGGCGGGCCGCTCCCGGATGCGCCGGAAAGCCTCCGGCGTGCAGGCGAGGTCCTGCGGCGTCGCGTCCGCCATGCGGGGCTGAAAATTCCAGCGCGGGTCGGCGAACAGGATCCGGCCGCGCAGCACGAGGTTGAGGGCGTCCTGGTCGAAGTACTTCAGCCGCGGCCCGAGCCGCGCGATCTCGCCCGCCACGGTCTCGGCGATGCCCTCCCGGCGCCAGGCGTCGAGGTTCATCAGCAGGACGCCCGCGTTGAAGTACGGCTCGTCCGGGGAGAAGCCGATCGCCGCCCTGTTGTCGCAGAACGGGTCGCGGATCGCCGCCGCGGCGTGGTCGCGCAGGTCGAGCCGCCAGAGCGGGGCGATGTCGCCGAGCACGATCAGGTCCGCGTCGAGGTAGAGCACCTTCTCTCGCCGCGGCATCAGGTAGGGCAGGAGCAGGCGCGCGTAGGTGCCGGCCGAGATCGCATCGCTCACCGGAAAGCCCTCGAAGCGGTCGAGGGAGATCTTCTGGAAGTGACAGAAGTGCCGGTCCTGGCCGTCGAACAGGGCGGCGATCCGGGCCATGCAGGCCGGATCGGTCTCGGCGTGGAAGATGTGGACGTCGACCGGCAGGCTCGGGCGCGCGTCGAGGAGGGAGGCCACCGTCACCAGCGCGTGGCGGAGGAAGGCCCGGTCGATGCAGAGGGCGACCGCGACGCGGTCGGTCTCGTCGGTCAGGGGGGCGGTCATGCGTC
>NZ_JBKIBX010000056.1:0-21496 GCF_046557895.1 Methylobacterium oryzisoli | reverse complement strand
CCCCCCCCCCCCCCCCCCCCCCCCCGCCGGGGGTCGGGGCGGGGTGTCGGGGAGGTGTGGCGTCACTGCGTGGGCTTGAAGTCGTACTCGACCTTGAGGGCCACCTCGATCGTGTCGCCCGGCTGCAGCTCGGTCTCCTCGTCGGCGGCGATGCGGGTGCGCTGGGCCGGGTCGGTCCGGCGATAGACGGCGATGTCCGGGGTGCCGCCGCTGCCGCGCACCAGCTGCGAGCGCACGACGCCCGTGTAGAGCAGCTTCTCGCCCACCGCCTGCAGCTTCGCGCGCGTCTGAGCGAGCTTGATGTCGTTGTCCTGCAGGTCGCGCAGCACCTCCGCCCGGCGCTGGTCGACGAAGCGGTCGACCGACCGGGCCGCGTCCTGCCGGTCCTTCTTCGCCTGCTCGGTCTGCACGCCGATCTGGAGCGCGCGGGTGGAGGACAGGAGGCTCAGGCGGCGGGTCTCCAGGGCGCGGGTGATCGGCACCACGCCGCGCCGGTTGAGGTCGTTGATGCGCTCGATCTCGCTGGAATCGAGCTGGGCGCCCTCGTCCTCCTTCTTGCGCTGCTCGGTGAGCACCTCGATGCGGTCGTCGTAGAGCTTCACGGTGCGCTTCAGGTGGTCACGCTCGCGCGCGTAGTCGCCGCTGCGGGCCGCCAGCAGCTTCTGCTCGTTGTCGAGGATCTGGTTGAGCACCGGGGCGGGCAGCGGCGCGTCGAGCACCGCCTTGCGGTCGAACTCGGACTTCCCGTCGAGTTCCGCGCGCAGCCGTGCGGTCGTGGCCTGCTGGCGCGCGAAATCGGCCCAGAGCGACTGGTACTCGCCGCGCAGCTCCGCGGTCTGGAGGATCGGGCTCTCCATCCGGAAGCGCTGCAGGTCGTAGCCGCCCGCCAGCGACACCGCCTGGCGCACGCTGAGGCCCGCCCGGTAGGGCTGCTCGCCGGGCTTGGCCACGTCGCCGCTGACGTAGATCGGCCGGTATTCGGCGATGGCGAGGGTGATCTCGTCGCCGGAGATCACCGTGAGGTTCTCCTTGCCGTCCTGGCCGCGGATGGTGAGGCTGCGGTTGGGCAGCAGCGTCTTCACCTTCTCGCGCACCGCCGCGACCGGCTGCCCCGCCACCTTCACCTCGCCGATGAGCGGGAAAGAAACCTCCCCGTCGAGGTTCACCGAGAGGCGCTGCTTCATCTCCGGCACGCCCGCCACGGAGAATTCGAGCACGTCGCCCGCCTGGAGGCGGTACTCCGCGGCCGTCGCGGCCCCGCCGCCGACCAGCAGCGCGCCCGCCGCCGCCACGGCCCGCGCCGCCCGCATCACCCCCGCTGTCCGACCTGTCATTCTCCGGCTCCTTCCTTTGATATTCGCATTGATAGGATCAAGTCGCGCAAAAAGCGCAGCAAAACGCATCCATGACGAAGATGTGTCGCGTGTTCGATATTGCATCATGACGAAAATTTCAGGAAATTAACTGTGGACGTCGTGCCGGACCGGGCGGTAGATCTATTCCCGTCGCTTGCGAAACGCCGGATGCCGGCCCGGCCGCGGCCGGGCCGGCCTCTTTCCCGATCATGGAGTTGCTCCGCATGATGCGCCCGCTCATGACCCCGCTCGCCGTGCTGGCCTGCCTCGGTGCGGCCGTGCCCGGACGCGCCGCCTCGCCGGCCGTCGTCTCGGGCTTTGCGGTGGAGCGGGCACGGGCCGTGCGCGGCCAGCCCGGCGGTCCGGCCGCCTGCCCGACCCCCGTCGAGCCGGTGGCGGACATGGCCGGCCTGCAGTCGCGCTACGATCCGAAGGATCCGACCCAGTCGCGCGTCAGCGCCGAGCGGGAGCGCCACGAGGCGGATCGCGGCGGGCGGCTGATGGCCTTCGCGACCGCGCTCGCCCGCCTCTCCGATCAGGCGGTGGCGAGCCGGCCGGCCAATCCCGACCTCGCCCGCTGCGCCATGGGCCAGATCGCCGCCTGGGCGCGCCGGGACGCGCTGTTCACCGGCTCCGAGCGGAACGACGAACTCGGCCGGCACCAGGCGGTGATGACCCGGGCGTGGCACCTCGCCAACGTGGCGGCGGTCGTGCTGAAGGTCTCCCCCGGTCCCGGCGGCGCCGACGAGGCCGCGGTCCACGCCTGGATGGCGCGGCTCGCCCGCTCGGTGATGGACGAGTACGGAGCCGACAACCAATGGTCCCGGCACGGGGCCAATCATCTCTACTGGGCGGGCGTCGCGGTCGGCCTCGCGGGAGCGGTGCTGAACGATCCCGCCATGCGGGACTTCGCGGTCGCGGCCCTGCGGCGCGGCCTCGACGACGTCGACGCGAACGGCGCCCTGCGCAAGGAGATGGCTCGGGGCGAGCGCGCCCTGTTCTACCAGCACTTCGCGGCCCTCGCCCTCGTGGTGCTGGTGCGCTACGCCGACGCCAACGGCATCGCCCTCGATGCCGCGCGCGAGGCGGCGTTCCGGCGCATGCTCGCCTTCACGGCGGCCGAGACCCGCGCTCCGGACAAGGCGCAGGACATCGCCCGCGCGCGGCAGCTCCCCACCAAGGACCGCCAGTCGCTGGCCTGGATCGATCCGGTCCTGCCCTGGCTGCGCCCGCGCGACCCGGACCTCGCCGCCGATCTCGACGCCCTGGCGACCGAAGCGCGGGCGCGCCCGGCCTGGCACGTCTATCTCGGCGGCAACGCGAGCGCGGTGCTCAACCCGGAGGGTATTGCCCGCGCGAAGGGACCCTGAGGCCGTACCCGCGGGCGCGTTGCGCCGAGCGCAGCCGTGGTGCGATGCCGCAGGAACGGTCCGGCCGTCACGCCGTTCCAAGGCGCCTCGGTGAACACTCGCACCCTGGGAGCCTGACCATTTGACGATTGACCTTTCCCCGGCCGTCCATGCGGAAGCGGCCGGCTCCGCCCCGGAGCCGTTCGAAGCGACCATGCTGGCGCTGAGCCACGCCATCAGCGATCACGAGGAGCGGCGCCGCGCGCAGCTCGGCCAGATCGAGCATCTGGCGCGGTGCGGGCAGAAGCGGGACACCGCCCTGCTGGCGCTGGGGCGGACGGAGAATGCGCTCGCGCTGATGCGGTCGCGGCAATCCTACCTGCGGACGGTGCTGCGGCGCGAGCCCCCGCGGCTGGAGACGCCGCGCCTCTAGCCAGTGCGGCCCGGGGGAGCCTCCTCCGGGTCACCTTGGCGAGGTGCCTCGCCGGAACGCTGCCGTCGAGGCACGCCGCCGGACGACCGATCGGCTTCCTCCTACGGCGCAGGTTGGTGTAGAAGCCCGGCGGCCGGGTGGGCGAGGCGCCGTGCCCGGCACGGCGCGGTGCAGGGGAGGTTCGGGAGATCGTGCGGTGAAGCGCGTCACCGGGCCGGACCGAAAATTTTCGCTGATGCAAAAGTTTTCGCTGATGGAGGAGTGGCGCCGCCGGCCCCGCGGCGGCCTCGCCTATTGGCCGGCCCTCGGCGGGCGCACCCTGGCGGTGTTCGGCGACATCCACGGCCGCGACGATCTGCTGGCGGACGCGCAGGCGCGCCTCGACGCCGTGGCGGATGCGAGAGGCATCCGCCCGCTGGAGATCTATCTCGGCGACTACGTCGACCGTGGTCCGGACAGCCCTGCGGTCCTCGACCGGCTGATCGCCCGCGGACGGGAGCGGAAGACGGTCTGCCTGCGCGGCAACCACGAGGCGATGCTGCTCGGCGCCCTGGACGATCGCGAACACCTGCGCGCCTGGCTCGGCTGCGGGGGCGACGCGACCCTGCGCGCCTACGGCTGCCCGCTGCCCCGCGACCCGGAGCCCGCGGCGGCGGACCTGGCGGCCCTGCAGCAGCATCTGCGCCGGGCGCTGCCCGCGCATCACCGCGCCTTCCTGGCCGGACTGCCGGTCGCCTACACGATCGGCGCCATGCTGTTCGTCCATGCCGGCATCCGTCCCGGCCGCCTGATCGCGCGGCAGGACGAGGCGGATCTGCTCTGGATCCGCGAGCCCTTCCTGTCGTCCACGCGCGATCATGGCCTCCTCGTGGTGCACGGGCACACGCCGGTGGCGGCGCCCGATTTCCGCTTCAACCGCATCAATCTCGACACCGGCGCGGTCTATACCGGCGTCCTCACCTGTCTGTTGGTCTCTGACCGGTCGATCGAGGTGCTTTGACGCGTCTGTCCATCGTCACATGCCGGTGTCGCGAGCGATCCCGGGGCCGCCTGCAGCGCACGCGGCCCCGGGAAGCATCCCTCATCGCGGCCCGTCGCCTCCGCGCGGCAGCGCCCGCCCGGGCCGGGCGGGGGAATAGGCCTCGGCGAAGGCCGGCTGGGCCGCGCCCTCCTCGTCGGCGAACAGCTGGGCGTAGGCGGCCAGCAGCTTGGGCTCCTCGTAGGTCCAGGCCAGTTCCTCGCGCACGCGACGCCGCCCGAAGGCGCCCATCTCGGCCCGCCGGTCCGGATCGGCCAGCAGGTCGAGGATCTTGTCGCCGAAATCCGCCGGCTCGGTGTTGCGGGCGTAGAGCGAGGCGGCTCCGGCCGAGACGCGGCCTTCCGTAAGGTCGAACTGCACGATCGGCTTGGCGAGCGCCATGTACTCCATGATCTTGTTCATGGTGGACTTGTCGTTCATGGCGTTTGGCCGGTCCGGGTTGACGCAGACATCCGCCGTCGAGAGGACCCTGAACAGCACCTCGTCGGTCACCCGGCCCGTGAACGTCACGTAATCCGACAGGCCCATCTCGGCGCAGGTGCGCTCCATCTCGGCGAGCGCCGGGCCGCCGCCGACGATCACGAACTGCACGTCGGTGCGCCCGCGCTCCACCACGACGTGGCGCGCGGCGTCGAGCAGCAGGTCGATGCCCTCCTGCTGCCCGATCACCCCGACGTAGCCGACGAGGAAGTCGCGGCCCTTGCGCCAGTGCGGGTCGGGCGGCATCTCGCGGATGCGCGCCAGGCTCGGCCCCGAGCGCACCACGTGCACGCGCTCGGGATCCATGCCGCCGCGGGTGATCGCGATCTCCCGGTAGGACCCGTTCGTCGCGATCGACACGTCGGCGGTGCGGAAGGTCAGGCGCTCGCACAGCAGCATCAGCCGCCAGCCCCAGTCCCGCCGCCCGAACTTCGCCTCGTAGAGCTCCGGGTTGATGTCGTGGTGGTCGAACACGAACTTCTTGCCGAACAGCTTGAAGAAGCCGCCGACGAGGAAGATCAGGTCGGGCGGGTTGCAGGCGTGGATGGCATCGAAGCCGCGCTCGCGCAGGACCCGGAAGGCGAGCCGGAACTCCCAGAACAGGGCGGCGGAGTACTCGGCGAGGTAGCCGAGCGCCCCGTGCCCCTCGACCGGCAGCGGGTGCCGGTAGATGTGGACCCCCTCGATGACCTCGTGGCGCGCCTGCGCGTCGCGGCCGGTGGGGCAGATGACCGAGACCTCGTAGCCCGCCCGGCGCAGCGCGGTCGCCTCCGACCACACCCGCCGGTCGAAGGGGACCGGCAGGTTCTCGACGATGATCAGGATCTTGCGCATCGGCCTACCACAGGAAGCCGTCGTAGCGGTCGTCGAGCGCCTCGGCCTCGGGCAGCCGCGCGAAGTCGAGGATGCGCTGGTCGGGCCCGAGGAGCTCGGCCACCGCGCGGTACTCGGGCGACTTCGCCGTCACCACCACCACCTCGGCCTCCGCCACGGCCTCGTCGAGCGAGCCCACCATCAGGTCGGCGATGTGCGGGATCACGCCGTACAGGTAGCTGCGGTTGGCGCCCGTGAGCCGCGCGAGTTCGACGTTCCGGTCGAAGATCCGGATCTGGCAGCCCTTGCCGATCAGCCGCTCGATGATCTCGAGGTAGGGGCTCTCGCGCAGGTCGTCGGTGCCGGCCTTGAAGCTGAAGCCCAGGAAGGCGACCCGCTTGGCGCCGGTCTCCAGGATCCATTCGGTGCCGCGCTCGATCTGCTGGCGGTTGCTGCGGCCGATATTGGCGATCACCGGCAGGTCGAGGTCGTGGGACAGCGCGTGGTGGGCGAGCGCCCGGGTGTCCTTGGGCAGGCACGAGCCGCCGAAGGCGAAGCCCGGCTTGAGATAGGCCTTCGAGATGTTGAGTTTTTCGTCGGCGCAGAACATCTCCATGAGCGCGTGGCTGTCGATGCCCGTCTGCTTGCAGATCGCCCCGATCTCGTTGCCGAACGTGACCTTCAGGGCGTGCCAGACGTTGTCGGCGTACTTCGCCATCTCGGCGATCTCGAGCGAGGTGCGGAAGGTCGGGCCGGGCAGCCCCTCGTAGAGCCCGACGAGCCGCTCGGCGGTCTCCGGGTCGACCTCGCCGATCACCGTCTTGGGCGGGTCGTAGAAATCCGCGACCGCGGTGCCCTCGCGCATGAATTCGGGGTTGCTGGCAAGGCCGAACCGCTCGCCGACCTGCCCGCCGATCTCCTGCTCCAGGATCGGCAGCACCCGGCCGCGGACCGTGCCGGGCAGCACCGTCGAGCGCACCACGATCGAGTGGTAGGCGTTCTTGCCCGCGATCGCCTTGCCGATCTGGCGCGCCACAGTCTCGACGGCCCTGGTGTCGAGGGAACCATTCGGCCGGCTCGGCGTTCCGACGCAGATGAGCGACAGGTCGGTGTCGAGGGCCGCTTCCTCGACATCCATCGTCGCGCGCAGATTGCCGGCCGCCACCGCGTCTGCAACGTATTCGGCCACGTCCTTCTCGACGATCGGCGCCTTGCCGCTCGTGAGCAGGTCGACCTTGGTTGGATTCAGATCCACACCGACGACTTGATGGCCCATATGGGCCAGGCAGGCCGAGCAAACGGTGCCGACGTAGCCGAGGCCGAACACACTGACATTCATGCCTGGAGTCCTCTTTCCGCGCGGGGATTGGGGATGCGAACGTCGTCGTGGCACCGGCTAAGCTTTGCCGGCGCACACGGCATGATGTGACGTGGACTGGGGCAGTCCGATCGATTGCCGAGCGTGGCTCTATCGCACCGCAGTAATGGTGCGATCTAGCGGCATGCCCCGTCAACCCCGAAAAATAAACCAACTTAGACCAAATATGACTATTTTTTAGGCAGATATTGATTAATTTTTAGGCTTCCTTGGGTCCAGCCTTGCCGATAACGTCCGCCCTCATCCAGAGCGGTTGTGCAGTGCGGTATGTCGCGGATCCGCGAGGAAGCCGGGCGGACCAGTAGCAAGGACTCAGCAATGGTGGCCTCGTTCGAACCGTATCGCGCCCATGCCCGCCATGCGCCGCAACAGATCGACAGGCGACAGACCTTCACCCTCCCGGTTCCGCTTCTCAGCCTCGCCGCCTGCCTGGGCGACATCCTGGCGATCCTGGCGGCCGCCACCGCCGCCGGCTCCGCCTATCACTGGGCCGCGTTCGGCACCCTCGGGCCGATCGACGGCTGCGTCGCGGCGGGCGCCGTGCTCGCCTCGCTGTTCGTGATCCGGATGCACGCGCGGGGCCACTACGCCCTGGAGCGGCTGACCGGGCGGGGTCTCGGCGTCACCGACATCCTCTCGACGTGGTTCATCGCCGCCGCGATCCTGATGGGGCTCGCCTTCCTGCTGAAGGCCGGCAACGATGTCTCGCGCGGCTTCTTCGTGACCCTGGTGGCGGCCGGCCCGCTCGCGGTCTGCGCCGGCCGGGCGGGCGTCCAGGCGCTGGCCCGCCGGGCGGTGCGCGAGCACCGCGTGGTGGAGCGGCGCGTCCTGCTCATCGGCGAGCGCGGGGAGGCCCTGAGCTTGGGTCTGCAGCGGCGCCTGCGGGATTCGGGCACCCGCATCGTCGACGTGATCGCCTGCGACTTCCCGGGCGGCGACATCGAGGCCTGCGCGGCGGCGGCGATCGGCCGGGCGCGGGCGGAGCGGGTGGATCAGATCCTGATCTGCCTCAACTGGTCCCGCTTCGGCGAACTCAACGAGGTGCTGGCGCGCCTGCGGGTGCTGCCGCTGCCGGTTCTCCTCGTGGCCGATCACGGGCTGCGCAGCCTGCTCGCCAACCCGATGACCCAGATCGGCTCGGTGCCCGCCGTCGAGGTGCAGCGCAGCCCGCTGAGCCTCGGCGAGCAGGCGGCCAAGCGCCTGTTCGACCTCGCCTTCGCCTCCTGCGCCCTCGTCGCGCTGCTGCCGCTCCTCGCGGCGGTGGCGGTGGCGGTGCGCCTCGACAGCCCCGGCCCGGTCCTCTTTCGCCAGACCCGGATCGGCTTCAGCGGTCGCCGCTTCCGGATCTACAAGTTCCGCACGATGACAACGCTCGACGACGGGGCGGTGGTCCAGCAGGCGCGGCGCGACGACGCCCGCATCACCCGGGTCGGCCGCTTCCTGCGCAGCTCCAGCATCGACGAGCTGCCCCAGCTCCTCAACGTGATCCGGGGCGACATGTCCCTCGTCGGCCCGCGCCCCCACGCGCTCGCCCACGACGACCAGTACACCCGGCTGATCGCGAACTACGCCTTCCGCCACCACGTCAAGCCCGGCATCACGGGCCTGGCCCAGGTCAGCGGCTGCCGCGGCGAGACCCCCACGGTCGACCACATGGAGCGGCGCGTGGAGCACGACATCGCCTACGTCAACCGCTGGAGCGTCTGGCTCGACCTGAAGCTGATCGTGATGACCGCGGTCCAGGTGCTCAAGCACGACGCCTACTGACGGCCCCGCCGCCGCATGGCGGCCCGCCGAGACACAAGGAACCGGCCGGGCGCGGGGATCCTCCGCCGCCCGGATCCTCGTCCCGTTCGCCTGTCCGATTGAGGTGAGAATGACCCCGACGGCTGCGGCCCTGACCACCCTGAGCCCTGCGGGCCTGCCCACGGCGCGCCGGTCCGCCCGGCTGCGCGCCGCGGCGCCCGCGTGGTTCCGGCCCGAGCCCCGCGCCGCGTTCTTCTCCGCGATCATCCTTCTCGGCGGCCTGCTCTTCCCGAGCGAGGCGGCGATCAAGGTCGGGATCGTGCTCACGAGCCTGCGCATCGCCCTGCTCGTGCTCCTGCCCTGGAGCATCACGGTGCTGGCCCGCAAGCTCACCCGCGGCGGCTTCGTGCCGGTGATGTCCGACGCGGTCGTGCTGGTCCTCGTCCTGTGGATGGAGCTGGCGCTCGTGGTCACGCAGGGGCCGGCCGCGGTGGCGAGCGCCGCCGGGCTGCGCCCGGTGGAGTTTCTGAGCGCCTACCTCGCGGGCCGCTGCCTGTTCGGCACCCGGGCGGGGCTCGAACCCTTCGCGCGCGTCCTCCTGGCGGTGGCCGGCATCCTCCTCCTCATGGCGATGGTCGATCTCGCGTCGGGCGAAAACATCTTCGCGCGCGTCGCCCGCCAGGTCTTCGGCGTCGACCGCGGCGCCCTCTACATGACGCAGTACCGCTTCGGACTGCCGCGGGCGCGGGCGTCGTTCGAGCACGCCATCCTGTTCGGCACCTTCTTCGCGACCTGCGCGACGCTGCTCTACCACCTCCTCGACAGCCCGACCCTGCGGGCGGCGGCAGTGGCCGTCTGCTTCGCGGGCGCGCTCTCGGCGCTGTCCTCGGCGCCGCTCCTGGCCTTCATGCTGTTCGTCGCCTTCGTCTCCTTCGACCGGCTGTTCTGCCATGCGACCTGGCGCTGGACCGCCCTCGTCGGCGTGATGCTCTACGGACTCGCGATGCTGCTGCTGCTCGTCGACGATCCGCTGCGCACCCTCATCGACCTGTTCACCCTCGATCCCCAGACCGGCGTCTACCGCTTCCTGATCTGGGAATGGGTCGCCTACAACCTGCAATCCTCGCCCTTCTTCGGCATCGGCAATCGCGACTGGGTGCGGCTCTCCACGATGGTGTCGAGCGTCGACGCCCTCTGGCTCGCCCAGGCGCTCAACGCGGGCTACGTCGGCACGGCGCTGCTCGCGCTCTCCGTGCCGAGCGCCTTCTTCGTCTGGACCCCGCGCGCCACCCCGCGCCGCGACGATCCCTGGCACGCGCAGGCCCGCAAGGCCATCACCATCGCGCTCGTGCAGCTCTGCTTCATCTCCTTCACGGTGTTTTTCTGGGGCACCGTCTGGGCGTGGTTCGCGCTCCTGATCGGCATCCGCGCCGGCCTCTCGGAGGCGCGCTACCTCAACCCGGCGGCGCGCGGCGAGGATATGGCGGGCGGCCTCGCCGCCCGGGTCCCGGCGCGTCTCACCCGCTCCGCCGGCGCCGCGCTGCGCCGGCCTCGTCCCGAGGAGGTGCGTCGCGCCGATGCTTGACCGATCCGCCTCGTCCGGCGCGCGCCACGCGGCGCCCGCTTCCGCCAAACCCACGGTCCGCCGCCGGATCAGCGATCCCGGCGACGTCACCTACCTGATCTCGGTCGCCCGGCGGCGCTGGCGGATCATCGTCGGCTTCGCGCTCGCGGGCCTCGCGCTCGGCGGCGTCTACCTCGCGGTGGCGACGCCGCAATACCTCGCGACCGCGCGCATCCTGGTGGATTTCCGCCGCCTCGCCGACATCGGCCAGGACCAGCTCGCCATCAACAACAAGGTCAACGACTCGGCGGTCGACAGCCAGGCGACGATCATGACCTCGGACGGCGTGGTCGGGACCGTGGTCCGCGACCTCGGCCTCGACCGGGACCCCGAATTCGTCGAGGCCTCCTCGGGGTTTTCCCGCCTGCTCGTGCTCGCGGGGCTCGCGGAGGAGGCGCCCGAGACCGACGAGGCGCGCCGCCGGGTGGCGATCGAGACGATGGGCAAGCGCTTGCGCGCGGTGCGCGTCGGCGTCTCCTACGTGATCGAGGTGCGCGCCCTGACGCGGGAGGCCGACAAGTCCGCCCGGATCGCCAACGGCATCGCCCGCGCCTACATCAACGACCAGCTCGCCGCCAAGCAGGAGACCGCCGGCAGCGCCAACGACTGGTACCGGCGGCGCGTCGCCGACCTCCAGGCCCAGGCGTCCGAGGCCGAGAAGGCGGCGGTCGCCTACCGCGCCAAGCATGAGATCATGCTGGTCGACGGCAAGTTCGTGGACGAGCAGCAGCTCGGCGAACTCAGCACCCGCCTGATCACCGCCCGCAGCGACCGCGCCCAGGCCGAGGCCAAGGTCGACCAGATCGAGGCGATCCTGCGCAACGGCGCGCAGGGCGCGGTGGCGGACGAGTTCCGCAACACCGTCATCGTGGCGCTGCGCCAGAAGCGGGCGCAGGTCAGCCAGCGCATTGCCGAGGCCACCGACCGCTACGGGCCGACGCACGAATCCGTCGAGCGCGCCCGCGCGGAGCTGCGCGAGGTGCAGAACTCCATCGCCGAGGAATTCCGGCGCCTCGCGGCGGGCACCCGCAGCGACGCGGCCGTGGCCAAGCTCAACGAGGAGGCGATCAGCCGCGGCCTCGAAGACCTTGCGGCCCGGTCGGGCCGCGCTCAGGCGATCCGGGTCGAACTCGCCCAGCTCCAGAGCAAGGCCGACACCTACAAGGCGATGCGCGACGCCTTCATGTCCCGCTTCACCGAGGCCGCGCAGGAGCAGACCTACCCGGTCACCGAGGCGCGCGTGGTCAGCGAGGCCTCGGCACCCCTGCGCCCGGCTTCCCCGGACCCGTTCCGCTCCCTCGTGGGCGGCCTCGCGGCCGGCCTCGGCCTCGGCTGCGTGGTGGCGCTCGCCCGCGAGATCACCTCCCGCCGCGTGCGCGACCGGGAGCAGCTGGAGGCGGCGGTGCGCGCACCCTGCGTGGCGGTGGTGGGCGAGATGCCGGCGCTGTCCCGAAACAGCGGGCGGGGCGTACCGGGCGGCCGTCCGCTGGAATTCGCCGCACGCGATCCCCTCGGCGCTTTCGCGGAGGCCCTGCGCGGGGTGCGGCTCGCCGCCGACGTGCAGTGTCCCCCGGAGCCCGGCCGCAACGGCATCGTGCTCGGCGTGATCGCGGCCCTGCCCGGGGAGGGCGCCACCACCGTGGCCTCGAACCTCGCCTCCGTGATGGCGGCGGCCGGCAGCCCGACGCTCCTCGTCGATCTCGACCTGCGCCGCCGCCGCTTGAGCGCGCTCGTGCGGGCGGAAGCCGGCGGGGCTGCCGGCGGCCAAGGGAGCGGCCAAGGCCTGCAGGAGGTGCTCGACGCCACCGTGCCGCTGCGCGAGGTGATCGACCGCCGCGAGGCCACCGGGCTGCACGTCCTGCCGTCGAGCGCCGTGCGCGACCGCCTGCACCCCGCCGAGCGCATGACCTCGCCCGCCCTTGAGACCCTGCTCGATGCCGGGCGCAAGGGCTACCGCTACGTGGTCGTCGACCTGCCGCCGATGCTGCCGGTCGCGGATGCGAGGGCGCTCGCGCCCCATGTCGACGCCTTCGTGCTCGTCACGCGCTGGAACCACACCACCCTGGAGGATCTCCAGAACGCCATGGCGCTGAACCCCGGGATCGCCGGCAAGCTCGTCGGCGTCGTGCTCAACCGGGCCGACCCGGTGATGCTCCAGCGCGCGGACGACCTCGTGCTGATCCGCAGCCTCGCCTACCTCGACGAGACGGCCATCCGTCAGGAGGCCGCGTGACGCTCCCCTCCCGCCCCGATCGCGATCGCCCCGCCGGGCGGTTGGTGGCCCCGACCGTCCCGGCACCTGCCCGGTGCGCCGCATCCCGTGGAGCCGTGCCCGTATGACCTACATCGATCAGGATCTCGCGCTCGCTCCCTATCCGGGGCGCGGCGCGCCGGGGCCGACGCTCCAGAACGAGATCCGGGCGGTCCTGGCGCTGCTGCGCCGCCGGCTGCCGCTGATCCTCGCCTGCGCGCTCCTCGGCGGGATCGTGTTCACGGTCGCCGCCTACACGGCGACGCCCCTCTACCGGGCGAGCGCCGAGATCTCGGTCGATCCCCGCCGCCTCAGCGTCCTCGACACCAAGGATGAGCGCCGCCGGCAGGAGCCGGTCTTCGACCCGGCCCGCGTGGACAGCCTCGTGGAGACGGTGCGCTCCGAGCGGATCGCCCGCGCGGTGGTGGCCGACCTTGCCCTCGACGAGGACCCGGAGTTCAACGGCACCCGCCCGGGCCTGCTCGCGCGCCTCACCGCCTGGATCACCGACGACGCTCCCGAGGCCCCGAGCCCGGCCGAGCGCCGGCAGGCCGCCGTGGAGGCCGCCGCCGGCGGCCTCTCGGCCGCCCGTGTCGAGAACACCTTCGTGATGGAGGTCCGCTTCCTGGCCGAGAGCCCCGAGAAGGCGGCGCGGGTCGCCAACGGCTTCGCGCAGGCCTTCCTGCGCGACCAGATCCAGGCCAACAGCGACACGACCCAGCAGGCCGCGGGCTGGCTCAAGAAGCGGCTCGACGATCTCGCCCGCGAGGCCACCCGGGCCGAGGCCGCGGTCGCCGCCTACAAGCGTCAGAACAACATCGCGACCGCGGACGGCAAGTCCATCGATGATCAGGCGCTCGCCTCGATCAGCACCATGCTGACCGAGGCCGCGGGCAACACCGCGACCGCGCAGGCGAAGCTCGACCGCGTGGTGGCGGTGAACCGCGCCGCCACCCCCGACCTCGCCGTGGCCGACGCGCTGACGAACGAGGTCATCACCAAGCTGCGCCAGCAATACATCGAGACCACGTCGCGGGCGGCCGACCTCGCCTCGCGCTTCGGCGACGACCACCCGGTGGTCAAGCGCCTGCGGGGGGATGCCGGCAACATGATGGAGGCGATCCGCGGCGAGTTGCGGCGGATCGAGGAGGTCTACCGCAGCGACCTCGAGATCGCCCGCAAGCGCGAGGCGGCGTTGCGCCAGAGCCTCGACGAGCAGTTCCGCAAGACCAGCGACATCGGCGCCCATCAGGTGCGGCTGCAGGACCTGGAGAGCACCGCCCGCACGGCGCGGCAGGCCTACGAGGATTACGCCCAGCGCTACATCCAGACCGTGCAGCGCGAGACCTTCCCGGTCAGCGAGGCGCGGCTCATCGCCGAGGCGACCCCGCCCACCAAGAAGTTCTCGCCCAAGCGCACCCTGCTGATGGGGCTCGGCGTCGTCGGCGGCGGCGCGCTCGGCCTGCTGCTCGGCTTCGCGGTCGACCTCGCCGACCGCAGCCTGCGCACGCGCCGCGAGGCCGCGGAGGCGGTCGGCTGCGACTGCCTGGGCTTCATCCCGGCCGCCCGCGACGATACCGGCCGGAAGGGGGCGGGCGACCCGGCCGGCCCGGGCGGGAAGGCGGCGCCGGGCCTCGCCTGGGACCATGTCCTGCGCTCGCCCTTCTCGATCGGGGCCGAGACCCTGCGCGCCATCCGGGTGGCGGCCGACCAGGCCCACGAGGGGCGGGGCGTGCGCTGCATCGGCGTCGTCTCCTGCCTGCCGGGAGAGGGCAAGACCTCGGTCTCGGCGAACCTCGCCCGGCTGATCGCCCGCAGCGGCCGGCGCGTCCTGCTCATCGACGGCGACCTGCGCAATCCGACGCTCACCCGCGGCCTCGCGCCGGAGGCGGTCACGGGTCTCGCCGACGCGCTCGACGGCGTGGATCTCGGCGCCGCGGTGCTGCCGTCCGCCGACCTCTCCCTCGACTTCCTGCCCGCCACAATGGGCGGCATGCAGCGCGACGCCACCGAGATCCTCGGCTCGCCCGCGATGCGCGCGCTGCTGGCCGAGGCGCGCGAGCGCTACGACTACCTCGTCGTCGACCTGCCGCCGATGATGCCCGTCACCGACGTGCGCGCGCTCGCCTCCGCGATCGACGCCTTCGTGCTGGTGATCGAGTGGGGCGCGACCTCGCGCGAGGTCGTGGCCGACGCCCTGCGCTCGGCCCCCGTGGTCTGGGACCGGCTGCTCGGCACGGTGCTGAACAAGGCCCGGCTCAAGCAGCTCAAGCGCTACGGCGAGGCACCCAGCACCTACTACCACGAGCGGTACATCAAGGCATGAGCGTCGCCCCCATCCGAAACGAGCAGCCGACAACTTCGGCCGCGACCGATGCCGCGACGGCGGGGGCGATCCCCGCGATCCTGCAGGGCTCGCACATCCCGGGCCTCGACGGCGTGCGGGCGCTCTCGATCCTGATCGTGCTCGCCGGGCATTACGGCTTCGGCCGCGTCGTGCCGGGCGGCCTCGGCGTCACGATCTTCTTCTTCCTCAGCGGCTTCCTGATCACCACGCTGTTGCTGCGCGAGCAGCGGCGGACCGGCGGGATCGACCTGCGCAACTTCTACATCCGGCGCGCCCTGCGGCTGACCCCCGAGATGGCCGCCTTCGTGCTGATCATCGCGGCCATCGCGTGGTACCAGGGCTTCCTGGTCCGCCCGGTCGAACTGCTCGCCGCGCTGTTCTACTTCACGAACTACTACCACCTCACGGTCGGCATGTGCGGCTACGACGCCTGCGCGGGCTGGCACATGCTGTGGTCGCTCGCCGTCGAGGAGCACTTCTACCTCGTCTTCCCGCTCACCCTGATCCTGATCGGGCCGCGCCCGCGCCTGCTGCTGGCGGTCTTGAGCGGCGTTCTGGTGTTCGGGCTCGCCTGGCGCCTCGTCGTGGTGCTGGGCCTCTCGCTCCACCCCGACTGGACCTACAAGGCGAGCGACGCGCGCCTCGATTCCATCGCCTACGGCTGCTGGCTCGCGGTGGTCTTCTGCCGGTTCCCGGAGCGGCTGCGCTGGGCGTGGCCGCACGGGCGGGCGCTGTTCGCCGCCGCCGCCGGCCTCCTCCTCCTCTCGCTCAGCCTGCGCAACCCGGCGTTCCGAGACACGGCGCGCTACTCGGTGCAGGGGCTCGCCCTCACGCTCGGCTTCGTGGCGCTCTACGGCAGCGAGGCCGGCGGGTTCGTGCGCGACGCGCTCGAACGGCCGGCGCTGGTCTGGCTCGGGCGGCTCTCCTACGGCACCTACCTCTGGCACTTCGTGCCCCTCGACCTCGGCCTGAACCTCGTCGGCGTGCGGCAGGCCGCGCTGCTCCCGCTGCACCTGAAGCTCGTCGTGGCCCCGCTCGCCGGGCTCGCGTCGGTCGGCCTCGCCTACCTGTCCTACCGCCTCATCGCCCAGCCTGCGGCGGGCCTGCGCCACCGCTTCGGCCCGCGGCGGCGCCCCGTACCGGCCGCATTCCATCCCGCTGCCCGCGACGCCGCGCCCGAGGGCGCGATGAGCCCGGCGGCCGGGCGGTCCTGAACCGGAGAGAGACGCCGTGCGCATCGCCTTCCTGTCCCCCGGCTCGCCCGAGACGCCCGCCGCCTGGAGCGGCACGCCGTACTTCTGCCTGCGCGCCCTGCGCGAGCAGTTCGAGACCGTCGTGCCTGTGGAAAGCCCGACCATGCAGGTGCTGCAGCGGGGCCTGCGCCGGGCGGCCGGCCGCCTGCGCACCGACCCGGCGCGCGAGCCCGCCTTCGGGCGGCTCTACGCGCTCGCCCTGCGCCGCCAGCTCGACCGCCTGCGCCCCGACGCTGTGTTCGGGCTGGCCAGCACGACGCAGCTCGCCGGGCTCGTCGGCGACCATCCGGTCGTCCACTGCTCGGACGCCACCTTCCGGGGCATGTGCGGCTACTACCCCGACTGGTTCTCGGGTCTTTCGCCGCGCTCGGTGCGCAACGGCGAGGCGATGGAGCGCCGGGTGATCCTCGGCGCCGCGCTCTCCCTCTATCCCTCCGACTGGGCCGCGGCCTCGGCCCGCGACGATTACGGCGCGCGCCCCGAGCGCGTCCACACGGTGCCGTTCGGGGCGAATCTCGCCGATCCGCCGGCCCGCGATCCCTTCGTGCGCGACGGCGTCTGCCGCCTGCTGTTCGTGGGCGTCGACTGGGCGCGCAAGGGCGGCGACCTCGCCCTCGCGGTGCTGCGCGGACTGACCGAAGCGGGCATCGCGGCGGAACTGCACGTCGTCGGCTGCGCCCCCCCGCCCGACGCGGCGGCCATTCCCGGCCTCGTCGCCCACGGCTTCCTCAGCAAGGGCGACCCCGATCAGGTGCGGCGCCTGCAGGAGCTCTTCGCCCGGGCCGCCTTCCTGATCGTGCCGAGCCGCCAGGAGGCCTACGGGCTCGTCTTCTGCGAGGCCGGCGCCTACGGCCTGCCGAGCCTGGCCACCGAGACCGGCGGCATCCCGACGATCGTGCGGCCGGGCGTGAACGGATTCCTGTTCGCGCCGGAGGCCGGCCCCGGCCCCTACGTCGAGGCGGTGCGGGAGCACTGGTCCTCGCCCGCCGCCTATGCGCGGCTGCGCGAGAGCACGCTCGCCCGCGCCCGCGCCGTGCTGACCTGGGCCGCCTGGGGCGAGCGCAGCGCCGGACTGATCCGTCGCGCCGCGAGGCCGGCCCCCGTGCCGGCGGCCCCGCTCGCCCCCGCCGCGGAGGGCGCGCGCTGATGGCGGCCCGCTCGCACCTGCGCTCCGGCGCCACACTCCTGTCGGCCAACCTCGCCGACATGCTGTTTCCCTTCGCGCGCAACGTCGCGCTCTCGCACACCCTGCCAACCGACCAGTATGGTCTGGCGATCTCCCTCTCGGTGGTGGCGGCCTTCGCCGAACTCGCCACCGATATCGGCCTGCAATACTCGGCCGTGCGCGGCCACGGCGACACCGACCCCGACGAGGTCTACGGCACGCTGCACGCGGTGGCGCTGCTGCGCGCCGGCCTCATCGCCCTCGGCCTGCTGGCGGCGGCCCCGCTCGTGGTCTGGTCGCTCGATGCCGGGCACGCTCTCTGGGCCTTCCTGGCGCTCGCCCTGGTGCCGCTCATCCGCGCCTTCCAGAACCTCGGCGTCAAGGAGCTGACGCGCTCCTACGAGTTCGGGCCGGACGCCGCGACGGTCATCGGCGCGCAGCTCGCCTGGACGCTGGTGGCGGTGGGGATCGCGCTCGTCGTGCGCGACTACCGCTGCATGCTGGCGGGCATCCTCGGGGGCGCGATCGTCAGCGTCGTGGTCTCGCAGGTGATGGCGCGGCGGCCCTGGCGGCTCGCCTGGAACCGCGAGGTCGCCCGCGAGGCGGAGCGGTTCGGGCGCCCGCTGATCCCCAACGGCATGGCCAACGCCTTCAGCATCATGGGCGACCGGCTCCTCGTCGGCAGCGCGCTCGGGGTCCAGGCGCTCGCCCTCTACAACAACGCGATGGGCATCGCGCTCATCCCCCGCGGGCAGCTCATCAAGTTCCTCACCAGCGTCTACCTGCCGGCCTTCGTCACCCGCACCCCGGCGGAGGCGGCGCGGGCGCGGCTCCACGACCAGTGGGCGGTGTGGCTGTCGCTCGCGGCCTTCGCGTACGGCCTCGCGCTCCTGGCGGTCGGGCGACCGATGATCGGCTTCGTGTTCGGCCCAGCCTACACGCCGTCGCTGGCGCTGATGAGCGCCATCGCGGTCGACGTCAGCATCAAGACGCTGCTCGCCTTCCCGGTCCCGCCCTGCCTCGCCGCCGGCCAGACCCGCTTCGTGCTCTGGGGCTCGATCGCCGGGGCGGGGGTGGTGCTGATCGCGGCCGCCACCATCCCGCTCCACCGCTCGCTCGCGGGCTTCGTGGGCGGGCTCGCCGCGGGCGAGAGCCTGGTCCTCGTCGGCATCGTCTGGCGCACGCTGGGCTGGCACGGTTTCTCGCCGCGCCTCGCGTGGTTCCTGGTGCTCTTCCCCGTGGGCGCGCTCCTGGCGCTCGCGGCCCTGGCACCGCAGGCCGCGGGCCTGCCGTTCCAGCATTGGTTCGGGCTCTGCGTCGCCTACGGGCTCGCCGGGCTCGTCGTCTACGCGGTCGCGCTGCGCCTGAGCGGGCTCTCGCCCGCCGACCTCGTGCGGATGCGGGCGCCCGCGGACCGCACCGTGCCGGCGGGCGAGCCGGCGGGGGCTGCCTGAGATCATGGAGGCACGCATGCACGCATCCGGTGACGCGCCACCGACCGGCCTCGTCTCGGTGGTGATCCCGCACGTCGACGATCTGGCGAACCTCGACCGCTGCCTCGCCCTGCTGGCGGCCCAGACGCTGCCCGCCGGCCGCGTCGAGGTCGTGGTGGCCGACAACGGTTCGTCCGTCGGCCTCGGCGCCGTGGCGACGGCGGTGGGCCGGCGCGCCCGCGTGGTCGACGCGCCCGAGCGCGGGGCGGGCCCTGCGCGCAACGCCGGCGTCGCGGCGGCCCGGGGCGACATCCTGGTCTTCCTCGACAGCGATTGCCGCCCGGAGGCCGACTGGCTCGCCCGCGGCCTCGCGGCCCTCGACGGCGCGGACGTGGTCGGCGGCGCCGTCCGGGTGGTGGCCGAGAACGCCGCCGCCCCGACGCCCGTCGAGGCGTTCGAACTCGTCTTCGCCTTCCGCAACGACCTCTACGTGGCGCGCAAGGGCTTCACGGTCACCGCCAACATGTTCGTGCGCCGCGCCGTGTTCGAGGCGGTCGGTCCCTTCCGCAACGGGATGTCGGAGGACGTGGACTGGTGCCACCGCGCCCGCGCGCGGGGCTACCGCCTCGCCTACGCGCCGGGCGCCGTGGTGGCCCATCCCGCGCGGCGGACCTGGGACGACCTCGTGCGCAAGTGGCGGCGCACCACCCGCGAGGCCTACCTGCTGGCGCGGCCGGGCGGCCTGCGCGTGCTGCCCTGGCTCGCCCGGGCCTGGCTCGTCCTGCTCTCGGCCCTGCCGCACGCCCTCAAGGCGATGCGCGCCGCCGAGGTCGGGCCGTGGCGCGACCGGATCGGGGCCGCCCGCGTGCTCCTGCGCATCCGCGGCTTCCGCTTCGTCGAGGCGCACCGCCTCGCCTTCGCCCGCCCGCCGGAGGCCGCGCGATGACCGGCGTGGCGGTGGGCATCGTCGGCTTCCGCTGCCCGGAGGCGATCGCGGACTGCCTGGCCAGCCTCGACCGGTCGACGCATCCGGTGCGCCGGGTCGCGATCTGCGAGAACGGCGGCGCGGAGGCCTTCGACGCGCTCGAAGCCGCCCTCGGGCGGCTCGGCTTCACGGCCGCCGCGGCGGCGCCCGCCGGGGGAGGGGAGGCGACCGACCGATCCTTGCGCCTCGCCCGGCCGGCCCGGCCGGGCGCCATCGCCGAGGTCGTGGTCCACCGGGCGGTGCGCAACCTCGGCTACGCGGGAGCGATCAACGCGATCCTCGAATCCCTCGCGCCGGATCCCGACTGGTCGGCCCTCTGGATCCTCAACCCGGACACCGAGCCGGCGCCGGACGCGCTCGCCGCCCTGGTGGCGCACGCCGCGCGCGGGGGCTACGGCATCGTCGGCAGCCGCCTCATCGTCAAGGGCTCCGGCCGGGTCCAGCTCTATGGCGGGCGCTGGCGGCGCTTCCTCGGACGCGGCTACAACATCGGACTGGGCGCGGCCGCCGAGGCGCCGGTCGACCCGGCCGAGATCGAGCGCAGCCAGACCTACGTCTCGGGCGCCGCCATGTACGTGACGCGCGACTTCGTGCGCGCGGTCGGCCCGATGAGCGAGGATTACTTCCTCTACGCCGAGGAGGTGGATTGGTGCCTGCGCCGGGGCGCTTTCCGGCTCGGCTACGCGCACGACGCGGTGGTGCTGCACGACCACGGCGCCACGATCGGCTCGAACCTCGACCGGCGGTCGCGCTCGGCGATTTCGGTCTTCCTCGACGAGCGCAGCCGCCTGCTCCTCACCCGCCGCTTCTACCCCTACGCCTTCCCGGTCGCCGCGGCCGCGACCCTGCTCCTGACCCTGCAATACGTGCGGGCGGGCGCGGTGCGGAATTTCCGGGTGGCGCTCGCGGGCTGGTGGGCGGGGCTGTGCGGCGAGACCGGCTTCCCCGCCCGCCTCGCCCCGAACCGCAACTGAAGGAGACGCGCCCTGCGACCCGCCACGATCGACCCCGCCCTGGACGCCGTCGCCGCGCCGCACCCCGCCCCGCGCGGGCCCGACCTGTCCGACCCGGGCCTGCGGCGCTCGAAGCGTCTCGCCTTCCTCCTCGCGATCCTCGGGCGGCGCCTGCCGGAGAACTGGGTCTGGCGGCTGATCCGCCGCTGGGAGGGCGGGTCGGCAACGAGCTACTCGCTGCGCGAGGTGCTGTGGGAGCGCAACCGGGTGGTGGCCGGCGCCTACTCGTACGGATCGCTCCTCTACCCGACGCGCCATCTGCGCGAGGGCCTCGTCGTCGGCCGCTACGTCTCCCTGGCGCAGACCGCCTTCTGGTCGTTCAACCACCCGACCGACCGCATCAGCAGCAGCCCGGCCTTCTACGAGGAGGGGGAATACGGCTGCTTCACCAACCTGCCGGAGCCGCACCCCCGCCTGGAGGTGGGGCACGATGCCTGGATCGGCGACTACGTGGTCATCACCCCGCGCTGCCGCCGCATCGGCATCGGCGCCGTGGTGGGGGCGGGCGCGGTGGTCACGCGCGACGTGCCCGACTACGCGGTGGTGATCGGCGCGCCCGCGCGGGTGATCCGCTACCGCGTCCCGGAGGCGGTCCGGGCGCGCCTCATCGCCTCGCGCTGGTGGGAGCTGTCGCCCGACGAATTGCGGCCCTGGCGCAAGGCGCTGGCGCAGCCCGCCGAGGACGCCGCGACCCTGCGCGCCCTCGACGAGATCGCCGCCCACGTCCGCGCGCGGACGAAGGGCGCCGCCCCCGCGAACCCGAGGAGACCATGATGAAGGGGATCGTGCTGGCCGGGGGCTCCGGCACCCGGCTCCACCCGGCAACCCTGTC
>NZ_JBKIBX010000055.1:0-35610 GCF_046557895.1 Methylobacterium oryzisoli | reverse complement strand
CGCTGCCGCCCGCCCCTGTGGCGGCGCAGCGGCGTGACGGTGCTGCCGCATGACTTCCGAGGTGGTAGTTAGAGCGTCGCGCTCGTGCTGCGCGTGACCGGCGGCGGCGCCCACGATCCGTTCAGCACGGCGTCCTTCGGCCAGTAGGTCCGCAGCATCAGGACGAACGGTCCTTTCGGGGCCGGCAGCCAGTTCGACTCCCGCTGCGCACCGGGGCTCTCGGTCTGGATGAAGAGATCGACCGAGCCGTCCGGGTTGGCCTTGAGGCTGTCGCGCGGGCTCACCGAGTAACGGTTGATCGGGTTGTCGACGAAGAAGTAGTCCGCGTCGTACATCGTCAGCGACCAGAAGCCGTCGACGGGCGGCAGCTCGCCGGCCGGGAAGCGCATCACGTACTTCGAGGCGCCGTTCAGCCGCCGGCCTGCAGCGTCGACGGTGGTCAGAGGATAGACGGCATCCTGCGGCAGGTTGCAGCCGAGCCCGACCGCCGTCACCAAGGCGCGCTGCAGGTAATCCTTGCCATAGTCGCCCCCATCGGTCGTGAAGGTCCAGCCATTCACATGCTGGCCCGTCGCCTTCAGGTGCCCCATGATGCGCGGGACGGCCTCTCTCGGCGCGCGCTCGATCGCCTCCCGGGCGGCGGGCGGCTGGCCTGCCGGATCGAAGGGCCGACCGGGCACGATGCCGAGCGAGGCCATCTTGGCGACCGCCACCCCGTCCGCGAGCGAGGGTGGGTTGTCCTTCATCAGACTGGCCAGGAGGTTGAAGTAGGCGGTCGCGTCCAGGCGGTTGACCTGCTCGCGCACGGCCGTCTTGGTGTCGACGCTCGGATCCACCCGGCCTGCAGGCGGCGTGTACGATCGTCCAGCCGCGCTGGCAGGAATGAGCCGGTACTGGTCCTGCAGCGCATGCACGGCCTTGTAGTCCTCGGGCGTGCCCGTGCAGTAGGTCCGGCCGAGGATCCAGATCAGGTTGGTCGGGGCCTGGATCAGCTTGGCGCCGGGCGGCACGCTGCCGCTCCAGCCCGGACCGGCGATGAAGTAGGTCTGCGGCCCGGTCCCGGTCGTGCGCTTGCCGGGCACCGCGAAGATGTTGGTCCACGCGCTCAGCATCGGCATGAGGAAGTAGCGCCCGTCCTCGTCCGGAATGCTGAGGAGATGAGGCTCTTTGCCGAGATCGACGAAGGCGCTGGAGTAGAGGGTGTCGGCGTTGGGAGCCGTGACCGCTCGGAACTTCGCGTCCGGGTACTCTCGCAGGTTGGCGAACTGGCCCATGGGGGCATTCTTGCCTTCCGGCGCGGCCACGTTGGTGAGGACGCGCCGGGTCAACTCCATGGTGACGAGCGGGTAGCCGTAGATGTAGGCGTCCGTTGCCAGGTCCAGCGGATCCGCCCCCGCGTTGTTGCCGATGAGCGGCGCATCCTGCGCCGTGGTCTGCGCCCGAGCGACGGGCAGGCCCGATCCGACGAGCGGGATCGTGGCGGCGCCGGCGGTGAAGATCCGTCTGGTGACACTCATGACTGCCTCCTGGGACTGGCTTTCTCAGGCGGGCCGCATCAGGGCGATCCCGGTAACGGTCACGAACCCGGCATGGCGTGCGGCCGCACGGCTTTGGACGGGATCAGGGCTCCGCGGACCGCGCTCCGGGCGGCGACACCGAGCAGGATCAAGGCATGACGCAGGGCAGTCATGTGCTTCACGGTGCGCCTCCCTCGGGATCGTTGTCGATCCGAAACAACAGCAGGCACTTGTTCCCGGTCGCGAAGTCGACAGCGCTCATCTCGCGCAATACATCTTGCCCGCACCAGAGCTCAAGTCTGTCGAGACGCAGATCTACGGATGCGCCCCATCCCTGAGGCGATGTATTCTTCGGGTGCTTACCATAAGCACGGCCAAGCCTACTGTCAAACCCAACGATAGACAGCAACAAAAATCAAATCTGTGCGGAAACTGTTCGACCTGTAACAAGTACGCTGGATTGCCAGCTGAGCTTCCGCACCGGAGGCAGTTTGGCTCACCCGTGCTCAAGCGCATGCGGGCCGGTCAGATCGGCGCCGTGATCGACATCCGCGATGCGCTGGACAGGCTGCACGCGGACCTCGATCTGCTGGTTCCCGCCATGCGAACGAGCCTGCGCGTCAAGTGACCGATCCCTCACCGCCCGGGTGGGCGCCCCCGCTGACGCCCATGCCGCGAGAGACCTCCGAAACGGCGGACGCCGGGAAACCGTGTCAGTACGGCTTCCGACTGATTGCTTCGCCATGCGGAAGCCGCCTTCGCTCAAGCGTGCGGAGCCGGAGGCTGCGCCGCGCATGTCTGGACTGCACCAAATAGGGAGGTGCACCAAGTATATGGTCAATCAAGCGTCCACGTGACGGACGAAGAAGAGCTCCGACCCCGAGATGCATGGTTGGCGTACAATCAACGCGTCGAGATCTTTTCGACGTCCGGCAACTTCCAGGATTTCTCGAAGAGGGGTTTCTCGGGGCCATAGAGGCGGAACAGCAGCTCGAACTTGCGGTTCGGGTCCGTCGGCACCCAGTTGGCCTCGCGGCCCTCCGGTGCTCGCGGGCCGAAGTAGACGTCGACCGACCCGTCCGCATTCGTCCGCATGCCGGGACTGATCGAGGCGACGCTCGCGCGTGGCAGGTCGCGGATGAGGGCGTGGGTGTCGCGGTCGTACGCCGTCGCCGACCAGTACTGCCGCACCGGGGCGTCCGGCGGCACCCGGAGGCGGTAGGTCGCGGCACCGTCGAAGGCGCTGCCGTCCTTGTCCTTGTTCACCATCAGGTAGAACTGCGCCGTGCCGAGGCGCTTGATGCCGGTGAAGCCCAGCGTGTAGGTCACGCCTCTCGCATCGACCGGGTAGGCGTCGCGGTCGGCATAGCCGCTCTGCACCGCTCGGATGACCTCCTGCATGGCGGCCGGAAACCATCGGATGCCGGGATTGATGACGGGGAAGCCTTCGTCGTAGCGCCGCGACAGCAGCGCCTGCGCCTCACGGGCCGCCTCGGTGAGAAGGGCTCGCATCGCCGGGTCGGGCGTGAACGGCTTGCCCTTCTCGATGCCGAGTGTCTTGAGCTGATCGATCATGACCCGGTCGCGGTCGAGCCACGGCTCGCCCTGCACCACCCGGTCGAGATGGCCGAAGAAGCTGGCGTCGTAGCGGATGGTGGCGTCGAACAGCACGTCGTAGGCGTCGGTGAACCGCGTCTCGGGCGCCTGCGCCGCCTGCGCCAGCGGGTAGACCTTCACCCGCTTGCCGTAGGCGACCGCCCTGGCGATGTCGGCGTCGCCGTGACTGGCGAGGTTCGAGCGGAGCAACGCGAAGCCCCCGTAGGTGTCCGACCGGAGCGGGATGTAGCCCGTCGGCGGCGGCTCCTTGTGGCCGGGCGGCAGGATCAGGTACCTGCCGCCCGCACCCCTGTCGGCCCCCTCCGGGCCGGCATCCTCGAGCGGCATCTGCCAAGCGTTGACGATGTTGCCGGCGATCGATCCACCCAGGGCGGGAGGGATCTCGATGACCAGCGGTCCCGTCTCCTTCACGTTCCAGAACGACATGAAGTAGATCGAGTCCGGGTTGGGCGTGAGCGTCTGGTTCTTCCAGTTGACCGGCCGGGACCAGTACACGACCTCGTTCGGCTTGGCGCTCGTGCTCTCCAGCATGGCCTGGAGCATCAGGTCCGCGTTGACGGCGGGCATGCCCCAGATCACGGCCTCGACGGCCCGTCGCTCCACGGCGCGGCGGGCGAGATCCTCGGCGGAGGAACTCCGTGCCTGTGCGGACGCCGTCGCGACCCCCAGGGCTAGGACGATCGCGGCGCCAACGGTCCGGCGCAGCGCGGATGCCGAGCGTTCGTGCATCTGCCGCATGGGGGAACTCCGTCTCTCGAACGCTGGACGCCCGGCTCCGGTGAGGAGAGGTGGTCGCAAGCCTCACTCGATCTCGGTGAGATCGCCCGGCTTCCAATGGCCGTCGAAGGCCGCCTGCTCGGGGCCGTAGATGCGGAGATAGGTGAACCAGCCGCGTCCGGGCACGGTCTTGATCCACCGCCCCTCCTGGCCGGCCGGCGCCGCGGGCCCGAAGTACAGCTCGGTCGGCTCGGACTTGGAAACATCCTTCAGCTCGAACAGCGACCGCAGGGCCGCCTTGCCCTGGTCGGTCTGAACCTCCGAGCGCGTCTGCGCGTCGTAGATCGTGACCGACCAGAACAGCTTGTCCGGCACGGGCTGCGGGATCGTGAGCTTGTAGCTCTTGGCGCCGTCCAGGTAGGCGCCCGCCTGGTCACGGGCGGCGAGCCAGTACAGCGAACCTGCACCGGCCGACCGCCGGAACATGGCCGGCGAGGTGACGATGGCCTGGGCGAACCAGCGGTCCCGCGCCTCCAAGTCGATGCCGGACGCGGTCTCGAACTGCGCGCTGCCGGGGACGAGGCCCGCCCATTCCCACGTGCGGTCGGGCCAGGCGAAGCGGTCGGGCCGGTTGCTGGCGAAGGCCGAGACCAGGAGCTGGTCGCGGCCGGTCCTAGCGGCCTGTTCGAGGATGCCCGTCATGCGCGCGTCGGGCGCGAAGGGCTTCCCCTTCTCGATGCCGAGCGCGGCGAGCAGCCCGTACATCGGCAGGAATTTTTCGACCACCGGCTCGGCCTCGACGATCCGGTGCAGCACCTGCCAGAACTGGATGTTGTCCTCCCAGCGCAGGGAGGTGCTGTCCATCGCGATCTCGGTGGTGTCGACGACGCGGAGCGGCTTCGGCTGGCCCGCCTCCGCCAGGGGATAGACCTTGATGGCGCGCAGCGCGTCCATGGCCTTGGGCACGTCCGCGCCGACCGGCAGGGCGCGCACCGCCAGCAGAACCTTGTTCGACAGGGACCGGCCGGAGAAGTAGCCGGCCGGGACCTCGCCGCTGAAGCCCGGGGGGAGCACCACGTGCTTGCCGCCCTTGCCGCCGTCCGGCCCGGGGATCCCCAGGTCGAGCACCCAGCCCTGGTGGTGGTCGTCGACGAGACCGATGTAGGGGCCGGGAGGCAGCTCGATGACCATCGGCCCCTGCGAGAGGTCGAGGGCGGCCGAGCCGTAGGGCGTGTCGGAGTTGAGGGTGAAGCCGACCTGCCGCGGGCCGGCCGCGGCGATGCCCATCCCCCGGTTGTCCGCGATGCCGGCGGCCCGGTTGCCGTTGAAGATGCCCTCGACCGAGACGGTGGGATACCAGAAGCGGTAGGCGGTGACCGCGCGGGCGAAGTCCGCATCGGTCCGGGCCTGGGCCGCCGCTTGGGGGGTGGGGTATCCTGCCGTGAAGGCGTAGGGCGCGTCGGCCGACGGTGAACTCGCGAACGCCGTTGCGCCGAGGATGCCGGCTGTCAGCAGTGTCGAAGCTGAACATTTCATCGACGATCACCGATTGCTTCACAGGCAAGAAAGTTTCGCGCAAGTATTCGGACGATCTCACGGCTCATCGATCGCCGCTCACCGACGGAAGCGGCCGCCCCCGTGGAAACCCCGTCCGCCGTAGAAGCCGCCCGCCCGACGTCCGTAGACGCCGCGACCGCCGTAGACCCGACCGCCATACACGCGCCGACCATAGACGGCGCCGCCCCGGTAACCGTAGACGCCGCCTCCCCGGTAGTAACCGTAGCCGGGCCCGCCGTAATAGCCGCCGTAGGCGTTCGGCCGACATCCGCCGTAGGGCCCGCGGTGAAAACCGATGCCGCAGCCGCCCGCTGCCTCCGCGGTGTCGACGCCGACCCGGCCCTTCTCCATCGCGCCGAGCCCGAGCCAGGCCCCGCAGGCCACGGCAAGGAGGGCCACCAGTTTCCTGCTTCGCATCGCGCGTCCTCCAGCGTGAGCCGGTGCGCCCGGGCGGATGGTCGCGCCAGCGTCCTGACCACCGCGCCGCACTTCGTGAGCCGCGACCGTTGAGGTGACTAGAGCGCCGGTCCCGGAGGGTGTCACCGCTGTAACGGTAACAGGGATGACACCGAGGCCCCGCCGTGAGGAGGATCGCCGAAGCCGGGCCGATGCAGCTGCAATGCAGCTGAAGGTCGGTGAGCCCGCGCTTCCTTGGTCCGACGGAGCGGCCCGGATGCGAAGTCTTTGCGACGAGCGGACGCTGCTGGGGACCCGCTCCCGGGGAGCACCGGACGAGCCACCCGGAGCGGGACGGCGACCGCCCGAACCGAGGTGGAGGCATCCGACGCAAGCGGGCGCCCTGGCGCCGCCGCGCATCGTCGACCGACGCAGCGAGCCTGCCGTCCGATGGGATCCCACAGGGCATGCGGGACGCGCGGGAAGCCGGCCAGGAACGCGGTGAGGCCGGTTCGGTGAGCAGCCCTCGACCCAGCTCACCGGCAGCGCGCCGGCCGCACCGGTGATTGGCCGCGCCGACCCACCCTCAGCCGGTGCCGATCAGGCTTGGTCAAGGCTCGCTTCCGCCACCGGGCTCGGCCCCGGGCCGAGCCCGTCGATATCCGATCTCGCCATGTCGGCGTCCGAGGCGTCAGCAAGGAGGACACCATGAGCCACGAAGCGGGAAGCGTGGAATCCGGCGCTGCCGAGAGCACGGCTTTTAGCCGGAGAAAGCTCCTGCTGGCCGGCACCGCGCTGGCGGCAGGCACGCCGTTCGGCGCCGAGGCTCAGGTGCAACCAACGCAACCGCAGCGGGCCGCCCCGCCGCAAGCAGGCTCATCGGCCAAGCCGCCGAACGTTCTGGTCATCTTCGGCGACGACATCGGCGTATCGCAGATCAGCGCCTACACCATGGGGCTGATGGGGTATCGCACGCCGAACATCGACCGCATCGCCGCCGAGGGAGCGATCTTCACCGATTCCTACGGCCAGCAGAGCTGCACCGCGGGCCGGGCCTCGTTCATCCTTGGGCAGGAACCCTTCCGCACCGGCCTCCTGACCATCGGCATGCCCGGCGATCCGCATGGGATCACGGATTGGATGCCGACGATCGCCGATGTCATGAAGACGAGGGGGTATGCCACCGGCCAGTTCGGCAAGAATCATCTCGGCGACCAGGATCAGCACCTGCCGACGAACCACGGCTTCGATGAGTTTTTCGGCAATCTCTACCACCTCAATGCCGAAGAGGAGCCGGAGGGATATTTCTATCCCAAAGATCCGGAGTTTCGGAGGAAATACGGTCCTCGCGGTGTCATCCATTCGCATGCCGACGGCCGCATCGAGGATACCGGACCCCTGCACAAGAAACGCATGGAAACCGTCGACCAGGAATTCCTTGCCGCGACAAAGGACTTCATCGACCGCCAGCACAGATCCGGCAAGCCGTTCTTCGTCTGGTTCAACACGACCCGCATGCACGTCTTCACGCACCTCAAGCCCGAGAGTGTCGGTAAAACCGGCAAGGGTATCGAGGCGGACGGAATGGCCGAGCACGATGGGCATGTCGGCGAACTCCTGAAGCAACTCGACGACCTCGGCATCGCCGACAACACCATCGTCCTCTACACGACCGACAACGGAGCGGAGTTGGCCCTCTGGCCGGACGGCGCCATGACCCCGTTTCACGGCGAGAAGGGCACGACGTGGGAGGGCGGCATGCGCATTCCCATGATGGTCCGGTGGCCGGGTGTCGTGAAGCCGGGCTCGCAGATCAACGACATCGTGACCCTGATGGATTGGATGCCGACCTTCGCCACGGCCGCGGGCATTCCGGACCTCAAGGAAAAAATGAAGTCCGGCTTCCAGTCCGGGACCAAGACCTTCAAGGTGCATCTGGACGGCTATGATCTCACGGATCTCCTGAAAGGCGGCGCCAGGACGCCGCCGCGCGATGTGATGTACTATTTCGACCAGGCCGGAAACCTGAATGCGATCCGTTGGAACGATTGGAAGCTGAGCTTCGCCATCGCGAGCGAAGGCAATATCGCGACGGCGACGCGCGAACGGCCGGGTTGGGCGCTGATCACGAACCTGAGGATGGATCCCTACGAGCGAGCCATGAAGGAGGGTGGGGGCGCACTCGAATTTCTCGCTCGAAACATTTGGCTTCTCGTTCCTATCCAGGCCAAGGTCAAAGAATTCTTCTCCGACTTCAGCGATTATCCCTATCAGGAGGGCAGCACACTCAATCCCAGCGGCATCGGTTACGGTCTCCTGCGACAGCAGGAAGCGCTGAAACGGTTGAAGGAAGTCGAACGCCTTATGCCGCCACGATGAGTTGCACCATGATCCAAGAGCAAACGGAGTGCCGACACGTCCGGTTCGGGCTCATGCCATGCGCAGCCGGGCCCATGACCAGGATCTATCCTTCAGGAGAGGACCATGAGCGACATCCGGCGGCCGACCGACGTCGTTGATGAGGATGCAAGCCGAGCGCTCAGCCGCCGCGCGATGCTCCTCGGGGGGACCGCTCTGGCCGCATCCACGATGAGCGCCGCGCCGGGCGCTCAGGCCCAGGCCCCGGCGCCGGCCCCGCAGCCCGCGCCCGCGCGGGCCGGCTCCTCAGGGCGGCCCGTGAACATCCTCGTGATGTTCGGCGACGACATCGGGCAGTCGAATATCAGCGCCTACACCTTCGGCCTGATGGGCTACCGCACGCCCAACATCGACCGCCTCGCCCGCGAGGGCATGATGTTCACCGACTATTATGCCGAGCAGAGCTGCACGGCCGGCCGCTCCTCCTTCATCACGGGGCAGTCGACCCTGCGGACGGGGCTGTCGAAGGTCGGCGTTCCGGGGGCGAGCGTGGGTTTGCAGAAGGAGGACGCGACTCTCGCCGAGCTCCTCAAGCCGCTCGGCTACGCCACGGGACAGTTCGGCAAGAACCACCTCGGCGACCGCGACGAGTACCTGCCGACGAACCACGGCTTCGACGAGTTCTTCGGCAACCTCTACCACCTCAACGCCGAGGAGGAGCCCGAGCAGCGGACCTACCCGCGCGACCCCGCATTCCGCAAGAAGTACGGCCCCCGCGGCGTCCTCAGGGCGTCGGCGGACGGCAAGATCGAGGATACCGGTCCGCTCACCAAGAAGCGGATGGAGACCATCGACGAGGAGACCTCGGCCGCCGCGATGGACTTCATCGAACGCCAGGTCCGCGCCGGCAAGCCGTTCTTCTGCTGGTTCAACGCGACCCGGATGCATTTCCGCACCCACGTCGCGGAGACTCGCCGGAGTCCTCCGGGCCTCACCGCCCGGACCGAGTATGCCGACGGGATGGTCGAGCACGATGGACACATCGGGCAGCTCTTGAAGAAGCTCGACGACCTCGGCATCGCGAACGACACCCTCGTCCTCTACACCACCGACAATGGCCCGCACATGAACTCCTGGCCGGACGGCGCGATGACGCCCTTCCGGAGCGAGAAGAACACGAACTGGGAAGGCGCTTTCCGGGTGCCCTGCATCATCCGCTGGCCGGGCCGCATCCAGGCCGGATCGGTCTCGAACGAGATGGTCAGCGGCCTCGACTGGTTGCCGACCCTCATGGCTGCCGCGGGCGATTCCGACATCGCGGGCAAGCTCCTGAAAGGTCACACGGCCGGGGCGAAGAGCTTCAAGGTTCACTTGGACGGGTACAACCAGCTGCCGTACCTCACCGGGCAGCAGGACCGCAGCGCCCGCAACAAGTTCTTCTACTTCAACGACGACGGTGACCTGGTGGCGATGCGCTACGAGAACTGGAAGATCGTGTTCGAGGAGCAGCGCGCGCCGGGCACGATGCGGGTCTGGGCCGAGCCCTTCACGACGCTTCGCATGCCGAAGCTGTTCGACCTGCGGGCGGATCCGTACGAGCGCGCGGATGTCACCTCGAACACCTACTACGATTGGTTCCTCTCGCAGCCCTACCTGATCTTCGCCGCCCAGGAGGAGGTCGCCAAGTTCCTCGCAACGTTCCGCGAGTTCCCGCCCCGCCAACGGGCGGCCAGCTTCAGCGTCGATCAGATCATCGAGAAGATGCAACGTATGACGGATGCGCATCATCAGTAGCGTGGATGGGGGCTGGCGATGTCCTCCCGGACTGGGACCTTCAGCCGCCGCTTCTGGCTTGCAGCCGCGGCGGTCCTTTCCATCCTGGCGGGACCGCCCTGGGTGGGCGCAGCGCGCTCCCAGGGCGACCCGTTGCCGTCCTGGAACGAGGGCGGCCCGAAGCAGGCCATCCTGGATTTCGTCGGGCGCGTCACCACGGCCGGCGGCCACGACTTCGTCGCGCCCCCGGACCGCGTCGCGGTCTTCGACAACGACGGCACGCTCTGGGCGGAGCAGCCCGTCTACTTCCAAGTGGCCTTCGCCATGGATCGGGTGAGGGCCCTCGCCCGGGCGCACCCCGAGTGGCGGGACACGCAGCCGTTCAAGGGCGTCATCGAGGGCGATGCCACGGCGGTCGCCGCCACCGGCGAGAAGGGTCTGCTGGAGATCATCGCGGCGACCCATGCCGGCATGACGACCGCCGCCTTCGATGCCCTCGTGGCGGAGTGGTTCCGAACCGCGCGGCATCCGCGCTTCCAGCGGCCGTACGACAGCCTCGTCTACCAGCCGATGCTGGAACTGCTCGCCTTCCTGCGGGCCAACGGCTTCAAGACCTTCATCGTCTCCGGCGGCGGGGTCGAGTTCATGCGGGTCTTCGCACAGCGCGCCTACGGCATCCCGCCCGAACAGGTCGTGGGCTCGTCCGGCGTCACCACGTTCGAGATCCGGCCCGACGGTCAGCCCGTGCTGATCAAGGAGCCCAGGGTCGAGTTCATCGACGACGGGCCGGGCAAGCCGTCCGGCATCAACCGGTTCATCGGGCGCCAGCCGATCCTGGCCTTCGGCAACTCGGACGGCGACCTGCAGATGCTGGAATGGACGGCCGCGGGGACCGGTCCCCGCTTCCTCGGCCTCGTCCACCACACCGACGCGGAGCGCGAGTACGCCTACGACCGCCGGTCTCACGTCGGCCGCCTCGACAAGGCCCTCGACGAGGCGGGGCGGCGCGGGTGGACGGTCGTCGACATCGAACGGGCATGGAAGGCGGTCTTCCCGCCCGCGCCACGGAGCGATCGATGACGGAGCCGGCCCTTCTCAACCGGACCACCGCTCCGGGCGCGGTACGGGACATGGTCTTCGTGCCCGGAGGCACGTTCCGCATGGGCTCCGACCGGCACTACCCGGAGGAAGCGCCGGTCCACCGGGTCCGCGTCGATGGCTTCTGGGTCGATCCGACGCCGGTGACGAACGCGCAGTTCCGCGCCTTCGTGCGCGCGACGGGCTACGTGACCATGGCCGAGCGGAAGCCGAACCCGGTCGACTATCCCGGCGCGTTGCCGCACATGCTCCAGGCGGGGTCCCTCGTGTTCAAGCCGCCGAAGGGTCCTGTCGATCTGAGGGATTGGAGCGCGTGGTGGCGCTTCAAGTTCGGCGTGCACTGGCGGCGGCCCTACGGGCCGGGCTCCTCCATCGCCGGGCTCGACGAGCACCCGGTGGTGCACGTCGCCTATGCGGACGCCGAGGCCTACGCGGCCTGGGCCGGCAAGGACCTTCCGACCGAGGCCGAGTGGGAGTTCGCGGCCCGCGGCGGCCTCGACGGGGCGGAGTTCGCCTGGGGCGACGAATTCACACCGGGTGGGCGGCACATGGCCAACACCTGGCAGGGCGCGTTCCCGCACCAGAACCTCGCCGAGGACGGTTACGAGCGCACCTCCCCGATCACGGCCTTCCCGCCGAACGCCTACGGCCTGTTCGACATGACCGGCAACGTCTGGGAGTGGACGACCGACTTCTACGTCCCGAAGCATCCCGCCGACGCGGCGAAGGCCTGCTGCATCCCGCAGAATCCTCGCGGTGGCCAAGAGGACGGCAGCTACGACCCGGCCCAGCCCGCGATCCGCATCCCCCGCAGGGTCGTGAAGGGTGGCTCGCATCTCTGCGCGCCGAACTACTGCCGCCGCTACCGCCCGGCCGCCCGCCACCCCCACCCGGTCGACACCTCGACCAGCCACATCGGGTTCCGCTGCATCCTTCGGACGGAAGCTCGTCCATGAGCGGTCGCGACCGGTGCCTTGGGACATGGACGCGGCGGCTGCCGTCCCTGATGCCGACCGAGCCGCGCGCGATGGCGGGCGTTGCCATGGCGGCGCGGGATGGGCGCTCGTGAGCCGCCGCCCGAGCCGCTGGTTCGCCCTCCCGCTCCTGGGCCTCGTCCTTCCCATCGAGGCTGCCGAAGCGCGCGGTCCGGTCCGGGCGGGATCCGACTGCATCCGTGTCGTCTACGAGGCTCCGAAGAAGGCAGCCTTTCGCGAGATCTACGAGTCCATGCGGCGGCAGCGCGTCCTGGAGCGTGTCGGCGCCATCGTCGGCCTGGCCCGCCTGCCGACCCGCCTGACGTACCGCCTCAAGGAATGCGCCGGGGAACCGAATGCCTGGTACGCGCCCGAGAGCCGGAGCGTCACGCTCTGCTACGAGCTGGTCGCCGGCGTCCACAAGGTCGCGCCGAAGACCCGATCACCCGCCGGCGTGTCCCACCACGACGCGATCGTGGGTCCCGTCGCGCAGATCCTCATGCACGAGAGCGGGCACGCCCTGTTCGACCTGCTGCGCGTGCCGATCTTCGGGCGCGAGGAGGACGCGGCCGATCAGCTGGCGTCCTACGCCCTGCTCCAGCTGGGTGGCAGGGAGGCCCGCACGGTGGTCAACGGGAGCGCCTACTTCTTCGCGACGACGGGCAAGTCCGAGCCGATCGACCATGGCGGCTTCGCGGACGTCCACGGCTTCTCCTGGCAGCGCTTCTACAACCTCGCCTGCCTGGCCTACGGGTCGGACGAGAAACGCTTCGGCTACGTCGTTGCCAAGGGCTACCTGCCGAAGGAGCGGGCCGAAGGGTGCGGCGAGGAATACGATCAGGTCGCATTCGCCTTCGACAGGCTGATCGTCCCGCACCTGCGCGTGAGGCCCGGGGGTGGGGAGCGGCTGCGGCGCGCCTTCCGGGGCGCGGCGCGCGGGCGGTAGATGCCGATCACGCCCTTGCGGACGGCGGCTCCGGCTCGTCGGCCCTCACCGCAGGAGCCTCGGTGTCGGCTGCCCGACCCGCGCACCGCACGATCGGTGTCTGCCATCATGAGGGCTCGGGCCGGCAGGGTTTGCCAGCCGCCTGCCTGCAAGCCGCGCCCTCCGCCAGATTTGACCACTGTCAAGCCTGTAACGGTATCATGCCGGTCGAATAGCGCAGGACCGAACCCTGATGTGGCAGGAAGGTCATACTGGTTCAGGATCTTGTGGAACCAGGGTTTACACGGCGTGCCCATGCCTGTTCCCTGATCTTGTTCCGGATTGTTTGCGGAATGCTGCACTCGGGACAGTGCGTTGGGGGCAGGCATGCGGGACGTCGTGCGTCACCTCGTCTGGGGCGTGGCTCTGGGTGCGCTCCTCGCGGCGAACCCTTCGGTCAAGGCCGCGGAGGGCGGCCTGAGCTTCTACATCGAGGGACAGGCGGTTCCGCTGGGCGGCGTGGTTCCCCCGCAAGGCCTGTACTTCGACAGCACGACGTACTTCTACAACGGCCGGCTCGGGGGCAATCGCGCCACCCAGCTCGGCGGCAACATCATCGCCGATGCCAAGGTGAACATCGTCGCCGACTTCGCGACGGTGCTGTGGGTCACGCCCGTCAAGATCCTCGACGGCGACCTCGCCCTCGCCCTCGTCATGCCCTTCGGCGAGCCGGCCGTGCGGGCCGGCGTTCTGATCAACGGCCCGCTCGTGAACCAGGCGCTCGGCCGGCCCGCGGGCGCCAGCGTCGGCGACGCCACCCTGAACCCAGGCGACCCCATCGTCTCCGCCTCGCTCGGCTGGCACTCCGGCCACTGGCATTGGAAGCTGGCTGGCGTGGTCAGCATCCCGGCCGGGGGCTACGAACCCGGACAGCTCTCGAACATCGCGCTGAACCGCTACCTGGGCGACATCTCGGCCGCCGCGACCTACCTCGACCCGACCATCGGCATCGAACTCTCCGCGGCGGCAGGCTTCACGCTCAACGGCACGAACCCGTCCACCCGGTACACCACGGGCCACGAGTTCCACATCGACGTCTCGGCCTCGAAATACCTCACCAAGGAATTGTCGGTCGGCGTCATCGCCTCCCACTACCAGCAGCTCACCGGTGACAGCGGTCCCGGCGCACGCCTCGGGCCGTTCAAGGGCCGGACGACGGCCGTGGGCGGCACGCTCGGGCTGACCGCCTTGGCGGGGCACATTCCCGTCACGGCCCGCGTGAAGGTGCTGCGCGAGGTCGAGGTCGAGAATCGTTTCCAGGGAACGGTCGGCTTCCTGGAAGTCTCCTTCCCGTTGTGGGTGCCCACACCGAAGGCCGCGGCCGAACCGAAGCCGGTGGCGGCGAAGTTCTGACCTCGCCTCTCGATCGGCGAGCGGAGGAAGCGGAAGCGGACCGGAGGCCCGGTCAGGGCCGTCGATCCCCTTGCTCCCTCGCGCGGCCGAAGGCTTGCTGGAGACGGGCGATGTCCCCGACCGACAGCCGGATCTCCAAGAGGAGGAAGATCAATGCGGTCGTGAAAAGCACCAGCGCGGCGATGAACGGAAACGCGATGATCGGGCTGGTCATCGTCCGCGCGCCGGTCTGGCCCTTCGGCTGACTTCGCGGCCGGCCGCCGGTGCGCAAGGCTGTAACGGTAACAGGGCTGACTTGGGGCTGACTTGGGGCTGACTTGGGGCTGACTTGGGCGCCGGCTGGTCCACACTCGTGCCGGGAGCGCACCGGCATGTTGCAGGACGTTCAGGCACGGGATGCCGGGGGCACCGGATCGGCTGCGCGCGCCGCCATCCTCGACCTGCAGGCCCGCATCAACCAAGACATCATCGGCCAGGAGCGCGTGGTCGAGCGCATCGTCATGGCGCTCCTGGCGGACGGCCACGTGCTCCTCGAGGGCCTGCCCGGCCTCGCCAAGACACGGGCGATCAAGAGCCTGTCCAAGAACCTCGAATCCGACTTCAGCCGCATCCAGTTCACGCCCGATCTCCTGCCATCGGACGTCACCGGCGGCGAGATCCTCCGGGATGACGGCAAGTTCGAGTTCCGCAAGGGTCCTGTCTTCGGGAACCTCGTGCTGGCCGACGAGATCAATCGCGCCCCCGCCAAGGTGCAGTCCGCCCTGCTGGAGGCCATGGAAGAGCGCCACGTGACGGTGGCCGGCACGCGCCACGACCTGCCGCCCCTGTTCATGGTGCTCGCCACCCAGAACCCCATCGAGCAGGAGGGCACCTATCCGCTGCCCGAGGCGCAGATGGATCGGTTCCTGATGCACGTCCGGATCGATTACCCGTCGGATGCCGACGAGGTGCGGGTGCTCCGCCTCGTGCGGTCCGAGCAGGTCCCGGCCGGCGCAGCGGCGTCCAGGCCCCCGGCGATCCCGCAGCAGACCATCTTCGACGCCCGGGCCGAGATCGACCGCGTCATCACCAAGGACGCCGTCGAGGCCTACATGGTCGGCCTCGTCGCCGCCACGCGCCGGCCGGGCGAGTTCGGCGACAAGCTGAAGGCCTGGGTCGCCATCGGCGCGAGCCCGCGCGGCTCGCTCGCGCTCGACCGCTGCGCGCGCGCGACCGCGTGGTTGCGCGGGCGCGACTACGCGACGCCGGAGGACGTTCAGGCCGTGGCACATGACTGCCTGAGGCACCGGGTCTCCCTCAGCTACGAGGCCGGCGCGGACGGCGTGACGGCCGATGGGGTCCTCGACGAGGTGATCAGGCAGGTCGTGGTGGCGGCCTGACGAGAGGCACACGATGGCGCGGATGGTCGAGCGGCGGGGGCGCGGGACGGGCGGGACGCCGTCCACCGCGGCGCGCGCCCACGTCGGCCTCGACGCGCTTCTGCGGCTGAAGCATCGGGCCAAGGGCTTCAGCTTCCTGCCGCGGCAGCCCGTTCACAGCCTGCTCTCGGGCCGGCACGCCTCCCGGCTGCGGGGACGGGGCCTGAACTTCGAGGAGCTGCGCCACTACGTCCCGGGTGACGACACCCGGGCGATCGACTGGCCGGCAACCGCGCGCCTCGGCGCGCCGCAGGTCCGCGTCTACTCGGAGGAGCGCGACCGGCCGGTCCTGCTTCTCGTGGACCAGCGCACCACGATGTTCTTCGGGAGCCGCCGAGCGATGAAGTCGGTCGTGGCCGCCGAGGTCGCAGCCCTGGCGGCCTGGCGGGTCACGTCGCTGGGCGACCGCGTCGGGACGATCGTGTTCGGCGATGCCGACATGACCGAGGTGAGACCGAAGGGACGGGAGATTGGGGCCGTCCGGGTCATCGCCGAGGTCGCACGGCGAAACGGGCTTCTGGGGGCCGGGGCCGCTTCTCCGGGGGCCGATGGGCAACTCAACGAGGCCCTGCGCCGGGCCGCGCGCGTGGCGACGCACGACTGGCTCGTCTGCCTCGTCACCGACGCCGCGGGCGAGGACGCGGAGACCGCGCGCCTCGTCACCGGCCTCACGGCCCACAACGACGTCCTGGCGGTCCATGTCCACGACCCGCTCGAACTGGAGCTGCCGGACGTGGGTTCCGCGGTGTTCAGCTCGGGCGAGGCACAGGTCGAGGTCGATTCCTCCTCCGGACGCTTGCGCTCCCGCTACGCGGACGAGCGCGCGGCGTGGCGGGAGCGCCTGAGCGCGCTCTCGCGCCGGCGAGCCATTCCGGTGCTTCCGGTCTCGACCGCCGAAGACGTCGCGACCCAGTTGCAGGCGTTGATCGGGAGAAGGACCGAGCGGCGTCTCTCGCGCGTCGGAGAAATATCCCCATGAACCCGGATCCCGGCAGCCTGGAGGACCTGCGGGACCTGGCGCTGCCGGCCCCGGTCGCGTTCTGGCCCCCGGCCCCGGGCGCCTGGATCGTGGCGGCGGGGCTTGCGGCCATGCTGGCCCTTCTCCTGCGGGATCTGTGGAGACGGCACCGCGACGATGCCTACCGTCGCGCGGCGCTCGCGGAACTCGACGCCATCGCGGCCTCGCCCCAGCCGGATGCGGATGCCGTCGCACGGGTCTCGGAGGTGATGAAGCGGGCGGCGCTCGTGGCCTTCCCGCGCGAGCAGGTCGCGCCGTTGAGCGGTGCGATATGGGCGGATTTCCTCGCCGGTAGCGGAGGGAAGACCCTCGATGCGCCGGCGATGCACCGTCTGCTGTGCAAGGCCTACGACGCTCACGGCCCTGGGCCCGCCGAGATCCGCACGTTGATCGCGCAGGCCCGGATCTGGGTCGCCCAGCACCGTATCGCCGGCAAGGCAGGGGCGGGCTGACGGTGCTCACCTTCTCCTACCCCTGGCTGGTCCTCATCGCACCCCTGCCGCTCCTGGCGTGGTGGCTCCTGCCGGCGCACGTGACTTCCCGGGCGGGCCTGCGCGTCCCCTTCTTCGCCCGCCTCGTCGCCCTCACGGGCCGGCAGCCTCGCGCGGGCGGGCTGGTGGCCCCGAGAAGCCTTCCGCGCCTCGCGACGCTGGTCGCCTGCTGGCTCCTCGTGCTCGTCGCCCTGATGCGCCCGCAATGGATCGAGGCGCCCCTGCACCGGGACCGGCCGACGCGCGACCTCCTCCTGCTGGTCGATCTCTCCGGGTCGATGGACACCAAGGACTTCACCGACGCGTCGGGCCGAACGGTCGACCGGCTGACGGCGGTGAAGAGCGTCCTCGACGACTTCCTCTCGCGCCGCCGGGGGGACCGCGCCGGGATCGTGGTCTTCGGCGACGCGCCCTTCGCGCTGGTGCCGTTCACCACGGATCTCGACCTCTGCCGCGCGATGCTGCGCGACACTCTCGTCGGCATGGCGGGGCCGCGCACGGCGCTCGGCGACGCCATCGGGCTCGGGATCGGCCTGTTCGACCGGAGCACCGTGAAGGCCAGGACCATCATCGCGCTCACCGACGGCAACGACACGGCCAGCCAGTTGCCGCCGGCCGAGGCCGCCAGCATCGCCAAGGACAAGGGCATCGTCATCCATACGGTCGCCGTGGGGGACCCGTCGACGGTCGGTGAGGACAAGCTCGACGAAACGGCCCTGAAGGACGTGGCCGCCGCGACGGGCGGCGGCTCCTTCCGCGCCCTCGACCGCGATGGGCTCGCCCGCATCTACGACCGTCTCGACGCGATCGAGACCCGTCGGATCGACACGGTCACGTTCCGGCCGAGACGGGACGTCTACTGGGTTCCCCTCGCAGCCGCCCTGTTCGTCTCGCTTCTCGCGCAGGCCGTCCACCTGCTCCTTCGGGGCCGCTCCCCATCGCCCGAAGCGCGATCCGAAACCGGATTGGCCCCGAAACCGGGGATCTCATCATGAGCGCGCTGGCGGCCTTCCATTTCGAGCGTCCGGCGTGGCTCCTGCTGCTGCTGCCGGCGGTGGCGCTCTGGCACTTCGCGCGGCGGCGATCCGATGAGGCCCGGCGCTGGCGGCGCGTGATCGATCCGGACCTCCTCCGGCACCTGCTCGTCGGGCGGGAGCGCCGGCCGTGGGTCTCGCCGAATGCGCTGCTCCTCGCCGTCTGGGTCCTCGCGGCTTTCTCCGTCGCAGGACCGGCGTGGGAGCGCGAGCCGTCGCCCTTCGCGGATGCCAAGCCCCCGGTCATGGTCGTCCTCCGGGTCGCGCCCTCGATGACGACGCCCGATCTGGCCCCGACCCGCCTCGACAGGGCGCGCCAGAAGCTGGCCGACCTGCTCACGCTGCGCGAGGGCGCCTCCACCGGCCTCGTCGCCTATTCGGGCTCCAGCCATCTCGTCCTGCCGCCCACCCCCGACGGCTCCGTCGTCCTGAACCTCGCGCAGGCTCTCTCGCCCGAGATCATGCCGCGGGACGGGGACGACATCGCGGGCGCCGTGGCGCTGGCCGACCGCGTCCTCGCGGGAGGCGGCCACGGTGGGTCGATCCTCGTGATGGCCGACACCACGGCCGACCCGGCCGGCAGCCCGAGCCCGTCCCGGCCCGGTCACCCGGCAACGGTCCTCGCCCTTCTGCCGCCGGACCAGGATCCCGAACGCCTCGCCGGCCTCGCCCGGTCCCTCGACGCGGACCTCGTCGCGACCACGGTGGGTCCGGACGATGTCGAGGCGGCGGCCCGACGGCTCGACCGGACCGGCCGCGCGGCCGACGTGGCGGGCGAAGGGCAGCACTGGAAGGAGGCGGGCTACTGGCTGACGCCTCTCCTCGCCCTCCTCACGCTGCTCTGGTTCCGCAGCGGATGGGTGACGGCATGATCCGCCTCGCCGGCCCCCCGCACCCCTACGCCCTCGTGTCGCTGGCCGTGATCCTGGCGCTCGGGGCGACCGCCTACCGCGTCGGCTCAGGCAATCTTCTGCTCACGCCGGACCAGCGCGGGCGCGTCCTGCTGGAGCGAGGGCGCCTGGGCGAGGCGGCGTCCGCGTTCCGCGATCCGCTGTGGCGCGGCGTGGCCCTGTTTCGGGCAGGCGACTTCAAGGGGGCGTCGCAGGCGTTCGGCGGCATCGACACGGCCGAAGGAGCCTACGACCAGGGCAATGCCCTGGTGATGCTCGGCCGGTACGACGACGCCGTGAGGCGCTACGACCGGGCCTTGGCGCTCCGCCCCGGTTGGGCGGATGCGGCGACCAACCGCGCGATCGCGCGCCTGCGGGCCGAACGCATGCGTCAGGAGGGCGGCGAGACCGGCGACACCGAGTCGAGCCCCGACGAGGTCGTCTACGACAAGGGCAAGAAGGGCGGTGCGGACACCGATGTCCAGGGCGACGGGACGCCGATGTCGGACGAGGCGGTTCGGGCCCTCTGGCTGAAGCGGGTGCAGACGCGGCCGGCCGACTTCCTGAGGGTCAAGTTCGCCCATCAGCTCCAGGCGACGTCCGGCGCCGATCCCGGGGCGGCACCGCAGGGGACCCGGCCATGAGGCGGCTCGGTGTCCTCGCGCTGGCGGTCGCGTGGGCGGGCCTCATCCCGGCACAGGCTGCCGACATCGTGGTCCGAACCATGCTCGACCAGACCGGCGGCATCGTCGTGGGTCAGCCGGTGCACCTTCGCGTCGACGTGCTCTTTCCCGGCAGCATGCCGCGCCCACCTCGGGTCCGGGTGGGGGACGCTCCGGGCGCCCAGGTACTGCGCTTCGAGACGCAGGGTGTCACCCTGAGCGCCGACATCGGCGGCCAGCCCTATGTCGGGCAACAATTCGAGTTCGTGGTGTTCCCGCGCCGGCAAGGTTCGATCGACATCCCTCCCGCCGAGGTCACGCTGCTCGACGCGGCCGGCAACGCGGCGGGAACGGCGCGGGGCGACGCGCAGCGCATCACCGTCACCGCCCCTCCGGGGATCGACGCGTCGGGACCCGTCATCGCCGCGGACGAGGTCGACGCCACCCAGCGGTGGGAGCCCAACCCGGAGCAGGCCCGTCTCAAGCCGGGCGGCGCGTTGGTCCGCATCGTCCGCCGCACCGCCGAGGGCGTCCCCGCCATGGGGATGGCGGACCTCGCCTTCACGGCTCCCGAGGGGGTTCGAATCTACCGCGACCCGCCTCGCTCGGAGGATCGGATGAACCGCGGCGTCGTCACCGGGTCGCGCATCGACAGGGTGACGTACGTCTTCGAGAAGGCGGGGAGCTACGACCTGCCGGCCGTCGTCCAGCCCTGGTGGGACCTGGATGGGGCGCAGGCCAGGATGGTGACGCTGGCCGGCACGCACGTCGCCGTGACCCAGCCGGGGGTCGCGGCGGGACCCCGGTCCGCACCCGCCCGCCTGTGGCCCTACGGCCTTGGCACCGGCATCGTGGTGTGTCTGGTCCTGATATGGTTCGGACGCCGAGGTCGGTCCCGGCGCTGGCAGGAACGGCGGGCCGCGTACCAGGCGTCCGAGGCCGCAGCGCGCGCCGCCCTCTGTCGCGTGGCGCCAGGCGGTGATGCGTCACTGACCTACCGGGCCCTCTCGACCTGGCTCGGCCGGCTCCCGGTCCCGGTTCGGTCGGCGGTACGGGCGGACGCGCGATTCGCCGCGCTCGCGGGCGACCTGGAGCGCAGCCTGTTCGGCGAGGGCGGGGGTTGGTCCGACGACCGAGGGCGCGACCTCCGGCGCGTCGTGAAGGAGGCGTATCGCGCCGCGAGGCAGGCGCCCGAGCGCGCGCCGCCTGCCGCGCTGCCGCCGCTGAACCCGACCGGGTCCGCGGCCGGCGCCGCTCAGAACGGGTTGACGTAGTTCAGGATCGCCGACTGCCGGAGCAGGACCTTTCGGATGACGTGGGCCTGCTGCACGTGGTCGGTGTAGATCGCGGCGGTCCCGGTGCTGCCGGCCGGCAGGCGGCGGGCCACCTCGGCGTCGTCGAGCGTGAGGCGGACCACGAACGGCGCGGACGGGATGTCCGTGGGTGCGATGGCAGAGCCTCCGAACTGCGCCTGCCCGGTCGCTATGGCCTGCAGCACGGCCTCGACCCGCCCGGAATAGACGGTCCCGGGAAACGTCTTGAAGGTGATCTCGACGGGCTGTCCGGGCTCGACGTAGCGCGCGTAGATCTGGGGGATCTCCGCGCCGAGGAGCGCCTCGCTGGTGTCGATGAAGGCCATCACCGGCGACTGCGCGGTGACGCGCGCGCCCTTGCGGAGCGTCAGGTTGGTCACGTAGCCGTCGGCCGGCGCCCGCACCGTGGTCTTGTCGAGGTTCCACTTGGCGCCCTCGAACTGGGCGCGCAACTGGTCGGCTTCGGCCTGCCGCTGCTCGACGTCGAAGGCGCGTCCGGTCCCTCGGCTCTGCAATTGCGACATCTCCGCGAGCCGCGTCTCGGCGAGCTTGAGCTGGGCCGCGATGGCCTCGACCTGCGCGCGGTAGGGGGTCGGGTCGATCCGGAACAGGACCTCGCCTTCCTTCAGGGGCCTGTTCGCGACGACCGGGACGTCGACCACCTCGCCGGCGACCGAAGGGACGATCTGGACCGAGTTGCGGATGACCGCCGCCGGCCCGGAGGGCGCTCCCCACCCCATCGGGATGAACAGCCCGACGAGCAGCGCGATCAGAACCAGTGCGGGCGACAGTTTCCAGAAGAGGTTGAACGGGATGAAGCGGAGCCAGACGAACAGGGCCAGGACGGCGATGTAGCTGTTGAGCAGGACGACGATCATCGGTCCGCGTCCCGCCTTGCCGGGGCATCGACGTAGGCCCAGACCAGGATCAGCGGCCAGAAGACGACGCCGAAAACCAGGGTGGCCCAGCTGCCGACGGTCACGGCCTGCGCCCAAGGGTGCCCGCGCCGGCGCGCGATGCGCCCGGGCATGACCCCGAGCGCGACGATCGTCGCGACGATCGTCGCGAAGACGACCAGCAGGACGATCCAGGCGAAGATGTCGATGAGAGGCAAGGCCATCGTGCGTGACGGTCGCACGCGCGCGGATGCGCCTGAAGCCTGTAACCGTAACGGCGGTTCGGCCCGAAGCCGTGAGGGCCGGGCGCAGCCCCGCCCCGCACGCGACGGTCAGGCCAGGGCGTCCGCCACACCTCGCGCCACGGTGTCGGCGAGGGCATCGATGCGGGCTCCCGCGGGGACGAGGTCTTCCACTCCGTCGACGGCATCGGAGGCCTTGACCTCGCCGCTGCGCAGGTCGCCGAGCGACCACGAGTAGCGGTAGCCTTCCGCGATCTCGTGCACGGCGACGTCGAGGGCATAGAGCGCGGCGGGCAGGGAGAGCAGGTCCTTGAGGATGGGCGCGGCCGCCCTGCGCTCCGGGGGTGGGGTCACGAAGACGCGAAACCCCCGGCCGGAGACGGCCTTGACGATGGCCTGGAGGTACATCTCGCCCCTCGCCACCCCGCACCGGTCACGCCGATCGCTCCGGTGCGTGACCACCACGGCCACTTGGGCCCGGCCGGTCGGGACATCCTGCGCGTCGGCGGCCGGGAGCCGGCAGCCGGACGGATCGCCCGAGGGGGTCCTCGGCGGCCGGGCTGCCTCGCAGACCGGAATGTACGACCCTGGCCGCAGGACGAGCTGCACCGGATCGTGAGCGCCCGGACCCGCATAATAGGCGGCGAGGGCCGACCTGATCCGCGTCGCCTCGATCCGGACGATGGGATCCTTGTCGGGGTCGAAATCCGGACCGCGGCCGAAGACGTCCACACCGATGGTGTAGGCTTTGACGCGCTCACCACGCCCGGCCAGCGCCTCTTCGACGACGAACGAGAGGAAGCGGCGGTTGCGCCCGGACAGCCGCAAACCCGTAGCAGCTACAAGTTCGCGAAACACCCGTTCGAGCTCCGCTGAAGGCTCGTTCGAGTTGGCCGACGCATAATCAGCATCCATCGAAGCCTCCGCAGACTGCGATAGAACCAAGGTGGATCGTGCCCATTGACCGCGGCCAGGCGACCTCTCATGGCCTGAAAGGCTGCGCACTGGGTGGTGTTCTACGCCAGGTTGCGAAGAATGTCTTCCTCGATGGCATCCGCGAGCTGTCGGTATTCGCTCGCACGCTCGGGCCCGACCGGCTCGGTCGATCGCGCCCAGTAAGCGGCCGCCTCGCAGGCAGCCTCGTAGGCGTCGCACAACTCCCGGATGCTGGCGTCGTCCGCGGCTCTGCCCCGAAGCGCCTCCCGGCGGTCGGGATAACGGAGCAAGAGCCTCGCGAGACCGCGTCTCTCGGAACGCTCCATCGAAGCCTCCGAAAACCAATCGCGCCGGCCGCCTGCGGCCGACGTCCACCATCATGCGCCCTGCGGCCACGCGCTGGGCCTGTTACGGTTACATTCCCAGGGCGGCTGCAGCGCTCGCCGAGGATTTCTGGGAGGCATCTGCCCCCGTCGCTTGCGCAAAGTGACGGCAGGGGGCCTGCCGAAACGGATTCTCGGCGAGGCCCTTGGCCTGAATGCTCTTCAGCTTTTGCCGGACGCCACACCACGCCGTTGTCGGCAGCAGGCCCGCCCTCAGTGAGCCGTCCAGCCGCCGTCGATGCTGATGGCGGCGCCGGTGATGGAGGCCGCGGCCGGGCCGCACAGGAAGGCGATTGTCTCGGCGACCTCCTCCACCGTGGCGAAGCGCTTGGTCGGCTGCTCGGCCAGCAGGACCGTGCGGACCACCTCGTCCTCCGAGATGCCGTGCGCGGCCGCCTGCGCCCGCACCTGCTGCTCCACGAGCGGCGTCAAAACATAGCCGGGGCAGACCGCATTGCAGGTGATGCCGGCCTCGGCCGTTTCGAGGGCGGTGACCTTCGTCAGGCCCACGACGCCGTGCTTGGCCGCCACGTAGGCGCTCTTGAAGGGCGAGCCGATCAGCCCGTGCGCCGAGGCCACGTTGATGATCCGCCCCCAGCCGCGCCGGCGCATGTCGGGCAGGACGCGGCGCGTGGCGTGGAAGACCGCCGACAGGTTGATCGCCAGGATCGCGTCCCATTGCTCCGGCGGGAAATCCTCGATCGGGCCGACGTGCTGGATGCCGGCATTGTTCACCAGGATCTCGACGGGGCCGAAGGCCCGGACCGAGCGGTCGACGAGATCCGTGACGGCGCCGGCCCGCGAGAGGTCGGCATCGTCGTAGCGGACGGGCGTCCGGTGCCTGTCTGTCAGCGCCCGGCAGAGGCGCTCGGCCTCGCCCGCGTCGCACAGGCCGTTGAGCACGATCGCGGCGCCCTGCCCGGCCAGGGTGTCGGCGACCGCGAGCCCGATGCCGCTCGTGGATCCGGTGACGATCGCGACGCGGCCGTCGAGCGGGCGCGCCGGTCCGGTCCGGTCGAGCCCGGCGGACTGAAGAAATCGGACCATGGTCGCCGCCCTGGATTCTGGTTGAGGATCGCCGGAGAGTGGCGGCTCAGGTCGGGCGACCGCCAATGCCCTTGCGTCATCGGGCCGATGCGCATTCGGCATTGGCGACGGCGGAGGCCGCGGGCAAGCAGCAGCGGGGCCGTGGCGGGAGGCGACGATGGAGCTCCACGAGATCCGCTACTTCCTGGCGATCAGCCGGTTCGAAAGCTTCACCAAGGCGGCCGAGCACTGCAACGTGACCCAGCCGGCCCTGACCCGCGCGATCCAGAAGCTGGAGGACGAACTCGGCGGCCGGCTGTTCTCGCGCGAGCGCGGCCATGTCCGCCTGACCGATCTCGGGCGTCTGCTGGAGCCCGAGTTCCGGCAGATGATCGAGCACCGCGAGCGGGCCAAGCGCGCCGCCTCGCGCTTCCTGCGCCTGGAGGGCGCGCAGCTCACGCTCGGGGTGATGTGCACCATCGGCCCGCTGCGCTTCGTCGGCTTCCTGAACCACTTCCGGGTCGCGCATCCGGGCATCGAGCTGACCCTGATCGAGGGCGTGCCGGCGCGCCTGTCCGAGATGCTGCTGGCGGGCGAGATCGACGTGGCCATCATGGCCCGGCCCGACGGCTTCCCCGACCCGCTGCGGGCAAGCCCGCTCTACGAGGAGCGCTTCATGCTCGCCTGCGGGCAGCTGCACGACTTTTCCTGCCGCAACGCGGTGCGCATGCGCGAGATGGGCGGACAGGTCTACCTGCAGCGGATCAACTGCGAGTACCGGGATCACCTCGCCGACCTGCTGCAGGCACAGGGCACCGAGATCCTGCGCTCGCACCGCAGCGAGCGCGAGGACTGGATCCAGAGCATGGTGGTGGCCGGCATGGGGGTGTGCTTCCTGCCCGAGTTCTCCGCCACCCTGCCGGGCATCGCCCTGCTGCCGGTGCTGGACCCGGTCGTCGCCCGGCAGGTCTGCCTCGTTACGGTCGCGGGCCGGCGCTGGTCCCTGCCGCTCGCCGCGCTCGTGGCGGCCCTCAGGCACTACGCGTGGCCTCCGAGCCGCTTCGACCTCAGCGAGGAGCGGCCCGCCGCCCCGCCGCCTCCCGCGTGATACCAACGGTCATTTCCAATGACCGTTGGTTCCGCTCTCGAATTTCCGTCAAGCCCAGGATCCCGGACTTCTGGGCTTGATGTCGAAAATTCGAGATAACTCAACGGCCCTGTCGATCCCGGGCCTGCCCGGGATCGAGATCGATGCGGCAGCATCCTGGGCCGTTGCTATGAGACGGCCCTTTCGCACGATAACCGCAAGGCATCGTCCCGCAGCCCAAACGGCATTTCCGCTGCGGCACCCGGCCAGCGATGCTCCGGCACGTCCCACCCCGGGACGGACCCGACACCAGCAGGACGGCCGCCATGATCCCGTGTCCGATGTTCCGCAGCCTCCTTCCCCGCACGCTGTGCGCGGCGCTGATGATGGCCGGCGCCTCCGCGCTCGGCGCCGGGGCGGCCCGGGCGGGCGCCTGCCCGGCCGACAAGGTCGTTTCCAGCGGCAAGGGGCAGGCGGAGAGCAAGGCGGCGGCGCAGGGCGTGACCGACACCGTCATCGCCGCGACCGACCTCGCCAAGGAGCCGGTGGGCATCCCGGACCGGTGGTTCCGCCTGCGCCGGCTGGTGATCGAGCCCGGCGGCATCGTGCCCTGGCACAGCCACGGCGACCGCCCGGCCCTGATCTACGTCGTCTCCGGGGAGGTGGTGGAGCACGCCAGCACCTGCGCGGTGCCCATCCTCCACAAGGCCGGCGAGGCGACGGCGGAGACCCACGCCACCGCGCACTGGTGGAAGAACACCGGCCGCACCCCCGCGATCCTGCTCTCGGCGGACCTCTTCCCGGTGAAGGGCGACCCCCACGAGATGTGAGCCGGCGGCGGCGAGGAGACCGGTCATGTCCCATCCCGGCGCGCTCGGCCTGAGCGGATCGGCGAAGCGGGCGGGCGCCCCCACGGGCGAGCTCCTGCGCAACCTGATCATCGGCCTGATGGCGTTCCTGACCGTGGTGGACCTGTTCGCCACCCAGGCCATCCTCCCGTCCCTCGCCCGCGCCTACGGGGTGAGCCCGGCCGCCATCGGCATCGCCGTCAACGCGACGACGCTCGGCATGGCGTTCGGCGGCCTCGGCGTCGCCCTGCTGGGGCGGCGCATCGACCGCCGCCGCGGCGTGGTCGTCAGCCTGCTGCTCCTGGCCGTCCCGACCGCGCTGCTCGGGACCTTGCCGGATCTCTGGCTCTTCGCGGCCTTGCGCGTGCTCCAGGGCGTGTGCATGGCGGCGGCCTTCACGCTGACCCTCGCCTATCTGGGCGAGGCGTGCTCCGCCGCGGCGGCGGCGGGAGCCTTCGCGGCCTACGTGACCGGGAACGTGGCGAGCAATTTCGTCGGGCGCCTCGCCGCGGCGGCCCTCGTCGACCATCTCGGGCTCGTCCCGAACTTCGTCGCCTTCTCGCTCCTGAACCTCGCCGGCGCGGGTCTTGCCGCCGTGGTTCTGAACGCGGGAAGGCCCGCGCCGGGCGCACCCGTCGGCGGGCACGCCTGGGCGTCGCCGCTCGCGGTCTGGGCCGGGCACGTCGCGAATCCGACGCTGAGCGCCGCGTTCGGCATCGGCTTCTGCATCCTGTTCGCCTTCCTCGGGACCTTCACCTACGTGAACTTCGTCCTGACCGGATCGCCCTTCCTGGTCGGGCCGATGACCCTGGGCTTCGTCTACGTGGTCTTCGTGCCCGCGCTCGTGACCACGCCGTTCGCCGGTCGGGTGAGCGGCCGGCTCGGATTCCGCCGCGGCCTCGCCGCGTCGCTGCTCGTCGCGGCGCTCGGGCTGCCGCTGCTGATGCTCCCGGCCCTCCCGGCGCTCCTGATCGGCCTCGTGCTGGTCGGGATCGGGACCTTCCTGGCCCAGGCCCTCGCGACGGGCTTGGTCGGCCGGTCCGCGGGGGACGAGCACGCCTCCGCGAGCGGCCTCTACCTCGTGTCCTACTACCTCGGCGGCCTCGTCGGCACGGCCGTGCTGGGGCTGGTGTTCGAACGGCTCGGCTGGACGGCCTGCATGCTCGGGGTGGCGGCCTCGCTCGCCCTCGCGGCGGCGCTGACCACGCGCCTGCGCGAGCCGTCATCGACCTGATGCGCGAGACGGGCCGGACCGCTCATCGGCCGCGCCCGACCGAAGAGGAGAATGCGATGCGCGACATGGTTCGCGAGAGCCCGCTGGCCCCGCCCGCGGCAGCCGAGCCCGAGCCGCTGGCCCGCTCCCTGCGCCGGCAGCACGGCCAGATCGTGCTGGTGCTGCAGGGCGGCGGAGCGCTCGGCGCCTATCAAGTCGGCGTCTACCGGGCGCTGCACGAGGCCGGGATCGAGCCCGACTGGATCATCGGTACGTCCATCGGCGCCATCAACGCCGGCCTGATCGCCGGCAACCCGGTCGAGCGCCGCCTGGAGCGGCTGCATGCGTTCTGGAGCCGCGTCGAGCACGGCCCGTTGCACCGAGCGTTCGCGGCGCTGCCCGGTCTGGGAGCGGCGGCCGCCAACTGGCTGACGCTGGTTCAGGGGATCGGCCCCTTCTTCGCCCCGAACCCCTTCGCCTTCGCGGGGCCGCACGTGCCGCTCGGCGCGGAGGGCGCCGCCTACTACTCGACGCGCCCGCTCGAAGCGACGCTGCGCGACCTCGTCGACCTGCCGATGCTGAACCACGGTTCCTGCCGCCTCACGGTCGGGGCGGCGAACCTGCGCAGCGGGCAGATGCGCTACTTCGACAGCCGCGACGAGGCCCTCGACCTGCGCCACGTCATGGCCTCCGGGGCGCTGCCGCCGGCCTTCCCGCCGGTGCGCATCGACGGGGAGCTGTTCTGGGACGGCGGCATCCTCTCGAACACGCCCGTGGAGGCGGTGTTCGACGACAACCCGCGGCGCGACGGCATCGTCTTCGCGGTCCACATGTGGAACCCCTCCGGCCCCGAGCCCCGGACTCTCTGGGAGGTCGTCAACCGCCAGAAGGACCTCCAGTACGCCAGCCGCGCCCATAGCCACATCGCGCGCCAGAAGCAGATGCACCGGCTCCGTCACGTGATCGCGGAACTCGCCCGCCGCCTGCCCGCGGACGCCGCCGCCGATCCCGGGATCGAGGCGCTGACCGCCTACGGTTGCCTGACCCGGATGCACGTGGTGCGGCTCCTCGCGCCGCGCCTCGACGCGGAGGACCCCTTCCGCGACATCGATTTCAGCCCGCAGGGCATCCGCGCGCGCGCGGAGGCCGGCTACCGGCACACGCAGCGCGTCCTCGCCGAGGCGCCCTGGAGTCGCGCGGTCGACGCCCTCGAAGGCTTCGTGCTGCACGAGGCCGATGCGGGCCATCCCGCCGTGACGCGGTGAGGCGCCGATGACCAGCCTCGGCATCGCGCAGGGGGAGGCCCGCCTCGCGGCCGCCATGACCGCCGCCCAGGGTGGGGATGCCCGCGCCTACGCGACCCTGCTGCGCGACTGCGTGCCGGTGATCGCGGCGGCGGCCCGCGCCCAGGGCGTCCCGGCGGCCGCGCTGGACGACGTCGTGCAGGAGACGCTTTTCACGCTGCACCGGGTGCGGGCCACCTATGATCCGGCCCGTCCGTTCCTGCCCTGGCTGCGCGCCCTCGCGCAGCGGCGGAGCATCGATCACCTGCGCCGGTCCGCCCGCCGGGCCGCGGAGGTGCATGCCCCGGCCAGCGTCGAATGCGCCGCCGATCCGGCGCCGCTGCCCTCCGAGCGTCTTGCCCGACGGGACCGCGACTCCGGTCTCGCCCGGGCCATCGCGGCGCTGCCCCCGGCGCAGAGGCTGGCGGTCGACCTGCTCGTCCTGCGGGAGCGCTCGCTGGCCGAGGCGGCCGCGGATACCGGCCGCAGCAAGGTTTCCCTGAAGGTGAACCTCCACCGCGCCATCGCGGCCCTGCGAACGGTCCTGTCCGGCCGCCCCGGCGCGGAGGAAACCTGCTAAGCTCCAGGCCCGTCCGCTGCCCCGTCCGCCGGAGCGACCGCCGCTCCCGCCGCGGGCGGGGCCGACGTCTCGCAGACACTCGCCGGGGCATGCTCCCGTGACCGTTCGATCGTCGGCAGACCAGCCTTTCTCGGGCACCCCCCGCCGCTCCCGGCTCGCCTGGATCTGGCGCGGCTACCTGCGCGTCCTGCGCTTCGCCCTGGCCGCCCTGGTCACGGTGCTGCTCCTCGTTCTCGGCCTGTTCTTCGTGAACTACGTCGTCCTCTCGACGCCGAAGGCGAGCGCCTACCGGAACCTCGACCCGGCCGATCCCGCATGCCGCGACGGGCTTCGCGACGGCTGGACCGTCCTGGCGCGCACCGGGCGATCGCGACCGGCCGAGGCGTCCGCCGTCGACGACGGTGGCTGGCGCGATCCCAGCAACGACGAGGACGAGGCGGTCGTGGCCGACCCGCGCTGGGGCACGCGCCTGCGCTGCGCCCTGCAGCGCCACGTGGTCCCGGCCGAGCGGCCCGGCGCGAAGCCGCTCGACTACACGCTGGGCTTCCTGGAGTTCCAGGAGGACGGCGAGCCCTACGCCCTCGTGCCCGGCAGCGGCGCGGGCGACGAGGACGACACGCGCGCCATGCTGAGCGCGGCCATGGAGAGCGAGATGCGGGCGAGCGGCGGGCGCGCCGCCGGCCTCCGGCCCGTGATCACGCAGCTCGACGCGCTGATGCGCCATCTCGCGACCGGGTCGCACTACGTCATGGTCTTCGTGCATGGCTGGCGCCACGACGCCCGCATCGGCGACCCGAACGTCGCCGATCTCCGGCTCTACGCGGCGCACGCCGCCCGCTTCCTGCAGCAGCGCTGCCCGGCCGATCCGAAGGCGTGCGAGACCAAGGTCACCGGCATCTATGTCGGCTGGCGCGGCGCGCGGGTGGACGAGCGCGGCCTCAAGCGGCTCTTTGGCGACACCCTCGGCGGCTTCTTCGGCGGCCTCTCGGCCGGGGCCACCCTGTTCGACCGCAAGCCGGTGAGCGAGGCGATCGCGCCCGCGGCGGTCTCGGCCCTGCGCTCCATCGAGTCGGTGCTGGCCGCCCCCCGCCCGGACGGCGCGGAGCGCAGGAACCGCCTGATCGTCGCCGGGCACAGCCTGGGCGGCAACATGCTGGCGACCGGCCTCCGGGACGACGTGCTGAAGGCGGTGCGGCGGCACCGCTTCGGCGCGGTGATGCCGCCGATCCTCGGCAACCTCGTGGTGCTGATCAACCCGGCCTCCGAGGCGAGCAAGTGGACGGGGATCCAGCGCGCGATCTGGGAGCGCATCGCGCTCCACCCCGACGAGCACACCTCCCCGGCCGAGGTCGCCCGCGACACCGGGCTGTTCCCGCCCGAGCAGCGCCCGGTGATGATGTCGGTGACGGCCGCCCTCGCCTTCCCGGCCGGCGGGCTCCGCCCCGGCGACTGCGCCTGGATCGGCCTCGAGATCGACGACGGCTACGGGGCCGCGCGGCGGCGCATCCGCCAGCGGCTCGCGGGCACCGACACGATGTTCGATGCCGGCGTCGATTACGACTGGGCGACGCACGACCTCTTTCCGGCCTTCAAGCTCGATTTCCGCCCGGCCGCCGGCTTCCTCGACCGCCTCGCCGCCCGGTTCGAGGGGCGCCAGCCGCGGGGGATGACCTGCACGCCGCCCCGGCCCGCCGCTCTCCTCGATCGGATGCTCACCCTGCCGCTGCGCGCCCTCGCGGTCCTGGCCGAGACCTTCCCGTTCCAAGTGAGCCTTCGGGAGGAATCGCACACGATCGGCAACCTCGATCCGCCGCGGCCGGCGGCCGGCGTGCTCGCGGACGCGCAGCCCTCGGCGGCCCCCTTCGGCACCACTCACGAACTCCTCGGCCTCAAGGAGGCCGGCGCCGAGCGCCACAACTCCTACGCCACGCTCGCCGACGCGGCGATCGACTGCCCGCGCACGGACGGGTGGCTGACGCGGGCGCGGGCGCGCCGACCGGACCGGCACGGGGCGTTCTGGGACAGCGAGGATCTCGGCACCCCCGACGCGCCCGGCCAGGGCGCCGGGCGGCCGGCCGCGCGCTTCTTGCACGGCCTGCCGCTGACCGGCATCGCGCCGATCACGCTGGCCACCGATCCGTTCTGGAACGTGCGGGCCTTCGACAACGCCCTGTCCCGGCACGACGGCTACCGCCTCTCGTCCTTCATCTGCGCCATGAGCCAGCTCGTGATGGACGACATCACGGAGTCGTCCCCGCGCATGATCGACACGATGGGCGCTCCGGACCGCCAGGGCTTCGACGCGCGGCCCTGAACCGCACGGTCCACGAACGCGGCGCACGGCCGTGCCGTGCGGTGGAACAGGTCAGTTCCAATCCCCCTTTCCCGGACGACTGCAGCGTCAGCGGAAGGAGATCCGGGACCCAGTGCAAGATGTCGCGAAGCGTCCGTCCGTCTGCAACGGGGCAAAAAGCAGAGCCGCTGCGCGGCATGTCCTCGGCTGGTTCCCGGATCTCCTTCCACTTCGTTTCAGTCGTCCGGGAAAGGGGCGATTGTGCGCCTGCTCGACTGCGTTGGCAGCTTGAGGCCATCGCCGATCTCCTTCGAAGGGGTCCGCGAGGTGGGTCTGGCACGAGGCCTCCCGACGCCTCCAACCCCGATGTGCCCTCCCCGCCATCACGCTGTCGTGGACCGTGCCTGATCCCGCTCCGCTGACGGTCCGCGGCTGTGGTCCAGCAGAAAAGGTGCAGGCGAAGTGTAACCGCGCCTCGGCTCCGGCGAACCACCAGTCAGGTCGACCGAAGGACTGCGCCCGCATGACGATCCTGCGCCGACGCCTTCTCCAGAGCCTGCCCCTGCTGTCGCTGGTGGCGGCCAAGCCCCAGAGTTCGGACGGCGGCGTCACGACGACGGATCTCGTCCTCAACTGCGACACGGCCGCGGCGCCGGCCCTCGCGCGCGCCGCCGACAGGTTCCGGGAGAGGACGGGCGTGCAGGTGCGGATCTTCCCCACGAGCCCCGGCCTCCTCCTCCCGCAGCTCACCCGCAAGGTCCAGAACGACCTGTTGTTCACGCAAGGGCCCATCATGGCGGCGGCGGCCGCCGCCGGGCTGATCGCGGGCGAGGCCGCGGGCGCGTGGCGCAACCGCTTCGTGCTCGCCGCCCGAGGCGGGGCGGGCGAGGCCGCCCTGACGGGACGCATCGCGGTGCCCGACCCGACGCCCGCCGCGGACGCGGACGGGCCGGCTCTGATCCGGGCGCTGGGGCTCGGCGAAGACAAGATCCTCGGCGTCCTCGACACCGACGAGGTCGCGTTCCTGCTCGCGCGCGGCGAAGCATCGGCCGGGCTGCTCCATGCCGGCGACCTCGCCTCGCGACCTGGCCTGGAGACGATCCGCCCCGTGCCGGAGTCCGTCGCGCCGCCGGTCGTCTACCGGGTCGCCGTCACGACGCTCGCCCGCCGCCCGAACCCGCGGGCCTTCGTGGACTTCCTGATCTCGCCGGAGGGCGCAGCCGCCCTGACGGCCCACAGCCTGGAGATCGCCGCATGAGCGCGAAGGGCATTCAGACCCACGCTTGGCCGCTGCGGCTCGCGCACTGGACCATGGCGATCGCCATCCTGGTGATGATCGGCAGCGGCTGGCGGATCTACAACGCCGAGCCGATCCTGCCTTTCCGCTTCCCGCTCGCGCTGACGCTCGGCGGCGACGTCGAGGCGGCGCTCGCCCGCCACGGCGATCCGGGCGTGGCGACGGCGATCGCGTGGCACTTTGCCGGGATGTGGCTGCTCGGGGCGGCCTTCGGGCTGTTCCTGCTCCATGGCCTCATCTCCGGGCATTTCCGCCGGGACTACCTGCCCCTCACCCCGCGCGCCTTCCTGCGGGACTTTTCGGACGCCCTGCGCTTCCGCCTGGAGCACCGGCTCGGCGTCTACAACGCGGTGCAGAAGGCCTTCTACTGGTGCGTGATCCTGGCGCTCGTCGTCGTCATTCTCTCCGGGATCGCGATCTGGAAGCCGGTCCAGACCTACCCGCTCGAAACCCTGTTCGGCGGCTTCCAGGGCGCCCGGACCGTGCACTTCCTCGCCATGACGGCGATCGCCGGCTTCCTCGTCATCCATCTCGCCCTCGTGGCGATCGTGCCGAGCACGCTCGTCGCGATGATCACCGGGCGGTCCGGCTCCTCCCCCGCACCCGAAGGAGACGCGCCGTGATCCGCAGAAGACCGGATGTCGACCTCTCGCGCCGCCGGCTCCTCGGGGGCGGCGTGACCCTCGGCGCTCTGACGCTGCTCACCGGCTGCGACGTCAGCGACCACGACGCCGTGCAGGCCGCCCTGCAGAAAGTCTCGGCCTGGAACGACCGGGTCCAGGCGACCCTGTTCGGGCCGGACCGGCTGGCGCCGACCTTCCCCGAATCGATGGCGGTCAAGGATTTCCGCTACAACGCGTGGTACGGGCCCGACCAAGCCCCGGTCCTCGACCCGAAGGATTACCGCCTCCTCCTCGCCGGCCGGATCGCCGACAAGCGGCCCTGGTCCGTCGAAGCGCTGCACGCGCTGCCGCAGGAGACGCAGGTGACTCGGCACATCTGCGTCGAGGGCTGGAGCATGATCGGGAAATGGACCGGCACGCCGCTGCGGCTCTTCTTGGAGCGGATCGGCGCCGATACCACGGCCCGCTACGTCGGCTTCGAGTGCGCGGACGGCTATTACGAGGGGATCGACATGCCGACGGCGCTGCACCCGCAGACGCTGATGGCCTTCCGGCTCCACGACGCGATCCTCCCGCACCGCCACGGCTTCCCGTTCAAGCTGCGCATCCCGACGAAACTCGGGTTCAAGAACCCGAAATTCGTCACCACGCTCTACGTCACCGACAAGGAGCCGCGCGGCTACTGGCCCGACCGCGGCTACAACTGGTTCAGCGGCCTGTGACGGCGCCCGCCCCCTGCGCCATCGGGGTGATGGCGAAAGCCCCCCAGGCCGGCCGCTCGAAGACGCGGCTCTGCCCGCCGCTCAGCCCCGATGAGGCCGCCGCCCTGAGCGCCGCCTTCCTGCGCGATACCACCGTAAACCTGGCCGAGGCCGCGCGGACTGCCCCGATCGCGCCCTACGCCGCCTACGCGCCGCGCGGAACGGAGGACCTGCTGCGCGCGCGCATCGCCGCCGGCACCGGCCTCGTCCTGGCGGACGGCTCGGCACCGGCGCCGGACGGCGTCGAGGGCTTCGGGCGCTGCCTGCTCCACGCCCTCGACGGGCTCCTCGCCCTCGGTCACCCGGCCGCTTGCCTTCTCAGTTCCGACTGCCCGACGCTGCCGACCGCCTTCCTGGTCGAGGCCGCCCGCGTGCTGCTGCAGCCCGGCGACCGGGCCGTGCTCGGCGCCTGCCAGGACGGCGGCTATTACCTGCTCGGGCTGAAGCACCGCCATGCCGCCCTCTTCAGCGACATCGCCTGGAGCACCGACAGTGTGGCGGAGGCGACGTGGGCGCGGGCGCGGAGCATCGGCCTGCCCGTCGTCGAACTGCCGCCCTGGTACGACGTGGACGATGCCGCCTCCCTCGCCCGCCTGCGCGCGGAGCGCGACGGCTACGCCGCTCCGGCCACGCGGGCCGTGCTGGCGCGGCTCGGCGGGGTCGCGGAGGCGGCGCTCACGGCATGACCCGCTCCCCGCCCCAGCCGACCGCCCTCACCACGATCCGCGGGATCCCCTCTCCCGAGTGGGCTTGGGGCTTCGCACGTCCGGTCGTGCACGTTCTCCTCTCCCCGCGTGCGGGGAGAGGGCTCTGCCGACCTTGTCGTCGGCAGAGCGAGGCGGCAGCCGAAGGTGAGGGGGCGCTTCCGGAAGAGCCTCATCCGGCACCGCCCCCTCACCCTCGCGTTTGGCCCTATCGGGCCAACACGGGCTCGCTGCTTGCACGACAAGGTGCAAGCAGCCCTCTCCCCG
>NZ_JBKIBX010000054.1:0-36024 GCF_046557895.1 Methylobacterium oryzisoli | reverse complement strand
GCGTATAGGCCGCCGGCTCCGGGCTGTCAACACGCAATCGGCGCCGCCGCAGCGGCGGCTCACCGGAGCGGTCCGGGCCAGGTCGAAACCGGACTTCGGCCGCTCGTCCGCGGTGTTCGGGAAGATCCGCGGGCACCGAGGCGCCGTCGCCGACAGACCTGATATGGTGAGGCTCATCGCGGATTCAAGCAGCGGGATCGCGATCGATTGATCGACACCGTGCTCCGCTCCGGCTGATCTCAGGTGGTGCTTGCCCGCCGGAGGATCAAGGATGCGCGATCCGGCCTGGCCCGCCGGCCGGGAGGGTCCGGCCGGCGGCGCACGCGATCAGCAGGCGTGGTGCACCTCCTGCAGGCCGTAGACCGGGGTCGGAATGCCCTCGTGGCGCGCCTTCAGCTGCAGGGCGAGGAACTGGGAGTAGTGGCGCGACTGGTGCAGGTTGCCGCCGTGGAACCACAGCGCCTCCTGCTGCGTGGGCTTCCACATGTTGCGCTGCTCGCCCTCCCACGGTCCCGGGTCCTTCGGGGTGTCGGAGCCGAGGCCCCAGACCTTGCCGACCGTGTCGGCGACCTCGCGGCTGACGAGATCGGCGACCCAGCCGTTCATCGAGCCGTAGCCGGTGGCGTAGACGATCACGTCCGCCGGGATCTCGCGGCCGTCCTCCAGGCGCAGCCCGGTCTCGGTGATCTCCTGCACCTGCCCGCCGACGAGCTTGATCTTGCGGTCGATGATGAGCTGCGAGGCGCCGACATCGATGTAGTAGCCCGAGCCGCGCCGCAGGTACTTCATGAACAGACCGGACTCGTCGGCCCCGAAATCGAGCCGGAACCCGGCGGCGCCGAGGTCGCGGTAGAAATCGGCATCGACCTCCCGGATCTTGTCGTAGACCGGCTTCTGGACCTCGTGCAGGAGGCGGTAGGGCAGCGAGGCGAAGATCAGGTCGGCCTTGGCGGTGGTCATGCCGCCCGCCACCGCGCGCTCGGAATAGAGGTCGCCGAGCCCGTACTCCATCAGCGAGTCCGAGCGCACGACGTGGGTCGAGGAGCGCTGCAGCATGGTGACGTCGACGCCCGCCTCGTAGAGCGCGGCGCAGATGTCGTGGGCGGAGTTGTTCGAGCCGACCACCACCACTGTCTTGCCGGCATAGGCGTCGGGCCCCGGGTGCTGCGAGGAATGGTGCTGCTCGCCCCGGAACCGCTCCATGCCCGGAAAATCCGGGATGTTGGGCTTGCCCGACATGCCGGTGGCGAAGACGAGCTGCCTGGGCCGCAGGGTGATCTCGCGCCCGTCGCGCTCGACCGTCACCGACCATTCCTGCGCCTGCGCGTCGTAGGCGGCGCGCTTGGCCGTGGTCCCGCCCCAGTAATTCAGCTCCATGACCTTGGCGTACATCTCCAGCCAGTCGCCGATCTTGTCCTTGGGCGCGAAGACCGGCCAGTTCTTCGGGAAGTCGATGTAGGGCAGGTGGTCGTACCAGACGGGGTCGTGCAGGCAGAGCGACTTGTAGCGCTTGCGCCAGCTGTCGCCGGGCCGCTCGTTCCTCTCGACGATGAGGGTGGGCACTTGGAGCTGGCGGAGCCGCGCGCCGAGCGCGATGCCGCCCTGGCCGCCGCCGATGATCAGCACGGCCGGCTGCTCGGTGTGGCCGAGGCGGGCGGCCTCCTCCTCGCGCTGCTCCTTCCAGCTCTTGGCGCCGGGATGGACCCCGTGCCGGGCGCCGAGCGGGCGGGTGAAGCCGGCCCGCTCCTCGTGGCCCTTCAGCTCGACCATCGTGGTCAGCAGCGTCCAGATCAGGTCGCCCTTGAGCCGCATCAGGCCGTAGCCGCGGGCGACCTCGGTGTCGAAGGCGATCCAGGCCTCCGTCACGCCGCCGGCCTCGGTGGGCACCTCGTCCTCGGCGAGCCGCCAGTGGCGCGGCTGCGCGTGGGGCAGGCAGTGGATGAGGAGGTCGCGCACTCCGTCGCGGCCCTCCACGGTCTTGATGTTCCAAGTGAAGGCGACGAGGTCGCGCCAGTAGCACTGGCCGGCGAACAGGGTGACGGCCTCGTCCACGTCGCCGGCCTGCAGGGCGGCGTCGAGGCGCTTGAGCACCGCCTCGACGCGGGCGGCGGGGGTTCTGTCGAGCATGGGCGTCCTCCGGAACCGGCGCCGGGCTCCACGGCCCGGTTCGCGTGGGCGCGGGGCGGTCACCACCGCGCCGCGCGCGCCGCCTCGCTGGTCGTCTCCCGGCCGAGGCGGGGCGGCACGGCGCCTCGGTCCGGTGCAACTCCGGCGGCGTTTTCGCCGCACACGCGCGGGGCCGGCGGCGGCGCATGGTGCGATCACCCCCTCGCGCGCCCTCCCCTGGGGCGGATCATGGGTCGGCGGGCCGGCCGGGCGCAAGAGCCCTACAGCCCTTGCGGCAGCCCGGCTTGCCGCAGCGCCACCGCGAGGCGGGCCGCGAGGGCGGCGTTGTTGCGCACGAGCGCGATGTTGGTCGCGAGGCTGCGCCCGCCCGTGAGGTCGAGCATGCGCCGGAGCAGGAAGGGCGTGACGGCCTTGGCGGCGATGCCCGCCTCGCGAGCCTCGGCCAGGGCGGCCTCGATGCGGGGCGCGATCTCGTCCGCCGGGATCTCGTCGGCCTCCGGCACCGGGTTGGCCACCACGATGCCGCCCGCGAGGCCCAGCGCCTCCTTGGCCCGGATCAGCGCCGCCACCGCCTCCGGCGTGTCGAGCCGCAGGGGCGCGGGAAGCCCGCTGTCGCGGCTCCAGAAGGCCGGGAAGCGGTCGGTGCCGTAGGCCACCACCGGCACACCGCGGGTTTCGAGGTATTCGAGGGTGCGGGGCAGGTCGAGGATGGCCTTGGCGCCCGCGCAGACCACGGCGACGGGCGTGCGGGCGAGTTCGTCGAGGTCGGCCGAGATGTCGAGCGTCGCCTCGACGTCCCGGTGCACGCCGCCGATGCCGCCCGTGGCGAAGACCCGGATTCCGGCGAGATGGGCGCAGATCATGGTGGCGGCCACCGTGGTCGAACCGTGCCGGCCCGCCGCCACCGCGTAGGGCAGGTCGGCGCGGCTGAGCTTCAGGACGTCCGGCGCCGTGCCGAGCCAGTCGAGCTCCGCGTCGGGCAGGCCGACCCGGATGCGCCCCGCCACCACCGCGATGGTGGCCGGCACGGCGCCGTTCCGGCGCACCTCGGCCTCGACCGCGCGGGCGGTCGCGATGTTTTGCGGGTGGGGCATGCCGTGCGTGACGATGGTGGATTCGAGCGCCACCACGGGCGCGCCCGCATCGCGCGCGGCGCGCACCTCCGGGGCGAGATCGATCGGCGCGTGGAGCATGGCGGGCCTCCCGGATGCGCGCTCAAGGCCATCGCAGATTTGGCCATCGCAGATTTCTTGCACGCGCGCGAGTATAGGGAGGGCCGGTCAGGCCTCCGACCATCCGTGCCGATCAGCGTGAGGCGGGCCCCGCCTCAGGCGAGCTGCGAGGCGAGGGTCCGGGCGAAGGAATCGATGTGCGCCGCCATCGCGGCCGCGGCCCGCTCCGGGTGGCGGGCGCGCAGCGCGTCGCGGATCGCCGCGTGCTCCTCGGCCACCTCGGCGAGGTGCTGGCCGGTGGCCAGCGACAGGGCCCAGAACCGCACCGAGCGGCCGTGCAGGCCGGCCAGCACCTCGGCGAGCACGCGGTTGCCGCTCGCCTCCGCGATCAGCGCGTGGAAGCGCCGGTCGGCGTCGAGGACCGGCCCGAGTTCGGCGATGGGGCAGGCCGGGGCCTCGGCCAGCAGCGCGTCGAGGCGCGCGAGGTCCTGGTCGCTGATCCGCTCGGCCGCGCGGGCCGCGCAGGGCGGCTCGGTCAGGCGGCGCACCTCGATGAGATGGGCGAACTCGTCCATCGAGAGCGGCTGCACCAGTACGCCCTTGCGGGGCAGGATGCGCACCAGCCCCTCGTGCATCAGCCGGTGCAGCGCCTTGTTCACGGGCGTGCGGCCGATGCCGAACTCGGCGCAGAGCGCCGCCTCGTTCACCGCGTCCCCGGGCCGAAGGCGCAGCGCCAGGATGTCGTCCTTCAGGCGCCGGTACGCGCGCTCGTTCTGCGTAACGTTTGGGCGCTCCGTTGCACGCATTCGCCTCACCAATGCCAAGCCGGCCATCTCGGCGAGCCATAGCACGTCTTGTGAAATTTCACAGGCATGGTACTTGCGAGGCAAGACGCGATGCGGCCGTTCGGGACCGCGGGAGACGTGCGATGGATAGGGTGGAACACGAGGTGAGCGCGGCCGAACTGGACGAGGGCTATCGCAGGGCGACCCTGCGGCTGATCCCCTTCCTCGTCTTCCTGTTCATCCTGGCGTGGATCGACCGGGTGAACGTCGGCTTCGCCAAGCTGCAGATGCTCTCCGACCTCAAGTTCAGCGAGGCGGTCTACGGCTTCGGCGCCGGCATCTTCTTCATCGGCTACTTCCTGTTCGAGGTGCCGAGCAACCTGCTCCTGGAGCGCATCGGCGCCCGCAAGACCCTGGCGCGGATCACCATCCTGTGGGGGCTCGCCTCGATGAGCCTCGCCTACGTGCAGTCCGAGTGGGCCTTCTACGCGGTGCGCTTCCTGATCGGCGTGTTCGAGGCCGGCTTCTTCCCGGGCGTCGTGCTGTATCTCACCTACTGGTTCCCGAGCGCACGCCGCTCGCGCATCAACGGCCTGTTCATGACCTCCTTCGCCATCGCCGGCATCGTCGGCGGGCCGATCGCGGGCGTGATCATGGGCACGATGGGGGGCGTGGGCGGCCTCGCCAACTGGCAGTGGCTGTTCATCCTGGAGGGCATCCCCTCGGTGCTGGCCGGCATCGCGGTGCTCGCCCTGCTGCCGGACCGGCCGCGGGACGCGCGCTGGCTCTCCCCGCGGGTCGCGGCCGCGATGAGCGCGCGCGTCGCCGCCGAGGGCCGCGCCGCCGGCAAGGAGGCGAGCTTCAAGGCCGCCCTGAAGGATGGCCGGGTCTGGCTCTGCGCGCTGATCTACTTCTGCATCGTCAGCGGCAACGCCACCATCGCGTTCTGGACGCCCTCGATCATCAAGGAGATGGGCGTGCGCGACGCCATCTCGATCGGCTTCCTGGCCGCGATCCCGTTCATCGCCGGCACCATCGCGATGGTGTGGAACGGCGCGCATTCCGACCGTACCGGCGAGCGGCGGCTGCACTGCGCGGCGGCGAGCCTGATCGCGGCGGCGGGTCTCGCGGCCACGGGCGCCCTGATCGGGCAGGCGGCGCTGGCGCTCGCGGCGCTCACGGTGGCGGCAATCGGCATCCTGGCGGCCTTCCCGGTGTTCTGGGCGCTACCCCAGACCTTCCTGGCCGGCACCGCGGCGGCGGGCGCCATCGCGGCGATCAACTCGATCGGCAACCTCGCGGGCTTCGTGGCGCCCTACATGGTCGGGGTCTCGACGAGCCTCACCGGCTCGGCATCGAACGGCCTCTACTTCGTGGCCGGCCTCGAATTCCTGGCCGCCCTCCTGGTCTTCGGCTTCGCCCGCTGGCACGAGAAGGCCGCGCCGACGCTCGCGCCCGCAGCCTCCTGAAAGGCAACCTCCTGTAAAGGAATGACACGATGCTGACCTTCGCGCGCAGCGCCCACGGGCGCACCGACCGGATCGCCTTCTCCCCGGAGGCGGTGGTGATCGGCGGCTGGGCGGGCCGGGACGAGGCCGCCATCCGCCACCACATCGAGGAACTCGCGGCGATCGGCGTGCCGCGGCCCTCCTCGGTGCCGGTCTACTACCGGGTGGCGGCCGAGACCCTGACGCAGGCCCCGCGCCTGACGGTGCTCGGGCCGGACACCTCGGGAGAGGTCGAGCCGGTGCTGGTCTCGCTCGCGGACGGGCTCTGGCTCGGGCTCGGCTCCGACCACACCGACCGCAAGGCCGAGACCATCGGCATCGCGCTCTCCAAGCAGCTCTGCGGCAAGCCGATCGGCACCGCGCTGTGGCGCCTCGACGAGGTGGAGGCGCACTGGGACGAGATGATCCTGCGCGCCTTCGCGACCATCGACGGCGAGCGGGTGCTCTACCAGGAGGGCCCGCTCTCGGCCCTGCGCCCCCCGCGCGACCTGATGGAGCGCCGGCCCGGCGGGCCGGACCTGCCCCCCGGCACGGTGATGTTCGGCGGCACGCTCGGCGCCATCGGCGGCATCCGCCCGGCCTCGCGCTTCGAGATGGAGCTGGAGGACCCGGTCCTCGGCCGCCGCCTCACCCACGGCTACGACGTGGTGGCCCTGCCGGTGGTGGCCTGAGGCCGTGGCGGGCGCCGTCGCGGCGGGGCTCGCCCCCGCCTTTTGGGCGGCGCTCGCCGCCAAGATGCTGGCGAGCGCCGCCGTGGTGGTGCTCGCCTCCTACGCGGTCGAGCGCGCCGGCCCCCTCGTCGGCGCGATGATCGCCACGCTGCCGCTCTCGGCCGGCCCGGCCTACGTCTTCCTCGCCCTCGATCACCCGCCGGACTTCCTGCGCGAGAGCGCCGTCGCGAGCCTGCCGGCCATCGCGGCGACGGGCCTGTTCATTCTCGCCTACGCAGCGCTCGCCCGCCGGCACGGCCTCGCGGTCTCGGTCTGCGCCGCGCTCGCGGTCTGGCTCGCCGCCGCCGCCCTCCTGCGCGCGAGCGTCACGGGGCTCGCCACGGGTGCTGCCGCGACGACGCTCGTCATCCTGGGCTGCATGGCGGCCGCCCGGTCGCTGCGCGAAGCGGCGGCGGTGCCGGTGCGCAGCGGGCGCGGGCGCGACGTGCTGATCCGCGCCGGCATCGTCATGCTGCTCGTCGCCGCCGTGATGGTGGCTGGCCGCGTGGCCGGGCCGGGCCTCGCCGGCATCCTGGCCTTCGCGCCTGTCGTGATGGTCAGCTTGGCGGTGATCCTGCATCCGCGCCTCGGCGGCCCGGCGAGCGCGACGGTGCTCGTCCTCAGCCTGCCCGGGCTCCTCGGCTTCGTGGCGGCGCTGACCGCCCTCGCCCTCACGGTCGAGCGGCTCGGCCCCGCGCTCGGCCTGTCGCTCGCCCTCCTGATCAATGCCGGCTGGAACGGAACTGTCTTGCTGATCGGCCGCCCGGCCCGCCAACCCGTGGAGACACGACCATGACCTCGATCCGCGACGACCTCGAACGCCGCCTCGCCCTCATCGAGGAGCCGGCGAGCCGCCACGTCTTCACCCTGCTCTACCCCGAGGCCGCCCGGGTGGCGGCCGACGCGGCGGATGCCAGGCGCCGGGCCGGCCTCTCGCTCGGCCCGCTCGACGGCGCCATCGTGTCGATCAAGGACCTGTTCGACGTCGCGGGCGAGCCCACGACCGCGGGCTCGGCGATCCGGCGCCGGGCCGCGCCGGCCGAGCGCGACGCCCCCGTGGTGGCGCGCCTGCGCCGGGCGGGCGCGGTCATCGTCGGCAAGACCAACATGTCCGAGTTCGCTTTCTCGGGGCTCGGGCTCAACCCGCACTGGGGCACCCCCGGCAACGCCGCGGATTCGAGCCTCGTGCCGGGCGGCTCGTCCTCGGGCGCGGGCGTCTCGGCGGCACTTGGCACCAGCGACATCGCCATCGGCACCGACACCGGCGGCTCGGTGCGCATCCCGGCGGCGCTGAACGGCGTCGTCGGCTTCAAGCCGACCGCCCGGCGCGTGCCGCTCGACGGTGCCTTCCCGCTCTCGCCCTCGCTCGATTCGATCGGCCCGCTCGCCCGCACCGTCCGGGCCTGCGCCGAGACCGACGCGGTGCTGGCCGGCGAGGAGTTCGTGCCGCTGCGCCCGGTGGGGTTGCGCGACCTGCGCATCGGCGTGCCGCGCGGCCTGCTCTTCACCGAGACCGACCCGGCCGTGGCGCAGGCGTTCGAGGCGGCGCTCGGCCGGCTCGGTGCGGCCGGCGCGCGCATCGGCGATCTGCCCTTCGACGACCTCATGGCCCGCATGGCCGAGGCGACCGCGGCGGCCCCCCTCGCGGCGATCGAGGCCGCGGAGGTCCATGCCGACTGGATCGACGCCGAGGAGGCCTCCTTCGACCCGCGGGTGCACGCCCGCATCGCGCGCGGGCGCCCGGTGACGGCGGGCACCTACATCCGGATGATGCGCGCCCGCGCCGGCCTGATCCGCACCGCCGACGACCGCCTCGCCGACGTGGACGTGATGGCGCTGCCGGCCACCGCGATCCCGGCGGTGCCGATCGCCGCGGTGGCCGAGGACGACGCCTTCACGCGCACCAACCTCCTGATGCTGCGCAACACCATGGTGGGCAACCTGTTCGACCTCACCGGCATCTCGCTGCCGCTGCCCGGACAGGCGCGGCCGGTCGGGCTGATGCTGCTCGCCCGCCACGGCCAGGATCGGCGCCTGCTGGAGATCGCCGCCGCCGCCGAGGCGCAGGTCTGCTGAAGCCGCCCTATCCCGGCGGCACCGTCCTTGCGGTATGTCGGGCGTGAAGCGCCGCCGCCCGGCCGGCGTGAAGGAATTCTTCGCGTGACCGCCTCCCCTCCCCTGCCGCGCGCCACCCGCGTGATCCGCCGGGCCGACCTCGGCCCCGGCGAGATCGTCGATCGCATCGTCCTCGATCACGGCGACCGGCACCGGCGCCGGATCGCCCTGCGCGGCCTCGGCGGCCTCGCCTTCCTGCTCGACCTGCCCGAGCCGGCGATGCTGGAGGACGGCGACGCCCTGCGGCTGGAGGACGGGCGCCTCGTCTGGGTCGAGGCGGCGCCCGAGCATCTCCTGGAGATCCGGGCGCCCGACGCCCGCGCCCTCAAGCGGCTGATCTGGCACATCGGCAACCGGCACATTCCCGCCGAGATCGGCGAGGACGCGGTGTGGATCGCCGACGACCATGTGCTCGCCGCGATGGTGGAGGGCTTGGGCGGCACGGCGCGCCCGGTCGTGCGCCCGTTCCGGCCGGAGGGCGGCGCCTATGCGGGCGGGCATGGCCACGATCATGCCCAAGGTCATGCTCAAGGTCATGCCCATCACGGCCACGCGCACGGGCACGACCACCACGATCACGCGCATCACCACGGCCACCGGCATGGCTGAGGCCGAGGCGCCGGACGCGCGGCCGGCGCGGGACGCGCTGCTGCTGCTCACCTGGCTCTCGCCCGGCTACCCGGTCGGGGCCTACGCCTACTCGCACGGGCTCGAATGGGCGGCCGAGACCGGGGACGTGCGCGACGAGGCGAGCCTGCGGGCGTGGCTCGGCGACGTGCTGGCGCACGGGGCGGCGCGCAACGACGCCATCCTGGCCGCCCACGCCCACGCGGCCGGCGCGGAGGGCGACGGGCCGGCGGGGGCGGCCCTCAACGACCTCGCCCTCGCGCTCGCGCCCTCGCGCGAACTCCACCTGGAGACGAGCCAGCAGGGGCGCTCCTTCCTCGATGCGACCTGCGCGGCATGGCCGACGCCCGGTCTGGCGGCGCTCGCCGCGCATCTGCCGGGGCCGGTGGCCTGCCCGGTGGCGGTGGGCCTCGCGGCCGGCGCGCACGGCATCGCCCGCCCGACGCTCGTCACCGGCTACCTCACGGCCTTCCTGCAAAACCTCGTCTCGGCGGCCCTGCGCCTCTCGCCCGTGGGGCAGAGCGCCGGCACGCGCGTCGTGGCGGCGCTGAGCCCGGGCATCGCTGCCGTGGCCGCCGAGGCGGGCGAGGCCTCCCTCGACGCGATCGGGGCCGCCACGCTGCGGCTCGACCTCGGCAGCTTTCGGCACGAGACGCAGTACAGCCGCATCTTCCGCTCCTGACGCGGCGACCCCGGTTGACAGCCGGCCGCGCCTGCCGCTCTATGTGCCGGATATGTAACATTATAACATTGCTAGAGCTGATGCCCTCCGATCCCCGCCTGCCCACGACCGTGCTCTCCGGCTTCCTCGGCGCCGGCAAGACCACGCTCCTCAACCACGTGCTGACCAACCGGCAGGGCCGGCGCGTGGCCGTGATCGTCAACGACATGAGCGAGGTGAACATCGATGCCGACCTCGTGCGCGGCGAGGCCGGCCTGTCGCGGACCGAGGAGCGGCTGGTGGAGCTGACCAACGGCTGCATCTGCTGCACGCTGCGCGACGACCTGCTGGCGGAGGTGCGCCGGCTCGCCGGCGAGGGCCGCTTCGACCACCTCCTGATCGAGAGCACCGGCATCTCGGAGCCGCTGCCGGTCGCCAGCACCTTCTCGTTCCGCGACGAGGCGGGCGCGAGCCTGTCCGACCTCGCGCGGCTCGACGCGATGGTGACGGTGGTGGACGCCGTGAACCTGCTCCGGGACTACGGCTCGGCCGACTTGCTGCGCGACCGCGGCGAGACGGCCGGGGAGGCGGACGCGCGCACCCTCGTCGATCTCCTGGTGGAGCAGATCGAGTTCGCCGACGTGGTGGTCGTCAACAAGGCCGGCGACGTGGACGATGGCCGCCTCGCCGAGGTGCTGGCGGTGGTGCGCGGCCTCAACGGCGACGCCCGGATCGTGACCGCCGATCACGGGCGGGTGCCGCTCGGTGCGGTGCTCGACACCGGCCTCTACAGCGAGGAACGGTCGCAGCGCCACCCGCTCTGGTACCGCGAGCTCTACGCCCCCGAGGCGCACCGGCCGGAAACCGAGGAGTACGGCGTCCGGTCCTTCGTCTACCGGGCGCGGCGGCCGTTCCATCCGGCGCGGCTCGACGCGGTGCTGCGCCGGACGTGGCCGGGGCTGATCCGCGCCAAGGGGCATTTCTGGCTCGCCACGCGCCCGGACTGGGTCGGCGAGTTCTCGCTCGCCGGGGCGATCGCCCGCACGGGCGCGCTCGGCCGCTGGTGGGCGGCGATCCCGGCCCGGCACTGGCCGGACCACCCGGAGTGGCGCCGGCTCCTCGACCGGCACTGGAGCCCGGTCTGGGGCGACCGCCGCCAGGAACTGGTCTTCATCGGCCTCGGCCTCGACGAGGCGGCGATCCGCGCCGCGCTCGACGCCTGCCTCGTCGGCGCGGCGGCCCCGGCGCGGTTCGAGCCGGACCGCTTCCGCCACCTGCCCGATCCCTTCCCCGCCTGGAGGCCGGCGGCCTGAGATGGGCTACGTCACGCTCCGGACGTGGCGGCAGCGCTCCGCCGCGACCGCCGCCCGGGCCGCCACGCTCAAGGCCCGGCTCGCGGCGGCGCTCGACCTCGGGCCGCAGGACGCCCTCTCGGTCACCGAGGTCGCCTGCGCGGATCCCGCCTGCGCCGGACTTGAGACCGTGGTACTGGTCCTGCGGGCGGGCGAGCCGAGCCGGGCGATCCGCCTCGCCTGCGCGCTCGACGCGGTCGACGACGAGGCGATCTGGGCGGCCTGCGAGGGGGAGCGGCTGCAGCGCAGGCGCTGAGCCGCAGCGGATTGCCGAAGCCCGTCCGCGATGTCAGGGTCGCGCCCGGAGCCGGTCCCGGCTCCGCCATCCCGGAACCCGGCCGAACGGCGACGCGCAAGCAGCATGACGACACCTGGACACGGCCCCCTGCGGGTCGGCATCGGCGGCCCGGTCGGGTCGGGCAAGACGGCGCTGATGGAGGGGCTCTGCAAGGCCCTGCGCGCCCGCTACGACCTCTGCGCCATCACCAACGACATCTACACCAAGGAGGATGCGCGCCTCCTCACGGTGGCGGGCGCGCTGCCGGAGGAGCGGATCATGGGCGTCGAGACCGGCGGCTGCCCGCACACCGCCATCCGCGAGGACGCCTCGATCAACCTCGCGGCGGTGGCCGAGATGCGCCGCCGCTTTCCCGCCCTCGACCTGATCCTGATCGAGTCGGGGGGCGACAACCTCGCGGCGACGTTCTCGCCCGAACTCGCGGACCTGACGCTCTACGTCATCGACGTGGCGGGCGGCGAAAAAATCCCGCGCAAGGGCGGCCCGGGCATCACCCGCTCCGACCTCCTCGTCATCAACAAGACCGACCTCGCCCCCCTGGTCGGGGCCGATCTCGGCGTGATGGAGGAGGACACCCGCCGGATGCGCGGCCGGCGCCCCTACGTCTTCACCAGTCTGCGCGAGGGCAAGGGCGTGGAGGAGGTGGCCCGCTTCGTGGTGGAGGCGGGAGGGCTGTAGGGCCGGGGCGCTTCGGACCCGTTACCGGGCGGTTCCGAGCCCCGTCGCAAGCCCTGTCGATGATACGGCGGTGGGCTCCGGGTGACCGCGACCGAACTGGCTGGCGGCAGCCGCATGGGAGGCTGAGTCGTCGCTTGCCAAGATCGCAGCGCAGCAGCCTTTGTCGATGCCAAACGATCGAGCCCAAGTGGCTGAAGGCAAAGCAGCCCGCCGATCGAGGCGATGACGATGGAAACGCGTGATCGCTCCCCAAGGGCAGACTGCCCTGTGTTCACGGCATAACCCGGAATCACGGTCGCATCCGGCGTCGAACGAGCGATGATCCACTGACACCGAAAACACAGCCGCGCCGCGGTTACAAGCGAGGACGGAGAAGCGAATGAAGCCCGCTCCCCTTACCCCTGCCCCGAACGACGCTGAACAGCGCAAGGCGGTCAAGCCGGTCATCTGCTATCCGACCGATGCACTGCCGCGTCCTGATCTCTCCGCCTATCGCGCCCTTCGCGATGATCTGGAACTGATCGAGACGGTCGTCATTCCGCCCCGCGATGCGGCGACATGGGAAGTCCCGGCCGGCCACTTCTGCCGCCTTGTCTGCCCGGAAGGTCCGCAGGTCGGCGACCTCAACCTCCATAACCTCCATGACATCGACGAGCGCTTTTACAGCGGCAAGACACGGGCACTGAATGGCACCCATGTCGGCCTCGGCGACCAGCTCTTCTCGAACTTCCCCTACCTTCGTCCGATCGCCACCATCACCCACGATACACTCGACTGGTACGGCTTCGACGCCTTCGGCGGTTCCGTTCACGATGTCATCGGGACGCGCTGCGATCCCTATACCCACAATCTGCTCAGCCATGGCGGCCAGTATCACCATTGCTGTCATTCCAACCTGACGCGGGCGCTGGCGAAACGGACGGGCTTGTCTCTCCAGGACGCCGAGCCTCATGTTCACGACGTGCTCAATCTCTTCATGTGCACCGGATTCACCCGCGATACCGGACAGTATTTCATGAAGGCGAGCCCCGTGCGCAAGGGTGACTATCTTGAGTTCTTCGCGGAGATAGACCTCCTCGGAAACATGTCCGCCTGCCCTGGCGGCGATTGCTCGGCGGAGCATTCATCGGATTCCGCAGAGTGCCACCCGCTGGCCGTCGAAATCCACCGGCCGCAGTGTCTGCCTGACGGATGGACGCCGCCGCAGCTCAACGGATATGACCGGAGCCACGGGAGGTGATGCCCCGAAGCGGGGCGCGGCGAGCTTCTCGGAGCGCGCGTCCGCGCTCCTCCCACGCGCCCCGGCGGCGGAAGAGGATCGCACGGGTGACAGCGTCATCCGGCGCCCGCAGGGTGCGGATGGCCGAGGGCGTGGCCTGCCGGCGCTTCAGCCTGATCCCGCCGGCCTCGCCGGATAGACCGGTGCCGCGACGGCCGGCGCCTCGACCCGGCGGCAGAGATAGACCTCCTCCTCCGGGTGCGCCGTGATGGCGAAGCCCGCCGCGCGCAGCATCGCCTCGGTGCAGGCGCGGTTGGGCGCCCACCAGTTCGTCGGGTCGCCCGCGTAACGCTGCTCGATGAAGTGCAGCTTCGGGTAGTCCGGCCGGTCGAAATGCCCGGTCTCGAAGAAATCGTAGTCGGCCTCGACCGGCGAGACCGTCCTGGCCCCGCGCTGCATCGACTGGAACACCAAGAGATCCGCGCAGGCATGCGCGTGGATGAGATCGAGGGCGAGGAGCGGGTGGCGCAGGTGGTAGAGCACGCCCATGAACAGCACCACGTCGAAGCGCTCCCCCAGCGCCGCCACGTCGTAGACCGAGCCCTGCCGGAACTCGATCTCCGCCCCGAGCGCCTCGGCGGCGAAGCGGCCCTGCGCGAGGTAGTCCGGATCCTCGTCGAGGCCGACCACGCGGGCGGCCCCCCGCCGCTTCATCTCGATCGCGTAGAAGCCGCCGTTGCAGCCGATGTCGAGCACGCTCCGGCCGGTGAGGTCCTGCGGAATGGCGTGCGCGAAGCCGCGCCACTTCACGTCCGGATAGTTGCCCAGGAAGTGGTCGGGCGCCGTGAACACGCCGGGCGCGATCTCGATGTTGTGGAACCAGGGGCCGAGGGACGCGGCCCGGGCGCGCAGGTCGTCCGCCCGGCTCATGCCGCCATCCGCTCGTTGATGCTCTCGACCTTGGCGCCCCACTCCCCGAGCACCAGCACGCTCACGGAGGCCGGGCTGACCTCGAAGCGCCCCATCCCGTCCGCCGCGAGGCCGAGCGCGTAGGCGAGGAGGAGCTTGATCACGTCCGCGTGGCTCACCAGCGCGAGGCGGGCCTCGCCGTGCGCGCGGCGCAGCTCCTCCAGGCCCAGCACCGCGCGGCTCTGCGCCTCCAGGATGGTCTCGCCGCCGGGCGGGCGGGTGACGTGGCGGGCATTGTTCCATCCGTCCCAGCGCGGATCACCGTGCAGCTCCTCGAAGCTGCGGCCGGACCACTCGCCGAAATCGATCTCGTTCAGGGCCGACAGGGTGTGCAGGGGCAGCCCGGTGCGGGCGGCGAGCGGGGACGCGGTCTCCTGCGCCCGCTCCAGCGGGCTCGCGTAGATCGCCGCGAGGCCCTCGCCCGCGAGCCGCCCGGCGAGCCGCCCGGCCTGCGCCCGCCCCTCCTCGCCGAGCGTCACCCCCGGCATCCGTCCGCACAGCGTCCGGTCGAGATGAGCGTGGGCGGCATGCCGCACGAGATAGAAGGTCGTCGTCATGCGTCGGGGGTCTCCGGGCAGGCATCCGGCACCAGATAGGGGCAGAGCGGGCGGCGGCCATGCCTGTCGACGATGCTCCGGGGGAGCATATCGACGGAGCAGCACGCGGCCCCGTCAGCGGCTCCTTCACCGGACCCAGCACAGGGAAGCCCCCCACGCGAGAGAGGGGCTTCCCTGCGCCAGGTCCGGGGTGGGTGCAGCCGCGGGACACAGGTTGTTGACCGACACGCCGGCGTGGCCGCAGATGCACGGCGGAGCTTCGGAGCGCCGGATGCCCTTCAACTCCCTCGCGTTCCTCCTGCTCTTCCTGCCCCTCGCGCTCGGGCTGCACGCGCTCTGCCTCGCGCGGGGACCGGGCTGGCGCGTGCCGCTCCTCGTCGGGCTGTCGGCGGCCTACTACGCGTGGTGGGACCTGCGGGCGCTGCCGCTCCTCGCCGGCTCGGTGGTGCTCAACTGGCTCGCGGGGGAGGCCTATTGGCGCACCAAGCGCCGCGCGATCGTGGGTTTGGCGCTGACCCTCGACCTCGCCCTCCTCGCCCTGTTCAAGTATCTCGGCTTCTTCGCCGAGCTGATCGACGCCGTGTCGGGCGCCGGCCTGTCGCGGCCGGACTGGATCCTGCCGCTCGGCATCTCGTTCTTCACCTTCCAGCACATCGCCTATCTGGTCGATCTCGTGCGCGGCACGGCGCGGCCGATGCGCCTGCTCGACTACGCGCTGACCGTGGCGTTCTTTCCCCGGGTGATCGCCGGCCCGCTGGTGCGCCCGGCCGAGATCGCCCCGCAATGGCGGGCTCTCCCGCCGATCCTCGACGAGGCGGTGGCGCGCGGATTGCTGCTGCTCGCCGCCGGTCTCGCCAAGAAGGTGTTTCTCGGCGACGGGCTCGGGGCCTTCGTCGATCCGCTCTGGGCGCAGGCCGCGGCGGGAGAGGGTCTGAGCGCCGCCGCCGCCCTGCAGGCGACGCTCGGCTACACCCTGCAGCTCTACTTCGACTTCTCGGGCTACACCGACATGGCGCTCGGGCTCGCCCTGATGTTCGGCGTGCGGCTGCCGGAGAATTTTCGCACGCCCTACCGGGCGACCTCGATCCAAGACTTCTGGCGGCGCTGGCACATCACCCTGTCGTTCTTCCTGCGCGACTACCTCTACATCCCCTTCGGCGGCAGCCGGCACGGCCTGCCGCGGCAGGTCGGCGCGCTCCTCGCCACCATGACGCTCGGCGGCCTGTGGCACGGCGCGGGCCTCACCTTCGTGGCCTGGGGCGTGCTCCACGGCGCCGCGCTCGCGCTCCACGTCCTGTGGCGGCGGGCGGGCCTCGCCCTGCCGGGCTGGCTCGGCTGGGCCTGCACCTTCGCGTTCGTCGCGCTGGCCTGGGTGCCCTTCCGGGCGCCGGATTTCGCCACGATGCTCGCGGTCTATCGCGGGCTTCTCGGGCTCGGCGGCGAGGCCGGCGCCGCGGCGGAGTTCTGGCCGCTCGCCCTCCTCGGCCTCGTGCTCGCGCTCGTCGGACCCACCGCCCACGACGCGACGGCGCGGCTGCGCCTCACCGGCTGGGCGGCGGCGGCGACCGCCCTCGTCCTGGCCGCCGTGCTGCTCCAAGTCGGCAACGACGCCAACCAGGCCTTCATCTATGCGCGCTTCTGAGACCGGGGGCCTCGGGCCGGGCCGCTTCCTCGCCGCGACCGCGCTGACGCTCGCCCTCCTTCTCGCGATGGTGGCCGCGCGGGTGGTGTGGTTCGACGCCTACTGGGTCTTCCGCGCCGACCCGCCCTGGCGCGCGGCGACCGAGGGCGGCAGCCGGCTCATCGACCGGCAGACCCGCCGCGCCAAGGTGCTCCAGGCCCTCACGCGCCCCTACGGCCTCGCGCTCATCGGCAGTTCCACCACCTATCACGGCCTCGACCCGGACGACGTCGACACGGTGCCGGCCGGCACCGTCTACAATGCCGGCATCTCGGCGATCATCGCGAGCGAGCTGCCCCTGGTGGCGGCCGTCGTGGCGGCGCGGCCGGACGTCACCCGGGCGGTGCTCGGGCTCGACTACTACATGTTCTCGCGCCCCACCGTGCCGGTGCATCTCGACCCCTCGCTCGCGACCGCGACCGGCCGGCTCACCGCGCTGATGGGCAGCGTGCTCGGCCGCTACGCCATCGAGGACAGCCGGCTGGAGGCCGTCGAGGGCAGCGAGGATCCGGGCGCCTGGACCTATGCGGGCTTCCGGGTGACGCCGCCGCTGCCGGCCGCACTCACCCGCGAGAACGATGCGGCCCGGCGGCGCAGCACCGCGCCGTTCCGGCCCGAGACCCTGGCGAGCCTCGACCGCGTGCTGGAGCACCTGCGCCACCTGCAGGTCGACGTCGTCCTGTCGCCGGTGAACGAGGCGCAGCGGCGGGTCCTGGCCGACCTCGGGCTGATGGACGATTTCGCCCGCTGGCGGGCGGCGGTGGCGGCTTTGGGCGCCCGGCACGGGGTCCGGGTCCTCGACCTCTCGGACCTCGGCACCCACTACCCCTTCGATCCCGCCCGGGGCTCGACGGCGGCGTGGCTCGACAACCTGCACTACACGCCGCTGATCGGCCGCCTCGTCCTCGAACGGCTGGGCCTGCGCCGGGCACCCGGGACGCCGTGACGGACAACCGGGCCCTCGGGCTCGCCCCGCCCGCGAAACCCTCCGCCCTGCGGCGCCACGCGCGGCTCGCCGCGTCGGTGCCGGCGCGGGCGGACATCGTGCTGGTGGGCGATTCCCTCGCCGCCGGCTGGCCCTCCGGTCACCTGCCGGCCGGGGCCTTCAACTTCGGCCTGCCGGGCGACCGCATCCAGACCACCCGCTGGCGCCTGCGCGCCGTCCCTCTCGGGCACCTGCGCCCGCGCACGGCGCTCCTCTGGCTCGGCACCAACAACCTGCGCGACGGCGATCCCGTCGCGGAGATCCTCGCCGGCCTCGCGGCATTGGGACAGGACCTGCGGCGGCTCTGGCCGGAGGCCGCGCTCGTGCACGTCACGGTGCCGTGGCGCGCGCCCGTCCTGGGCCGGGCCGCGGGCGACCGCGCGGCGCTCAACGCCGGGCTCGCGGCCCTCGCGGACGGCGGCCTCCTCGACGCCGACGCGCTCCTCGGCACGGAGGTGCGGGCGGCGCGCCACCTGATGGCGGACCGCCTCCACCTCAACGCCGCGGGCTACGCCGTGATGGGCGGCGCCCTCGTGGAGCTCCTCAGCCCCGGGTCAGGGTCACGTCCAGCGCCGGGCGGTGGTTGAGGGTCTGGAAGACCACGCAGTAGCGCTCGGTCAGCTTGAGGAGCTGGTCGATCTTGTCCTGGGGGGCGTCGCTCTCGACCTCGAAGGCGAGGCGGATGGTGCGGAAGCCCACCGGCGCCTCCTTGTCGACCCCGAGCGTGCCGCGGAAGTCGAGGTCGCCCTCGGCCTTCACCACGCCCCGGCGCAGGGGGATCTCCAGCGCGGTGGCGACCGCCTTCAGGGTCACGCCCGCGCAGGCGACCAGCGCTTCGAGCAGCATGTCGCCCGAGCAGAGCTCGGCGCCCGAGCCGCCGCTCGCCGGGTGCAGGCCCGCCACCGCGAGCGCCCGGCCGGTCTCGACCTTGCAGGCGATGCCGGACTCGTCGAGGGAGCCCTGCGCCGTCAGGGTGATCACCGCGGCGTCGGGGTCGGAGCGGTAGCGGTCCTTGATCGGGGCCTGCAGGGCGCGGAGGGCGGTGGCGTCCATGTCGTGTCCTCGTTCATCGCAGCGTCGCGCGCCTTAGCACCGGTGCGGCGCGATCACCACCAGAGCGCGGCATCCGCCCGCTCGGGCGTCTCGCCCACCGGACGCAGCGAGCGGTCGAGGCTCGCCAGGATCGCGCGCACCGCCGCCTCGCTGCCGGGGGAGGTCGGCTGGCGCGGGCGGCTCAGGGGCAGCGGCACGGTGTCGTCGATCCGGCCGGGCTTGGGACGCAGCACCACCGCCCGGTCGGCCAGCGCCACCGCCTCGGCGACGTCGTGGGTGACGATCAGCACGGTCGGCCGGCTCTCGGCCCACAGCGCCAGGAGGTGGCGGTGCAGGTCGGCGCGCGTGAAGGCGTCGAGGGCCGAGAAAGGCTCGTCGAGGAGCAGCACCTTGGGGGCGGCCACGAAGGCGCGGGCGATCGCGACCCGCTGCTGCTGCCCGCCCGACAATTCGCGCGGCCAGCGCGCGGCGTGCTCGGCGAGGCCCACCCGGTCGAGGGCGTGATGCACCCGCTCGCGGCGCTCGCGCGCCGGCAGGGCGTCGAGCCCGAAGGCGACGTTCCCGGCCACCGTGAGCCAGGGCAGCAGGCGCGGCTCCTGGAAGACAATGCCGACGCCCGGATGCGGCGCGGTGATCGCCTCCCCGTCGAGGCTGATGCGCCCGGCCGTCGCGACGTCGAGGCCGGCGACGAGGCGCAGCAGCGTGGTCTTGCCGCAGCCCGAGCCGCCCACCAGCGCCACGATCTCGGCCCCGCGCACCGAAAGCGAGATGTCGTGGAGCGCCCGCGTGCCGTCCGCGTAGGTCTTGGAGAGGCGGTCGAGGACCAGCATCACAGCGCCTCCCGCACCGTGTCCTGCCAGCGCACCAGCGGGCGGGTCAGGGCCACGAGGGCGGCGTCGCAGAGCTTGCCCACGCCTGCGAAGGCGATGATGGCGGCCACGATCTGCTCCGGCTTGCCGAGCTGCTGGCCGTCGAGGAGGAGGTAGCCCAGGCCCTCCGAGGCGCCCAGGAGCTCGGCTGCCGCCACGAACATGAAGCCGAGGCCCAGACCCGTGCGCAGGGCCACCAGGGTGGCGGGCAGCACGGCCGGCAGCAGGATGCGGCGGGCGAGCGCCGGCCGCGAGAGCCGGAAGACGCGCCCGACCTCGACGAGCTTGCGGTCCACCGACGCGATGGCGCCCGCCACCCCGAGATAGACCGGGAAGAACACGCCCACCGCGATCAGGGTGATCTTCGAGGCCTCGAAGATGCCGAACCACAGGATGAACAGCGGCACCCAGGCGATGGAGGGGATCGCGCGCAGCGCCTGCAGGGTCGGATCGAGCACCCGGCGCATCAGCGGCAGCGTGCCGGTGACGGCGCCGAGGGCGATGCCGGCCGCCGCCCCGAAGGCGAAGCCCGCCGCGACCCGCGTGAGGCTCGCGAGCACGTGGGTCCAGAGTTCGCCGGTGACGGCGAGCGAGCGGAGCGTGTCGAGGATGCGGCTCGGCGGCGGCACGAGGCGCCCCTGCGCGAGCCCGGCCCGCACCGCGAGTTCCCAGGCCAGCGCGAGGCCGAGGGGCAGGAGGAGGCCGACGAGCCACGCGCCGCCCGTCCGGCGGGGGGCCGGCGCATCGGCGGTCTCGGCCGTTGCGAGGCCGGGATGCGGGGTCGCGTCCATGGGGTGGCCCGTCACACGTTTCTACGATGGATTGATATGGCGCAGGCAGCGCGGGATCCCCTCTCCCGTGCGGGCAGGGCAATCGCATATGGGAATTTTGTTCTCTCGGGCGTGAGCTGGTCGCAGACTTTTCGAGGGAACACCCCGCTGAAAAGAGTGNCCCCTCTCCCGTGCGGGCAGGGCAATCGCATATGGGAATTTTGTTCTCTCGGGCGTGAGCTGGTCGCAGACTTTTCGAGGGAACACCCCGCTGAAAAGAGTGGAAATTCCTCTTGGCATGGCGGAGCGAGAGAACGCCATTTCCATATGCGATTGCCCTGCCCGTGCGGGAGAGGGGTAGGGGTGAGGGTCCCGGGAGGGAGCCGCAGGAAGGCGGAACGCTGCCGCGACCAGCACCAAAGTCAGTGTTTGAAGCTGACCCGTTCCGCTCCCCTCACCACGCTCAACACGTCACTGCGGCTCCCTCCCGGGACCCTCATCCCTGCCCTTCTCCCGCACGGGAGAAGGGTTCCCCGCGACCGTCTTGTCACGCCTGCGCCTTTGAAGAACATGATCTTTTTCCCCGGACAGCCGTGCCGCACAGGAGGGAGGGAAACCAGTGCCTCACTGCGAGGCCGTGTTGAACCGGCGGTCGATCAGATTATTCACCGCGCCCTCGACATCCGTCCCGGCCGGGATCACGCCGGCCTCCTGCAGGGCCTTGCCGGCGGCCAGGATCGTCTCGGCCTGGAGCGGGCCGATGGCCGAGTGCGACAGGTCGGTGCGCTCCAGCTGGCGGGCCACCACCGGCTCGGGCAGCTTCGTCGCCGCGCCGAGGATCCGCCGCAGCTCGTCGGGCCGGCCCACCGCGATGGCGCGGGCCTCCTCGTAGGCGGCCAGCACCTTGCGGGAGAGATCCGGATTCGCCTTGGCGAAGTCTTCGCGCACGTTGAGGACGCCCCAGGTGTTGGCGGCGGCGTTGCGATGGAAGAGCACGGCGCCGGTCTCGATCTCGGCCGCCGCCATGATCGGGTCGAGGCCCGCCCAGGCGTCGACGTCGCCGCGGTCGAGGGCGGTGCGCCCGTCCGGGTGCTGGAGCAGGACGAGCTTGACGTCGCGCTCGGTGAGGCCCGCGCCCTGGAGCGCGCGGATCAGGAAGATGTGCGGGTCGGTGCCGCGGGTGACGGCGATGCGCCGGCCCTTGAGGTCCCGTACGGCGGCGATGCCGGTGTTCGGGCGCGTCACCAGCGCGGTCCATTCCGGCCGCGAGTAGACGTAGACCGCCTTGATCGGGTTGCCGTTGATCCGCGCCAGGAGGGCGGCGGCGCCCGCGGTCGAGCCGAAATCGAGGGAGCCGGCATTGAGGAACTCGAGCGCCTTGTTGGAGCCGAGCGACTGCACCCAGCGCACCGTGACACCGTCGCCCGCGAGCGCCTTCTCGAGCAGGCCCTTCTCCTTCAGGACGAGGCTCACCGGATTGTAGGTGGCCCAGTCGATCCGGACCTCCTTGGCGGCCTGGGCCGCGGCCGGAGCCTGCAGAGACAGCAGGCCAGCGAGGCCCGCCAGGGCGCCGAACAGCGCGCGGCGATGGATGCGCATCGTGTCACTCCCCCTCGGGCACAGACCCGGAGCCGGCTTCGGCTCTAGGCGAGCGCGTTCTTTTTGTCAAACAAACGGTCCGCCATTCCGGATGCGCCGCGTCGGCCCTGTGGATTGCGGACGACGCAACGGTTACACAACGCCAGTCGGCATCCTTGCCTGACGACATCCTTGGCCGACCGCGCTCCCCTCTCCCCGGGATCCCATGCCCGACACCGCCGCCGACCTCGCCCGGCTCCTCGCCGGCATCGACCAGACCACGAGCGACCCGACCCGCCTGCGCGAGCGCATGGTGCCGGAGCTGAAGCGGATCATCGAGGCGGGACGCAGCGCGGCGGAGGAGAACCTGCTGCGCCACCGCGACGGCATGGCCTGCGCGCGCGAGCTGTGCGGGCTGATGGACGCGGTCATCCAGGCGATCTACGCGGCGGTGGTCAAGCGCCTCTACCGGGCCGACAATCCGACCGCGGGCGAGCAGATCGCCGTGGTGGCGACCGGCGGCTACGGCCGCGGCACGCTGGCGCCGGGCTCCGACATCGATCTCCTGTTCCTGCTGCCCTACAAGCAGACCGCCTGGGGCGAGAGCGTCGTCGAGGCGATCCTCTACGTCCTGTGGGACCTCAAGCTGAAGGTCGGCCACGCCACCCGCTCGGTGGCCGAGTGCCTGCGCGAGGGCCGGGCGGACATGACGATCCGCACCGCGCTCCTCGAAGCCCGCTTCCTGTTCGGCGAGCGGGCGCTGTTCGACGAACTCGCGGCGCGCTTCGACGCCGAGGTGGTGCAGGGCACCGCCGCCGAGTTCGTGGAGGCCAAGCTCAGGGAGCGCGACGCCCGCGTCGCCAAGAGCGGCGCCTCGCGCTACCTCGTCGAACCGAACGTCAAGGACGGCAAGGGGGGATTGCGCGACCTCAACACCCTGTTCTGGATCGCCAAGTACACCTTCCGCGTGAAGGAGACCGAGGACCTCGTCGGCGCAGGCCTGTTCACCCCCGAGGAGCTGCGGCTGTTCGAGCGCTGCGAGGAGTTCCTGTGGCGGGTGCGCTGCCACGTGCACTTCGCCACCGGGCGCGCCGAGGAGCGGCTGTCGTTCGGGCTCCAGCAGCGCATCGCCGAGCGGCTCGGCTACGCCCCCCGGGGCGGCCTGACGGCCGTCGAGCGGTTCATGAAATCCTACTTCCTGATCGCCAAGGACGTGGGCGACCTCACCGCCATCGTCTGCGCCGAGATGGAGGCGCGCCACACCAAGCGCCCGCCGGTGCTCAACCGCTGGTTCGGGCGCATCCGCGAGCGCTTCCGCGCCCCCGACCTCGAATCGGACGATTTCCGCCTCGACAACGGCCGGCTCGGGGTGAGCCGGGAGGACGCCTTCGAGCGCGACCCGGTCAACCTGATCCGGCTGTTCTGGCTCTCGGACCGGCACGACCTCGCCATCCACCCGGATGCGAGCCGGCTCGCCACGCGCTCGCTCAGCCTGATCGGCCCGCTGGTGCGGGTCGACCGCGAGGCCAACCGCCTCTTCCTCGACCTGCTGACCTCGCAGAACGCCCCCGAGACGGTGCTGCGGCACATGAACGAGACCGGGGTGCTCGGGCGCTTCGTGCCGGATTTCGGCCGCATCGTCGCGATGATGCAGTTCAACATGTACCACCACTTCACGGTGGACGAGCACCTGATCCGCTCGCTCGGCGTGCTGGCCAAGATCGAGAGCGGCGAGGCCAAGGACGAGCACCCGCTCGCCCACCGCATCATCGGCACGATCCAGAACCGCCGCGCGCTCACGGTGGCGATCTTCCTGCACGACATCGCCAAGGGCCGGAAGGAGGACCACTCGATCGCGGGCGCGTCCGTCGCCCGCAAGCTCGGGCCGCGCTTCGGGCTCGACGCGGCCGAGACCGCCACGGTGGCGTGGCTCGTCGAGCACCACCTCCTGATGTCGATGACCGCGCAGAGCCGCGACCTCTCGGACCCCAAGACCATCGAGACCTTCGCGGGCGTGGTGCAGAGCCTGGAGCGGCTGAAGCTCCTGCTCGTGCTCACCATCGCGGACATCAAGGCGGTGGGTCCGGGCGTGTGGACCGCCTGGAAGGCGACGCTGCTGCGCACCCTGTACTACGAGACCGAGGTCGTGCTCTCGGGCGGGCACTCGGAGATCGCCCGCACGGACCGGGTGCGGCTGATCCAGATGCGCCTGCGCGAGCAGCTCCCCGACTGGTCGGCCGAGGAATTCGACGCCTACGCGGCCCGCCACTACCCGCCCTACTGGCTCAAGGTCGACGCGGTGCGCCAGGTGCGCAACGCCCGCTTCATCCGCGAGGCGGTGGCGGAGGGGCGCACCGTCGCGACCCGCTGCGAGACCGACACCTCGCGGGGCGTCACCGAACTCACCGTCTACTCGCCCGACCACCCGCGGCTGCTCGCGATCCTCACCGGGGCCTGCGCGGCGGCCGGCGGCAACATCGTGGACGCGCAGATCTTCACCACCGCGGACGGGTTCGTGCTCGACACGATCGTGCTGTCGCGGGCCTTCGACCAGGACGAGGACGAGATGCGCCGCGCCGGGCGCATCGCCTCCGCCATCGAGCGGGCGCTGAAGGGCGAGATCCGCATCGCCGACCTCGTGGCCGACCGCCACCCGCGCAAGGACCGCTCCCGCACCTTCCAGGTCGCCCCCGACCTCTCGATCGACAACGCGCTCTCGGCCCGCGAGACCGTGCTGGAGATCTCCGGCCTCGACCGGCCCGGCCTGCTCTACGAGCTGACCACGGCCCTGAGCCGGCTCAACCTCAACATCACCTCGGCCCACGTCGCCACCTTCGGCGAGAAGGCGGTGGACGTCTTCTACGTCACCGATCTCACCGGCACGAAGATCACCCAGCCCGACCGGCAGGCGACGATCCGCCGGGCCGTGATGGCGGTGTTCGAGGGCGAGGGCGCCGGGCGCCGGCCCGTGCGCAAGGCCGGCGAGTGAGCTTTCCGGCAGACCCTGTCCTGCCCGAGCAACTTGATTTCGGCCGTCCCAGACCTGATATCAGCGCCTTCCGATTCTCCTTGTGGACCGATGATGACGCCGAACGACACGGAGACTGCCGCGCGCCCGCTGCCCGAGGGCGTGGACCCGGCCCAGGATGCGGCCGGCGCGCCCGAACCCCAGGCCGCGGACGCGGTGGCCGCGCTCGAAGCCGAGAAGCGCGACCTGAAGGACAAGCTGCTGCGCACGCTCGCCGACATGGAGAACCTGCGCCGGCGCACCGAGCGCGAGGTCGCGGATGCGCGCACCTACGCGGTGACGAACTTCGCCCGCGACATGCTGAACGTCGCCGACAACGTGCGGCGCGCCCTCGACAGCGTGCCGGCCGAGAGCCGCGCGGCGGCGGAGGGCTCCCTCAAGGCGCTGGTGGACGGCATCGAGCTCACCGAGCGCGACCTGATCAAGACCCTGGAGCGGCACGGCGTGCGCCCGGTGGAGCCGCAGGGCCAGCGATTCGACCCCAACCTGCATCAGGCGATGTTCGAGGTGCCCAACCCCGACGTGGCCAGCGGCACCGTCGTCCAGGTGGTGCAGACCGGCTACGTGATCGGCGACCGGGTGCTGCGCCCGGCCCTCGTCGGTGTCGCCAAGGGCGGCCCGAAGGCGTCGGCCGACAAGCCGGCCGAGGCGTGAGGCGGCGGGCCTCGGCAGACCGCCGCGTTGCGGCGAGCCGGCGCCTTCGCTAACACGCGTGTCTTGAGCATCGGCTTGGCCACTCGGGGCGGAGGGGCCGGGACGGTCGAAGCCGAGAGAGCGCCCCGGTGAGATCCTCCTCCGTCCTGCCGCTGCGGGCCCAGGCGGCCCCTGCCCGTTCACGCTTGGCGCGGCTGTTCGGCCGCGCGCGGCGCGAACGGGTGTATGGCGACGCCGCGGGACACCCGGAGGCGGGCCTGGGCGGCCCCGGCATCCTGGCGGTCCAGGGCCTCAAGAAGAGCTACGGCGCCCGCACCGTCGTGCACGATGCCGGCCTGTTCGTCCGCAACGGCGAGGCCGTCGGCCTGCTCGGCCCCAACGGGGCCGGCAAGACCACGATCTTCTACATGATCACCGGCCTCGTCTCGGCCGATCGCGGGCTGATCAGCCTCGACGGGCAGGAGATCACCGGCCTGCCGATGTACCAGCGCGCCCGCCTCGGCATCGGCTACCTGCCCCAGGAGGCGTCGATCTTCCGCGGCCTCAACGTGGAGGACAACATCCGGGCGGTGCTGGAGGTGGTGGAGCCGGACCGCAAGGCCCGCGAGCGCCGGCTCGACGCCCTGCTCGAAGAATTCACCATCACGCGGCTGCGCAAGTCGCCCGCCATCGCGCTCTCGGGCGGCGAGCGCCGCCGCCTGGAGATCGCCCGCGCACTCGCCTCCTCGCCCTCCTTCATGCTCCTCGACGAGCCCTTCGCGGGCATCGACCCGATCGCGGTGGGCGACATCCAGGATCTGGTGATGCACCTGAAGGGCCGCGGCATCGGGGTGCTGATCACCGACCACAACGTGCGCGAGACGCTGGGCCTGATCGACCGGGCCTACATCGTGCATTCCGGGCGCATCCTGACCGAGGGCACGCCCGCCGAGATCGTCGCCAACGACGACGTGCGCCGCCTCTACCTCGGCGAGGATTTCCGCCTCTGACCGGCCGTCCGGACGCGGGCGTCCGGGCGAGGCGGGCACCCGGGTCGCGGATGCCGAATCACCGATGGCCGAGTCCGCGGCGCGATGATCCGGCCGTCGTCCGACATCGAGACTTGCCGAAGCTGAATTCAGGTGCCCGTCGCGGCTGCCTGCCCGATCACCGTTCCGCCATCGATCACCGCGAGAGATCGATGCGTCATCGCCGCCGTGTCGTCAAGCAAGAGCGGTAATGCTTCGTTAAGACATCCGGACACGACGGCCGCAGACCGCGGCGAATCACTGCGGCATCGTCTCCCCTTCACAGATCTTTTTCTGCGCGAAGCCCGGCCTCGACTGGCGGGCCGTCTCGACAGACGGCCGGCCGGGTGCTCTGATGGCTCGCGTCCCCGGCGGGCGAAGGCCTGCTTTGACGGATGTCCGGCTTCGGTTTACACCGGCCTTGACGAATCGAAGCAAAAATCGTGCCGGCCCCGGCGGAGAGCGGGGCCGTAGGTCGGGGCTGGCTGATGGGACTGCTGCAACGGCTCGAGATGCGCCAGGGCCAAGCCCTGGTGATGACGCCGCAACTCCTGCAGGCGATCAAGCTGCTGCAGCTCTCCCACCTCGACCTCGCCGCCTACGTGGACGCGGAGCTGGAGCGCAACCCGCTCCTGGAACGCGCCGAGGCCGAGGAGCCCCGCGGCGAGGCGCCCGCCCCCGCCGAGGAATTCGGCGGCGGGGAGTTCGGCGGCGATGGGGACGGCGACGGCGGCGAGCCCTCGGCCGAGCCTTGGCTCGCCCAGGACCTCAATCCCAGCCGCGGCGAGATCGAGAGCGATCTCGGCACCCGCCTCGACAACGTCTTCCCGGACGAGGGACCGGCCGTGCGCGAGGCGCCGGGCGGCGACAGCCTCTCGCTGACGCCCGCGCCATGGGGCAGCACCGGCGGCAGCTTCGACGGCGAGGCGCCCGATTTCGAGGCGACGCTCACCACCGAATCATCGCTGCGCGATCATCTGGCGGGTCAGCTCGACCTCGCGACCCGCGACCCCGTCGAGCGGCTGGTGGGCGGCTTCCTGATCGATGCGATCGACGAGGCGGGCTACCTGCGCGAGGATCCGGCGATGGTCGCCGAGCGGCTCGGCGTCGGGCTCGACCTCGTCGGGCGCGTGCTGGCGCTGGTGCAGGGCTTCGACCCCTCCGGCGTCGGCGGGCGCGACCTCGCCGAGTGCCTGAGCATCCAGCTGCGCGAGCGCGACCGCTTCGACCCGGCCATGCAGGCGCTGGTCTCGCGCCTCGACCTCGTCGCCAAGCGCGATCTCGCGGCCCTGCGGCGGCTGTGCGGGGTCGACGACGAGGATCTGGCCGACATGCTGGCGGAGCTGCGCCAGCTCGATCCCAAGCCCGGCCGCGCCTTCGGCAGCGGCCCGGTCGAGGTGCTGGTGCCGGACGTCTTCGTGCGCCCCGCCCCGGACGGCTCCTGGCTGGTGGAGCTGAACAGCGAGGCCCTGCCCCGGGTCCTCGTCAACCAGAGCTACTACGCCACCGTCGCGCGCGGGGCGAAGAACGACACCGACAAGGCCTTCCTGTCGGAGTGCCTGCAGACCGCCAACTGGCTCACCCGCAGCCTGGAGCAGCGTGCCCGCACCATCTTGAAGGTGGCGAGCGAGATCGTGCGCCAGCAGGACGGCTTCTTCCTCAACGGCGTCGCGCATCTGCGCCCGCTGAACCTGAAGACCGTGGCGGACGCGATCGGGATGCACGAATCCACCGTCTCGCGCGTGACCTCGAACAAGTCGATCGGCACGAGCCGCGGCACCTTCGAGATGAAGTACTTCTTCACCGCCGCGATTCCCGGGGCGGCGGGCGCGGCGGCGCATTCCTCTGAGGCGGTGCGCCACCGCATCAAGCAGCTCATCGACGGCGAGGCCGGCGACGTGCTGTCCGACGACGCCCTGGTGCAGCGGCTGCGCCACGAGGGCGTCGACATCGCCCGGCGGACCGTGGCCAAGTACCGGGAATCGCTGCGCATCCCCTCCTCGATCGAGCGCCGCCGCGAGCGCGCCGCGCTGGCGCGCTGACGCGCCGGCTGCCGCTGCGTCGCCCGCCCTGCGTTGACTTCGCGGCTTCCGATTCTTAGCTCTTCAAGCATCGGCCCCGAGGCGGACGCCATCCGTGGGGCCGGCGTGAGAATGGCCGGAGGGATGTTCATGGCAGGATTGCGCGTGTCGGGTCGCGGCGTCGATCTGGGGGAGGCACTCCGGTCCCGGGTGGAGGAGCGGATGGCCGCCACCCTCGCCAAGTACTTCGACGGCGCCTATTCGGGCCATGTGGCGATCGGCCGGGACGGCGGGGCCTACCGCACCGATTGCGTGCTGCACCTCACCTCCGGCATCACCCTGGAGGCGTCCGCCAGCGCCCACGACCCTCATGCGAGCTTCGAGCAGACCGCGGACCGCATCGAGCGGCGCCTGCGCCGCTACAAGCACCGCCTGAAGACCCACGCCGCCGGCGCCAACGGCCCGGCCCGCCGCGGCGAGCCGGAAGCCGCCGCCCTGGAGGCCGCCTACTCGGTGTTCGAGACGCCCGATGAGGATACCGGCACCCACCCGCCGGTGATCGCCGAGAGCACCCGCACCCTGCACCGCCGCTCGGTGAGCGAGGCGGTGGTGGAGCTCGACATGACCGGCGCCCCCGTGCTCGTCTTCGTTCACGCTGGAACCGAGCGGGTCAACGTCGTATATCGTCGGACGGACGGCGCGATCGGCTGGATCGATCCGCCGGAACGCGGCACACCGTGAGCGGGCTGAACCGGCCCACGGCTTGCCTCCGGTCCTGGAGAGGGAACGGGCGCCTACCGTCCCGTCGATGAGGCAGCGGTCCCGATGCCATTGCTGGAATTCCTCAAGCCGGAGGCCGTCCTCCCGGCGCTGCGCGCGCAGGGCAAGAAGCAGGTCCTGCAGGAACTCGCCCATCACGCCGCCAAGCACCTGCCGGGTCTCGACGAGCGCGAGATCTTCGAGACCCTGCTGCAGCGCGAGCGCCTGGGCTCCACCGGCATCGGCGAGGGCGTGGCGATCCCGCACGGCAAGCTGGCGGGCCTGACGCAGCTCTTCGGCCTCGTGGCGCGCCTGGAGCGCCCGGTGGATTTCGAGGCGCTGGACGGCCAGCCGGTGGACATCGCCTTCCTGCTGCTCGCCCCCGAGGGGGCGGGCGCGGATCACCTGAAGGCGCTCGCCCGGGTGGCACGGGTGCTGCGCGAACCCGGCATCATCGACCGCATCCGGGCGGCCCGCGACGGCGACGCGCTCTACGCGCTCCTGACCCACTCCCCCGCGCCGCAGGCCGCCTGACCGCGCGATGCCCCGGCCGCTCCTCCTCGCCGCCCTCCTGCTGATGCTGCCGCCCGCCGCACGGGCCACCGACGGCACCTGCGCCCGCGACCTTCTGGTCGCGCAATCCTCGCAGAAGATGGCGATCGAACGCCTGGAGAGCCTGGGCGACAGCGAGGCGGACCGCTGCCGCGGCTGGCGCCAGCACGTCGACACGATGCGGCGCGCGGCGGTGGTGTACGGGCGCTGCCTGACCGGCGCGGAGCGCAGCGAGCGCCTGGCCCAGGTCCAGGGCTCCGAGCGCGAATTCGCAGCCCTGGTGCGCAGCCGCTGCCGCTGACACCGTTTCCGCTTGATCAAGGCGGAGCTTGGATCAGCAAGCCGGCGCGGCGCGGTTGCAGGCTCAGCACGCTCGAGCGAAGCCCCAATCCGCCATCCCGGCGGGATCACGCGGCGTTGGTGTGAGGGGCTCCTCAGCGCATCAGCGGCTCGGCCACCACCTTCACGGGGCGGCCGCGGCTCATCAGGATGGCGGCGCGCGAACTCTCCGGGTCGCTCTCGAAGCGCGTGCGGACCCACGCCACCAGGAACTTCACGTATTCCGAGGCGAGGAGCCGGGCGGAGGACGGGTGGCGCCACCACGTGTCCAGGTCGAACCCGTCATGGACCACCGGGTGGGGCACCACCCGGTCGCTCTCCGCCAGCGCGTGGTCGAGTTCCACCAGCGTGCGCGGCATGTGGTAGTTCGAGGTCACCACCGCGACGGTGCGGAAGCCGTGCTCGCGCATCCAGCGCCGGGTCTCGATGGCGTTGCCGATGGTGTTGCGCGCCCGGTAGTCGAGGTCGACGCAGCAGGCGATCAGGTGCTGCTGGCCGGGGTTGAGACGGGCGATCTCGTCGCGGCTCGTGCGCTCGTTGACGCCGGTGATGAGGAGGCGCCGGCCGTAGCCGGCGGCCAGGAGATCGATCGCGTCGCCGATGCGCTGGGCCCCGCCCGTCAGGGCCACGATGGCGTCGGCCCGGGCGCCCGGAAGGCGCTCGCTGCGGGCGACGCCGGCCACGAAGGCCAGGAAGCCGAGGCCGAGGGCGGCCCCGCCCGCGAAACCGAGGGAGACGAGCACGACGGCGAGCCGCCGCCAGGGGCGCGACGGCGGCCGGCCGGCCGGTGCCGACCCGGCCCAGCTCCACCCGACCACATCGGCGTTGCGCGCCTTCATCCTACGCTTCATCCGCGAGGCCGCCCCAACGGCTCGACCATAGTGCCGATTGCGGCGGACCGGAGGCAATGCCGGCTGCGGCGGCAGCCCCTGCACAACGACGTGGCCGATGAGATGGTCACGGGTGACAACGCATTCCCCCTGCGGCAGTTCGCTCAGTCGAGGAAGCGGCGCACCGTGACGCGCGAGACGATGCCGGTGACGATCGAGGCGACGACGCCGATCAGCACCACGCTGGCATAGCCCCGCCAGCCGATCTCGAAGCCGCCGAACAGGGCCTCGATCTCGTCGCCCGCCGGGCTCGCGCGCCAGAGCCGGGCGAGCCCGGCGGCGAGCGCCAGCGCCGCGAGCGCCGCGCCCGCGCCGATCGCCCCGCCCCGCAGGCCGAGGCGGAAGAAGCGCCGCTGGAACTCGCGGGCGATGAAGTCGTCGTCGGCGCCCACGAAATGCAGCACCTCCACCACCTCGCGGTTGCCCGCCATCGCGCCGCGCGTCGCGAAGGTCACGGCGAGGCCCGTGGCGAGCAGCACCAGCGCCACCACGCCCACCCCGATTCCCACGAAGGTGTTCGCCATCGTCGAGAGGCGCGAGATCCACAGGGCGTGGTCGTCGAGGCTCGCCACGCCGGGCAGCGCCTCGGTCAGGCGCCGGCGCAGGGCGGGCAGGTCGGCGGCGGGGCTGCCGGCCAGCCGCACCGTGATGAGGCGGGGCACCGGCAGGTCTCCGAGGTCGAGCCCGGTGCCGAGCCAGGGCTCCAGCAGACGCTCGGACTCCGTCTTCGAGAGCGTCCGCGTCTCGGCGATGCCGGGCGCCTCGCGGGCGAGCGCCGCCGCCGCGGTCGCGTCGGCCTCCGGGTCGCGGCCGGGACTCGGCCGGATCTGGATCGTCACCTCGTTGGCCACCGCGCCCTGCCACTGCACCGCGCTCGACGCCACGATCTCGGCGGCGCCCGCGCACAGGGCCGCCAGGAAGGTCAGGATCGCGATCACGGCGGCGAGTGCCCGGCTCGCGCTGCCGTCGGTGGGCACCAGCGGGGCGTTGCGGCGCAGGGGCGCCGACAGGTCGGCCGCGGGCGGCGTCCGCCCGGCCGCCTCCTCGGACATCCCCGTCATTCCTCGATCCGCAGGCGCCGGTCGCCCAGGACGAGGCGGCGGGCGTCGACCAGATCCATGAGGGCGAAATCGTGGGTTGCGATCAGCACGGATGTTCCAAGCCGGTTGAGTTCGATGAACAGGCGCAGGAGGCGGCGGCCGAGCTGCGGGTCGACGTTGCCGGTGGGCTCGTCGGCCAGGAGCAGTTCGGGCCGGGCGATCAGCGCGCGGGCGATGGCGGCGCGCTGCTTCTCGCCGCCCGACAGGAGCGGCGGCAGCACGTGCATGCGCTCGCCCAGGCCCACCCAGCGCAGGAGTTCCACCACCTCGGCCCGGTAGCTCGTCTCGGCCCGGCCCTGGACGCGCAGCGGCAGCGCCACGTTCTCGTAGGTGGTGAGGTGGTCGAGCAGGCGGAAATCCTGGAAGACCACGCCCATGCGCCGCCGCAGGCCCGTGAGCGCGTTGCTGGAGATGCCGCTCACCTCCTCGCCGAACACCGAGACGAGGCCGCGGCTGGGGCGCGCCGAGAGCAGGATCAGGCGCAGCAGCGTGGTCTTGCCCGCCCCCGACGGCCCGGTGAGGAACTGGAACGAGTGCGGGGCGATCGTGAAGCTGATGTCGCTCAGCACCTCCGGCCCCACGCCGTAGCGCATGCCCACGTTCTCGAACCGGACGACGGGCTCCTCCATCCCCGACAGAAGGCTCTCCCCCGTCACCCGATACGTTCCCGCCGCCATGCGCTCCTCGTTGCTCGCTGGGGATCCTGACGCCCGGATCTTGCGCGGGCGTTGCGGCCCGGCGCTTCGGTTTACCACGCATTAACGCTGTCGCGAGAGGAGTGGAGCGACGGCCCGCCGGCGTCACCCGAGGTGATTCGCCATGCTCATCGTCTGTCCGTCCTGCGCCAGCGAGTACACGCTCGATCCGGAGCGGATCGGCCCCGAGGGCCGCACGGTGCGCTGCGCCGCCTGCCGGGAGCGCTGGTTCGTCGCCCGCCCGGCCGAGCCCGAACCCGCCGCCGAGCCGCTGCCCGATCTCGTGCCCGATCTCGCGCCCTCCGGCGAGGCGGTGTTCACCGCCGTCGACGCGCCGGTGCCGGTGCCGCCCGCCGCGGCACGGCCGCGGTTCCGCCCGCGGCTGCCCGCCCGGACCGGCCTCGCGCTCGGCCTCGCGCTGCTCGCCGCCCTCCCGGCGGCGGCGCTCGTCGCTCGGGAGACCGTGGTGCGGGCCGCCCCCCAGACCGCGCGGCTCTATGCGGGGCTCGGCCTGCCGGTGAACCTGCGCGGCCTCGGCCTGCGGGACGTGGTGGCGTTCCAGGCGCCGGACGGGCCGGAGGGCGGCCGGCTCGTGGTGGAGGGCGACGTGGTGAGCGCCTCCCCGCACCCCCGCACGGTGCCGCCGCTCGCCCTCGAGATCCGCGACGAGCACGACCGCGTGATCTACCGCTGGACCGCGGAGGCGCCCCGCGCCCGGCTCGAACCCGAGGAGAGCGCCCGGTTCCGGGCGGAGCTCGCGGCGCCCCCCGCCAAGGGCCGCCGGGTGCTCGTGCGCTTTGCCGCGGTTGACAGCGGCCCATCTGCGGTCAGCCTGAACGCCACCCCCGCCGCTTCGACCGAGGTCCGATGAGTTCCGCCACCCCGAGTTCCCCGACTCCCCGCGTCCGCGTCCTCTTCGACGAGGCCTCCATCGCGCAGCGCAACGAGGAGATGGCGCGCGCCATCGCGGACCAGTCGCCCAAGGACCTGCTCGTGGTCGCGGTCCTCAAGGGCAGCTTCATGTTCGCGGCGGACCTGATCCGGGCGCTGCACCGGGCGGGCTTGAGCCCCCAGGTCGAGTTCATCCACCTGTCGAGCTACCGGGCCGCGACGGTCTCCTCCGGCCAGGTCGCGATCCTGCGCGACGTCGAGAGCGAGGTGCGCGGGCGCGACGTGCTGCTGATCGACGACATCCTTGAATCCGGCCGCACCCTGGTCTACGCCAAGGACCTGCTGATGGCCCGCGGCGCCCGCCGGGTGCTCACCACCGTCCTCCTGGAGAAACCGGGCAAGCGCGCCGTGACCATCGACGCGGATTTCGTCGGCTTCGTCTGCCCGGACGTGTTCGTGGTGGGCTACGGCATGGATGTCGCACATGCCTTCCGGCAGTTGCCCTTCGTCGGACTGGTCGATTATGGAGACGGGGAGCCCGACCTGTTCGACCGCAAGTAATCGCTGCCTGTGTCCTCAGGAACCTAGGCCGTCGCCGGTGCTTGTCGCATCATCGGCGGGGAGTCGGGCCGGAGACGGCGAAGAGTCGAAGGGCATGGCGCACATCCTTCTGGTCGACGACGAGGAATCGATCCGGGGCTTTCTCAAGCGGGGCCTGGAGATGGACGGCCACGCGGTGGTCACGGCCATCGACGGCAGCGACGGGCTCGACCGCCTGGCCGAGGCCGAGGGCGCCTTCGACCTGATGCTCACCGACATCCGCATGCCGCTGATGGACGGCATCGCCCTGGCGCTCGCCGCCAAGCGCGACTATCCGGGCCTCGCCATCATGCTGATGACCGGCTTCGCGGACCAGCGCGAGCGCGCCCGCGGGCTCGACGCCATCGTCTCGGACGTTCTGACCAAGCCCTTCACGCTCGCCGACATGCGCGCGAGCGTGCGCCGCGTGCTCGCGGCCGAGACGCCCTGCGCGGGCTGAGGACCGGCTTCCTCCCACCGGCCCCATCGCTCCCTGCCCAAGAACCCGGACAGGCACCCGGACAGGAACCCGGTCCGCGAGCCCCGGTTGCCTTGGATACTCCCGGCCTGCACCGGTGAGGCACCGCAAGGGAGATCACGATGGTTCGTCATGCCTTCGTCGTCATGGGCCTGCTGCTCGCCAGTCCGGCCCTCGCGCAGTCGCTCGGCGAGCGCAGCGGGCTCAACACGCTGATGGGCGTGAGCCCGTCCACGGCCGACTTCGTCAAGGAAGCGGTCATCAGCGACATGTTCGAGATGCAGTCGAGCCAGCTCGCCGCGGAGCGGGCCGACGCGGCGACCAAGCAATTCGCCACGCAGATGCTGCAGGATCACGGCCGCACGTCGAGCGAGCTGAAAGCCCTGGTCGAGTCCGGCAAGGTCAAGGCGGAGCTTCCCACCGCCCTCGACTCGACCCATCAGAGCAAGCTCGACAAGCTCAAGAGCCTCAACGGCGACGACTTCACCAAGCAGTACCAGAGCGATCAGGTGAAGGCGCACAAGGACGCGGTCGACCTGTTCCAGCGCTACGCCAAGGGCGGCGACAACGAGGAGCTGAAGGCCTGGGCCGGCAAGACCGAACCGGCGCTCGCCCAGCACCTGAAGATGGCGCAGGAGCTCGGGAAGTAGCGGCGCGGTCCGCGGCTTTCCTGCCGGCCGCTCTCAGGACGCATGACGAGCGGCGGAGCGAGCGTTCGTTCGGCCCGCCGTTCGTAGACCGAATGCTCAGACGAGCGGGAGGCTCGTGGAGCAAGGCGGAGGGTTGTTGGGAACGGGGACGAAACCATGGCATGACGCTCGCGGAAGCCCTCTGTACGTGCTATGAGGATGGCATCATGAGCGCAGGTAAGTTCGAAGTCAGCTACTCGGCGGCCGCACAGCTCGCGTTGCTTCCTCCGGCCGAGAAGATGGCCTTGAAGCGCTTGTTCTCGAGCGATGAGATCGAACATCCGGCGACGACAAAGGCGACCAGTGATGGTCGGTTCGTGTCCCGCTTCGGGAGCAAGCGTGTACTTTGATGCCGACATTCCTCAAATAATAAGTCAGAAATTCTCTCGATCGTTGACCATTCATTTGCTCAAGTATAAATGAGTGTTTTCGAGAAAATCAAATTTGATCTGAAATCCGCGGATTTAGAACTAACATCTTTCAAGTCGTGGCTCACCGCCGTGACCGTCGTCGACGAGACCACCGTAGGGGGGTGAGATCAGGAAACGGCGGCACATTGTACCGCCCGCGGTTTGTGAGACACCGATTTAAACCCTATGCGGCGAGAGCCGCCGGTGGAAGCTGCGCA
>NZ_JBKIBX010000053.1:0-36432 GCF_046557895.1 Methylobacterium oryzisoli | reverse complement strand
CTCAACCCAGGTGGACCAGAGCCTCCGTTCCTGAGGCCCGCAGCCTGTCTCAAATCATCTGACGACGGACAACCCGCGCCTGCGCGGATCGACCCCGCTCAAGGCTGCGCCGTGAACTCCCCCGTCCCGACGACCCCGCTCCTCGCGGTGGACGACCTCTCGGTGCGGCTGCCGCCCGGCGCCGACCGGACCCACGCCCTGGCGGGCGTCAGCCTGAGTCTGGCGGCCGACGAGATCCTGTGCGTGGTGGGGGAGAGCGGCTCGGGCAAGACGGTGCTCGCCAACACGGTGATGCGCTTACTGCCTCCGGGTGTCACGCCCGAGCGCGGCCGCGTCGTCTTCCGCGGACGCGACCTCCTGGCGGCGCCCGAGCCCGAGATTCGGCGCATCCGGGGGGTCGGGATCGGCATGATCTTCCAAGAGCCGATGACGGCGCTCAACCCCCTGCGCCGGGCGGGCGATCAGGTCGCCGAGGTCTTCCGCATCCACACGCCGCTCGGTCGTCAGGAGATCCGGGCCCGCACCCTGGCGCTCCTCGCCGAGGTGCGCCTGCCCGACCCCGAGGCGGCGCTCCGGGCCTACCCGCACGAATTGTCGGGCGGCCAGCGCCAGCGGGTGATGATCGCGATGGCGCTGGCCCTGGAGCCGGCCCTGCTCATCGCCGACGAGCCGACCACCGCCCTCGACGTGACCACGCAGGGGCGCATCCTGGCGCTCATCCGAGACATCCAGCGCCGGCGCGGTATGGGGGTCCTGTTCATCACCCACGATTTCGGGGTGGTGGCCGAAATCGCCGATCGGGTCGCCGTGATGCAGGCGGGGCGCCTCGTCGAGGCGGGTCCGGCCGAGGCGGTGCTCAACCGGCCGCGCGAGCCCTACACGCGGGCGCTTATTGCGGCGGTGCCGCCCCTCGCACCGCGGGCGCCGCGTGAGGCGGAGCGCGAGCCGCCGATCCTGACCCTCGCGGGGGTCTCGAAGACCTACCGCAACGGGGGCCTGCTGCCGGGGCGCCGACGGGTGACCCACGCGGTGCGGGACGTGAGTCTCGCCCTGCCGCGGGGCACGACCCTCGGCATCGTGGGCGAGAGCGGCTCGGGCAAGTCGACCCTGGCGCGCTGCGTCGTGCGCCTGCTCGACCCGGATTCCGGCGCGATTCGGCTGGGCGGCACCGACCTCGCCACGCTCTCCCGCCGGGCGATGCGCGCCGAGGCGCGGCGCGTCCAGATGGTGTTCCAAGACCCCTTCGCCTCCCTCAACCCGCGGCGCCGAGCCGGGGACCTCGTGGCGCAGGGGCCGATGCTCCAGGGTCTGTCCCGGTCGGCGGCGCTCGCGCGGGCGCGGGAGCTGTTCGGGCTCGTCGGGCTCGACCCGGCGGCGATGGACCGCTTCCCGCACGAGTTCTCCGGCGGGCAGCGCCAGCGCATCGGGCTCGCCCTGGCGCTCGCGCTCCAACCTGAGGTGCTGGTGGCCGACGAGCCGGTCTCGGCGCTAGACGTCTCGGTCCAGGCGCAGGTGCTGGCCCTGCTCGATTCCCTGCGCGCGCGCCTCGGCCTGTCGATGCTGTTCATCACCCACGACCTGCGGGTGGCGGGCCAGATCTGCGACGCGATCGCCGTGATGAAGGACGGCGCCGTGGTCGAGGCCGGCCCGACCGCCGCGGTCTTCGGCGACCCGCAGGCCGCCTACACCCGCGCGCTCCTGGAGGCCGTGCCAGGCCGGGCCTGGATCCCGGGCCGGCCGCAAGGCCGCGACGCCCCCGTGCCCACCGCCTAGAAAAATCCCCCAGGAGGTCTCGCCATGCCGCTCACCCTCGACCATGTCGTCATCGCGGTCGCCGACCTCGACAGAGCCTTCGCCGATTACGCGGCGCTCGGCTTCACGGTGATCCGCGGCGGCGAGCACCAGAACGGCATCACCCACAACGTGCTGGTGGTGATGCAGGACGGCTCGTACCTGGAGTTGATCGCCTTCAAGCGCCCGGATCCGAGGAACCGCTGGTCCGAGGTCTACCACCGGGCCGGCGAGGGCTTCCTCGACCACGCGCTCCTGCCCGGCGCCATCGAGGCGGACGTGGCGGCGGCGCAAGCCCGCGGGCTCGACATCGCAGACCCGGTGCCCGGCGGCCGCCACCGGCCGGACGGGGCGCGCCTCGACTGGAAGACCGCCCGGGCGCCCGGCTCCGACGTGCCGTTCCTGTGCGGCGACGTCACGCCCCGGGCCCTGAGGGTGCAGGAGGGCGACGTGCGCCGCCACGCGAATGGCGTCACCGGGATCGCGCGCCTCACTGTGGCGGTCCGCGACATCGAAGCCTCACGGGCGCGCTACGCGGCCTTGCTGGGCACAAGCGCCGACGCCCCGATCCGCGACGCAGAGGTGGCGGGCACCCCCGCCCGCACGGCGATGCTCCCTCTCGGCGGCGGCACCACCGTCACCCTGGCGAGCCCGGTTGGCGCCGAGGGCGCGCTCGCCCGGGCGCTCGCGGAACGCGGCGAAGGGCCGTTCGCGGTGGTGTTCCGGACCGCGCGCGCGGCGGGCGACCTCGACGTGGGTCTGAGCCACGGGGCGCGGCTGTCGGTCGTGGGGCCGGAGGAATGAGGATCCGTCCGCGACGATTGTGACGCACGGGATGCGGCCCTACCGCTCCCCCAGCGGCACGAAGAACCCGGTCGGCCCGAGCTCGTTGTCCTCGTGCGCCCGCATCCGCTCGACGTAGCGGTCGGCATCCGCCGCGAACAGGTCGCGCACGAGGGCATGAGCCAGTCGCGTCGCCCCGATGCCGAGACCCGGGATATCGCCAGCGAGCGCCCCATGGCTCAGGGTGACGCCCCAGTTGAAGACGTGGAGCCGGTTGAGGTCTGGGCAGGCGCCGGGCTCCCGCTCCAGGAGCTGCATGCCGTCGCCGAGATAGGGGAAGCTCGCCGCCTCCGTGTGCGCGGCGGCCTCGGCCGCAGACACCCGCTCCCCCCAGGTGAGGATCGCGTCCCGGAACGCCGCCAGTTCGGCGCGCCGCACGAGGTCGACCTCGAAGCCCGCCGCCACCACGGCGGCGTCGACCGGGTAGCGGCCGCGCGCCGTCTCGACCACCAGCCCGTCCGGCGCCTCGGAGACGCCCGTCCAGCCCTCGCCGAAGCGGATGGCGAAGCCCGGGTGGCGGGTGCAGCGCAGGACCGATTCGTGCGGCGGCGGCGTGCCCTCCGCCATCATGTAGGTCGTGATCAGCCAGCGCTGCCGGTCGTCGAGGGCGGCGTAGCCGCGCAGGAAGCCCGGGAAGGAGGCCCACTTGGACTTGTTCACCTGCGGGAAGTGGCGCCGGCGCACGAACAGGGTCACCGCGGAGACGCCGGCCTCCAGAGCGGCGGCGGCGTTGTCGACCGCGGAGGCCGAGGCGCCGAGCACCGCCACCCGGCCGCCGCGGAAGCGCGCGAAGTCGATCGGGTCGGAGGAGTGGAACAGCCGGCCGGACCTGTCGGCGCCGTAGGCCGGCATCCGCCGCCCGCCCGAGCCGTCCCGGCCGCAGGCCAGCACCACCTTGCGGGCGTGGACCGTCTCGGGTCCCGCCGGCCCCAAGAGGGCGGCGCCGACGAGCCCGCCCGCCGGCCACAGCCGTTCCAGCGCGGTGTCGTTCTCCACCGGGATGCCCGCAGTGTCCCGCACCCAGAGCAGGTAGCGCAGCCAATCGAGGCGCGGAATCTTGTAGAGGTCGCGCCACCCGACCTCGTCGGCTTGCGCCTCCCACCAAGCCCGGAAGGTCAGGGACGGGATCCCGAGATCCGGCCCCGTCAGGTGCTTGGGCGAGCGCAGGGTCTCCATGCGGGCGAAGGTGCCCCACGGCCCCTCCGCCCCTCGCGGGGCCCGGTCGACCACCCGGATGTTGGAGACGCCCTCCCGCAGGAGCGCGAAGGCGGCGGTCTGCCCGCACATGCCGGCGCCGACCACCAGCACGTCTAGGGTGGGCCGCCCGTCAGGCCCCTCGGCCGGGAGCGTCCAGGCCGCCGGCGGGTGGTTGAGGCGCGCGAGGTCGCGCCGCACCTCGGCCGCCAAGGTCTCCAAGCCCAGGTCGGCCAAGCGAGAGCCGTCCGGTCCCTTCACGGCCGCGTCGTCGTGGTGGATATCCATGCCCGATCCGTCCCGGAGGCACCCCATGCCCGAGTTGTCCTGCTTCTACAGCCTGTCGTCGCCCTGGGCCTATCTCGGGGGCGCGCGGCTCCAGGACATCGTGCGCCGCCACCGCGCCCGGCTGGTGCTGAAGCCGTTCGACTTCCAAGCGGTGGTGCCGCGGACCGGGGGCGTCCCGATCCGGACCCGGCCGCAGCCGCGACGCGATTATCATGCCGTCGAACTCGCGCGATGGCGCGACTACCTCGGGCTGCCTCTCAACGTGGCCCCGCGCCACTACCCGAGGGAGAACCCGCCCGAGGGATGGAACAAGCCCGCCGGCTACATGGTCATTGCTGCCCAGCAGGCCGGCCTCGACGCATTCCGCCTCTCGCACGCGATCCTGCGCGCCCTGTGGGCGGAGGAGCGCGATATCGCTGACCCAGGCGTGCGACAGGCGATCGCCGACGAGAACGGGTTGCCGGGCGCCGCCCTGCTCGCGGCCGAGGGCAGCGACCGTGTCCAGGCGGAGTACCGTGAGAACGGCCGGGAGGCAGAGCGCCTCGGCGTGTTCGGATCGCCCACGATGGTGCTCGACGGCGAGCTGTTCTGGGGGCAGGACCGTCTCGGCTTCGTCGACCGGGCGCTCGCCCGCCGGGCATTGGGGAGGCTGGGCTCGGCCGCGCCGAAAGCATGAGTTGCGGGCGATATACCGTGAGCTGGTTCCCTACGCCGCTCTGACGCAATCGTCGTCCGAGAGCGGTAATCGCCGAGACCGAAGGTCTGCTGTCGGGGTTTGAGCAGCCATTCCGGCGGCCTCGGCTGAAGGCCCGAAAGTGGCGCATTGCTGATGGTTGAACGGCGTGCATCCCGAGGCGGCAGCGGGTAGGAGGAGCGCTCCGCCGCTCTCACTCTTCCTGATGCGCAACCTCCTGAGCAGGCTCGGCCTGCGCTTCGAAGATCCCACAGACGAGCGCGCCTTCGTGGCGCGCTTCACACTCGACGACCTGCCCCGCACGCGGGCGGCGATGCTGCTCGGCGCATTCATCTACTGCGCCTTCGCCGTCTGGGATTGGATCCTCGACCCGGCGCACTGGATCGACACTCTGTTCCTTCGCCTCGCCGTCGCAGTCGTCGTGCTCCTGCCGGCCACCGTGGCGCTGAGCTGGCCCGCCGCGCGGCGCTGGGCCGAGGCGATCTACCTCGGCTACTGCGTCGTGCCCGGCTGCGTGCTCAGCCTGATCTACCTGCGGCTGGGACCCGGCTTCGACCATGCCGCCGCGGGCATGATCATCGTCATCCTGTTCGTCTCGACACTGCTGCCGCTGCGACTGCCCTCGCTCGCCGCCTTCTGCGGCCTGACGTGGCTCTGCTTCGCCGTGTGCGAGTCCTTCGCGGAGCATGAGCGGGCGGGCATGCGCTTCGTGAACAACTTCGAGATCGGCATGGCCTACGCACTCTCGCTCTACGCCGTCGGCGCGCGGGAGGTGCGGGCGCGGCGCCAATTCCAGACAGAGGAGGCGCTGCGGCGGGAGAAGGAGCGCTCAGAGGCGGCCCTGTCCGAGTTGCGCGAGGCGCAGGCCCATCTCGTGCAAGCCGAGAAGCTGGCGGCCCTCGGTCAGCTCGTGGCAGGGGTTGCGCACGAGATCAACACACCGATCGGCTTGGCGCTGACCATCTCGACGACGGCCGAAGGTGACCTGAAGCAGCTCCGGCGCGCCGTCGAATCGGGGCAGCTGCGCCGGTCGGACCTCACGCAAGGCCTGTCCCGGCTGAGCGAAGGCATGCGGCTGCTGTTCTCCAATCTGACACGGGCCGCCGACCTCGTGCACAGCTTCAAACAGGTCGCGGTCGACCAAGCCAACGAGGAGCGGCGGACCTTCGAGCTGAGCGGCTGGCTTGAGGATCTGATGAGCACGCTCGGGCCGCTCGTGCGCCGCAAGGGCCACGCGGTGCGGATCCGCTGTGAAGACGGGATCGTCCTCGACTCCCATCCCGGCGCGCTGGCGCAGGTGATCAGCAATCTGGCGCTCAACGCCATCGTGCACGGTTATCCAGATGGCCGAGCGGGTGTGCTCGATCTCACGGTGTCGCGCTCGGGAGACGATCATCTGTGCATCATCGTCACGGACGACGGTATCGGCATCGCGCCGGAAAACCTGGCGAAGGTGTTCGACCCGTTCTTCACCACGCGCCGCGACAAGGGCAGCACGGGGCTCGGCCTGCACATCGTGTTCAATCTCGTCGCCTCGCGCCTGCAAGGCCACATCGCGCTGTCGAGCCAAACAGGAGCGGGCGCCCGGTTCGTGATCACTCTGCCCTTGTCGCTCAGCCAGGAGCGCCTGGGCGGAGCAGCCCCCCAGATCGCTGTCGCAGGGCGCTCGGCAGCATCCGTTCAGGTCGGAACGGATGCTGCTCTAGGTTTCTGAGCTTGCGGCATTGTCTGCAACAGCCCGGCATCCGCTTCGGCGGAAGATGATTCTGGCCGCTGCAACGATTCCTGATGCTTCGTCCGAGCAGTGCGAAACGTAGGCTGGGCTCAAGGGCTGGCCGGCGCAGGAGTGCGCCTCCTCGGCACTGTGAAGCTTCGTGCGATCGTCTTCCGCCGGCCGGTCCCGCCTGAGCCAGTCGTCGTTCAGCATTCGGTCAGATTATGACGCGCAAAGTGCGCTTTAAGACATCGGGCTTGCGATCTTGCAAGTCATGATCTCAGACACGGAAACCAAGCGCAGCTTTGGTGGAGCGCGATAAGCGCATCCCTCCTCCGTGCGGGAGCAAACACTGACGCCCTCGCCGGCTCTGTCCGGCATTCACCGAACAGGCTTCGGGCCATTGGTGCTATGGGAGACCAGTATGACCAGACGATCATTGCCGCTGTTGGCCGCGCTCGCCTTCATGAGCGCGCTCCAGGTCGCACCCACCCTGTCTTCGAGCGCGCAAGCGTCACCGCTCAGCGGAGCTGCCGGCTTGGCGGCGCAGGCTGAACCCGGGACGCTGCAGCAGGTGCAGTACTGGAGGCACCGCCACCATCATCACTGGGGATATGGCCATCACCGGCGGCATTGGGGATGGGGTCATCACCATCATCACCGCCATTGGGGATGGGGCCACCGCCATCACTGGGGTCACCATCACCACCACCGCCGCCACTACTTCTGAGCGGCTGGCGGCTACGGCGCGCGGCTGTGCTGATGACCTCGGTGCAGCCGCGATCCCGCGCGGCATCGGCAACGGCTTTGACGGCATGAACACCTCGCCCACCGACAGATGATTCTTGAAGAATGACAGCATCCGAAGGATGCAAATCCTCCCCAGGCGGGGGCGGCGAGGGCATCTCGAGAGACTGACACCGAAGAGGCCCTCGCTCCTGAACAAGCCGCCATGCCGCCGGATCGGCGGCTACCGGTCCACCAGCGCGCCGTAGAGCAGGTTCTTGAACAGGAAGCGCGTCTTCTGGCGGGTGCTGGGTCCGGCCGAGAGGAAGATGCCCACGATCCCCTCCTTGCGGTCGACCGTGAAGCTCGTGCCGCCCGCGCCCGCCCACATCGCATCGCCCTTCGAGCCCGGGACCCAGGCGCCGCCCTCGTCGAGCCGCACGCCCCAGCCGAGACCGAAGCCGTAGCCAGGGCCCGTGGTCGGCGAGGGCGAGCCCTCAAGGCCCTGGAGGTGGTTCGACAGCATGAACTCGACCGATTCGCGCGACAGGATGCGCACGCCGTCGAGTTCGCCGCCATTCGCGACCATCTGGGCGAAACGGAAGTAGTCCCGCGCCGTCACGACCGCGCCTGCCCCGCCGTGAACGTAGCGCTTGCCGGGATCCTGCTCGCTGCGCGCGAGCTTCCACAGCCCGACCTTGAGCGGATCGCTGTCGTAGGCATCGGCGAACCGGGAGGCTTGATCCGGCCTGAGCTGGAAGCTGGTCTCGGTCATGCCGAGAGGCTTGAACAGCGTTTCCTCCAAGTGGAGGTCGAGGCGCTTGCCCGCCACTTTCTCGACCACGAGCCCGAGCACGTCCGTGGCGACCGAGTACTCCCAGCGCGTTCCCGGCTCGTAGGCGAGCGGGATCGCCGCGAGGCGCGTGACGAACTCCTCGTTGGACAGATCGGTGTCGAGGCTTTCGACATCGGCCTTCTCGTAGGCCTCCTTCATCTCGGGAAAGGGGGCGGTTCCCGCATAGGTGAAGCCGGCGGTGTGCCGGATCAGATCCCAGATCAGGATCGGACGTTTCGCCGGGACGGCGACCCGGCTCGTCCGGCCGCGCTCGTCGCGCACCTCGGTGTAGACCTTCATGTCCTTGAACGCGGGGAAGTACTGCGCGAGCGGGTCCCGCAGGCTGAGCCTGCCCTGCTCCATCAGCGCGATCGCGGCGACGGAGACGATCGGCTTGGTCATCGAGAAGCCGCGAAACACGGCGTTGCGGTCCATCGGCCGCGTCTTCGCCGAGTCGAGGAAGCCGTGCGCCTCGAAATGCACGACCTTGCCGTTGCGGGCGATCAGCGTCACCGCGCCCGGGATCGTTCCCTGCTCGATCTCCCGCTTGATGGCGGGCGCGATGCGCGCCAGCCGCTCGGTCGAGAAGCCCTCCTGGATCGGCGTCTCGTCGACGGCGTGGGCGAGCCCCGACCAGAGCAGGGGTGCGACCGTGAGCAGCGCAGCTCCGAGCCGCGCCGCACGCTTGGCGTTCCGCATGATGTCCGTCCTCCCTTTGGGGCGCAGCATACGGCACGCCGGTGCGGCAACGCCAGGACGACCGGGAGCCGCTTCAGAGTCTCGCGACACTTGGCTGGGCGCTGCGTGGGCGGGTGCCGGCCCGAAGGTGCAGCTCACGTCACAGCAGGTGCAGAACTTCGCGCTCGCGCTGCACGAGCTGACCACCAACGCCGTCGAGTACCGCGCCCTGAAGGGTGAGGCGGGCCGGCTCTCCGTGACTTGGACGCAGCTCCAGGATGAGAATGGTGACAAACGCTTGTCGCTCAGCTGGATCGAGAGCGGCGTGGCCGTGCCGTCGGAGAACGCGACACGGCGCAGCTACGGTCGCGAGCTGATCGAACGCGCGCTGGCCTATGCGCTGCAGGCCCGAACCGAGTACGTGCTGGGCGCGGACGGGGTGCGTTGCCGGATCGAGCTGCCGCTCGCCTAACCTGTCTTCAACCACCAGCACGCGCTGGCCGTCGCCCATCGGAAAGGCTTCGGTCTCAGGCCCGCTCGCCGGATCCTGATTCGGTTGAGGCGCGATCTCCGGCAGGTCGAGGGTGAAGGTGGTGCCCTCCACGGATCTCACGCTTGGCGGTTGCACGCTACCGCCAAGGTCCCGCTCTGGACGGCCGGTGCGCGCGCCAAGCGGGTGGCGACCGTCCGGGCCAGCTCCGCGGCATGGCCGCGGATGTCCGGCACAGCCGTGCATTCCCACAGGGTGCCGCGCAGGAGTGGACCGAGCGTCCAGAGCGGGCGATGGGCGCTGCCGTGCTGGTCGATCAGCGTGAAGTCGTCCGTTGCCGCGAGCCCGAGCCCAAGGGCGTCCGGCTGAATCAGCCCGTGCGCCATCAGGCGGCGCAGCAGCAGGTCGTCGGTGTCCGCGACCCGGCCGACGCCTGAGGCGTCGATGATGCGCTGGGCCTCGACGCGGGATGGGCCGGCGGCGCCGCGGCCGCGCAGCATGACCTCGGCGTAGCCGGAGCGATCGGCGATGGCGTCGATCCGGGCACGCAGCACCGTCAGCCGCCCCGCGCCGCGCTCGCGCTCGCAGAACTCGGCGGCGGGCGGCGCCATACGGTGGCGATGGACGTCCCAGAAAGACCGGACGTGACGCAGGAAGCGCCGCTGCTCGGTCGGAGGAAGGCCCCGCCAGAGATCGACGCTCACCCCGCGCAGGGCGTCGATGACGCTGCGCCAGTCGGCACCCGCGGAGCTCGCCCGCGCGGCCTCTGCGCGGAGGAACCGTAGCATCGTCGGCACGGAGCGGCGTGCCTCCGCGGGGAGGTCCGGCACCGGCCACGGCACGACCGGGGCGTGGGCCTGCGGCAGCAGGCCGTGACGGGAGACGGCCATGATCGCCCCCGCGAAACCCCGGTGGCGCAGGGCCGCCACCGTGTCGATCATCGTCAGCCCGGTGCCGATGATCAGGATCGGCCGATCGGCGGGCAGGTCCGCGAGCGGCGTCGGATCCCAGGGGCTGATCGCGTAGCGGCTGCGCGGCCCGCGCGGGCTGCGCAGGTTGCCGCAAGCCAGGACGGCGCCGGCGACCGTGCGGGTGCGCCCGCCCGCGAGGGTGAGGCGGAAGCCGTCGTCGCAGGGTGTGAGGTCCACCGCCTCGTCGTTCTCCAGGATGAGGCGGGGGGCGCCATCGGCGTCGGCCAGCGTGGAGACGAGGAGTTCGGTCAGATAGCGGCCGTAGAGGCCGCGCGCGGCGAACATGCCGGCCGGCGTCGTGCGGATGCTCGCCAGATCGTCCAGTCCGCAGCGCTCCAGCCATCGCTCGAAATGCCGGGGCTCATCCGGAAATGCGCTCATGTTGGCGGCGCGCACGTTGAGCAGGTGGTCGGTGTTGCTGGTGGCGTAGGCCAGCCCGCGGGCGAAGGCGTCGGCCTTCTCGCACAGGAGCACGGAACGCTCGGGCATGATGCGGCTCAGGTGAATGGCCGCCATGGTTCCGCTGAACCCCGCGCCGATCACGGCGACGGGCCGCAAGGTCGTCGGCATCCCGTTCGTCTCCAACCCGGCCCGTGTCCCGGTTGCCGCGCCCCCGAGGGGAGCGCCGGTCCGGCGCGAGGCGGCGCTCCATGACAAGTGCCGATGAAGGCGATCCGATCCCGCCGCATGCGCATGGGCCGACGGGTGGCGGAGGGTTCCGGCGGCAGGCATGATGCCGCTCAACAGGGCGACGGCATGAGGGCGTGGAAGGGTTGTCCGAGGTCGCGCACCGCCTCTCCCACCCGGCTGAACGCGTCGTGCAGGGTGATGCCGCGGACGCACCATCCCGGCGCGTCCGGACTGGTGATGGTCCAGGAGCCGTCGCTCTGCAGCTCGACCCTCAGCCGCAGTGGCATGGCGTCAGGCGCTCCGGCGGCGGGCCGCCGCATAGCCGCTCTCCGGCCGCGGCAGGCCGTAATGGTCGCGCAGGGTCCGGCCCGTATAGGCCTCGCGGAAAAGCCCGCGCCGGCGCAGGATCGGCACCACCTCGGCCACGAAGAGGTCGAACCCGCCCGTGAGCCAGGGCGGCATCACGTTGAAGCCGTCGGCCGCGCCGGATTCGAACCAAGTCTGGATCGCGTCGGCGATGCGCTCGGGCGTGCCCGCCAGCACCCAGTGGCCGCGCGCGCCGGCGAGGCGCCGCATCAAGCCGCGCAAGGTCGGCTTCTCGCGCGCGACGATGTCCGCCACGAGCTGGAAGCGGCTGGCGACCCCCTGGGGGCTGCCCTGATCGATCAGGTGGTGGGGAAACGGGGCGTCGAGATCGTGGCCGCTGAGGTCAACGCCGAGAATGCGCCTGAGCTGTTCCAGGGACACGGCCGGCTGGATCAGGTCGTCGATCTCCTCCTCCAGCCGGTCGGCCTCGGCCTGCGTCGCGCCGATGAACGGGCTGAGGCCCGGCAGGATGCGGATGTGCTCCGGCCGCCGGCCGAGGGCCGCTGCACGCCCCTTGATGTCGGCGTAGAAGGCCTGGGCGCTCGCCAGGGTCTGGTGGGCGGTGAAGATCGCCTCCGCGTGCCGGGCCGCGAAGGAGCGGCCGTCCTCCGAGGAGCCGGCCTGGACGTAGACCGGCCGCCCCTGCGGCGAGCGCGGGACGGCGAGCGGGCCGCGCACGCGGTAGTGCCGCCCGGCGTGATCGATGCGGTGGATCCGGTCGGTGTCGGCGAAGAGGCCGCTCTCGCGGTCGGCGACGAGAGCGCCGTCCTCCCAGCTGTCCCAGAGCTTCGTCACGACTTCGAGGAACTCGCGCGCCTGCTCGTAGCGGTCGGCGTGCGGCGGGTGCTCGGGCAGTCCGAAATTCTGCGCCGCGCCGGCATCGCTGGTGGTGACGATGTTCCAGCCTGCCCGGCCGTTGCTGATGTGATCGAGCGAGGCGAAGAGCCGGGCGAGGTTGTAGGGTTCGGTGTAGGTGGTGGAGGCCGTGCCGATCAGGCCGATACGGCTCGTCACGGCGGCGATTGCGGTCAGCCACGTCACCGGCTCGAAGCGCACCCGCGACGCGTAGCGGATGTTCTCGGGCAGCGCCGGCCCGTCCGCGAAGAAGATCGCGTCGAAGGCGGCGGCCTCGGCTCGCCGGGCCAGCTCCTGGTAGTAGGTGATGTCGAGGACCCGGTGCGGCTCGGACGCCGCGTAGCGCCACGCCGCCTCGTGGTGACCGCCGGGATAGATGAACAGGTTCAGCGCCAGCTGGCGCCCGGGCTCCGACATCCGCAACCTCGCTTCGCTCGACCGGCGGCGCGTTCGCCGGGATCCGCAGATGCGGGACAAAGGGCGGCGCGCCGCGCGAGCCTGCCAGCATCGCGCGCCAGCCGGCCCGGTCAAGCGAAGTGTTTTCTAAAAAGGACGATGCTCGGAGAAGATCGATTTACCCGCAGAATTCACGCGGCGATCATCTGTGCTGATAGGGGACATGATCAGGGCGTCGGAAGTTAATTCCGCTCATCGACCGCAAGCGAGATGGATAATCTCCCGAAGTTCGTTCTTTAAAACGAACGTTCTCGTTGACGCGGGGCGCACAACATCGGATGGTCCTGGCTTGCGGCGGCCCGCATCCGGGCCGCATCGGCGGCATAGACAGGGGTGGATGATGACGAAGCGAGGCAACCTGCTCTCGCGCAGACAGGCTGCGGCCCTGCTCGGCGGCCTTGCCCTGACGGCCGCCGCCGGGCCGGCCGCCGCCGGGCCGGCCGCGGCCGCGGAGGGCCGGCTGCGTATCGCCAAGCAGTTCGGCGTCGTCTACCTGCTGCTGAACGTGGCCGAGGACCAGAAGCTGATCGAGAAGCACGGCAAGGCCGCGGGTCTCGACATCGCGGTGGAGTACGTGCAGCTCTCCGGCGGCGCGGCCGTCAACGACGCGCTGCTCTCCGGCAGCATCGACATCGCGAGTGCGGGCGTCGGTCCGCTCTTCACGCTCTGGGACCGCACCCGCGGCCGGCAGGCGGTCAAGGGCGTCGCGTCGCTGGGGAACTTCCCCTACTACCTCGTCACCAACAACCCGGCCGTGAAGACGATCGCCGACTTCACCGACAAGGACCGGATCGCGCTGCCGGCCGTCGGCGTCTCCGTGCAGGCGCGCATCCTGCAATGGGCCTCCGCCAAGCTCTGGGGCGACAAGGAATTCGCCAAGCTCGACCGCATCAGCGTCGCGGTTCCGCATCCCGAGGCCGCTGCCGCCATCATCAAGGGCGGCACGGAGATCACCGGCCATTTCGGCAATCCGCCCTTCCAGGATCAGGAACTGGCCGAGAACCCGAAGGCCCGCATCGTCCTGAACTCCTACGACGTCCAGGGCGGTCCGGCCTCGTCCACCGTGCTCTACGCCACCGAGAGTTTCTACAAGACCAGTCCCAGGACCTACCGGGCGTTCCTCGACGCGCTCGACGAGGCGGCACGGTTCATCACGGCCGATCCTGCGAGGGCGGCCGACATCTACATCAAGGCGACCGGTAGCCGGATCGACCGCGCCCTCCTCACCAAGGTGATCACCAATCCCGAGGTATCGTTCAAGATCGAGCCGCAGAACACGCTCGGGCTGGGGCAGTTCATGCACCGGGTCGGCGCGATCAAGACTGAGCCCAAGACGCTCTCCGACTACTTCTTCGCCGACCCGCGCATCGCCGCGGGCAGCTGAGGCGGGAGCATGACGCTGGTTGCCGAACGCGCCGGCCCCGCCGCAGCGCGGCAGAGGGATCTCCCGGCGCGCGAGCCCGCGCGGAGCCGGGAGGCGCCTACCCCCGCGCTCGCCGCGGAACCACCCCCGCCGCTCCTGCGAATCTCGGGGGTCAGCCTGGAGTACCGGACGCCGGACCGCGTGATCCGCGCGACGCACCGCGTAAACCTCGACGTGTTCGCCGCGGACCGCTTCGTCCTCCTCGGCCCCTCGGGCTGCGGCAAGTCCACCCTGCTGAAGGCCGTCGCCGGCTTCCTGGCTCCGGTCGAGGGCGAGATCACGCTGAACGGCGTGCCGGTGCGCGAGCCCGGGCCGGACCGCATCGTCGTCTTCCAGGAATTCGACCAGTTGCCGCCCTGGAAGACGGTGGCGCAGAACGTCGCCTTCCCGCTGCGGGCCTCGGGCACGCTCGGCCGGCGGGAGGCCGAGGCCCGCGCGCGCCACTACATCGACAAGGTCGGCCTGTCGCGCTTCGCCGACAGCTACCCGCACCAGCTCTCGGGCGGCATGAAGCAGCGCGTCGCCATCGCCCGGGCGCTCGCCATGCAGCCCACGATGCTGCTGATGGACGAGCCCTTCGCGGCCCTCGACGCGCTGACGCGCCGCAAGATGCAGGAGGAGTTGCTGGCGCTCTGGGACGAGGTGCGCTTCACCCTGCTCTTCGTCACCCACTCCATCGAGGAGGCGCTGGTGGTCGGCAATCGGGTGGCGCTGCTGTCCCCGCATCCCGGCCGGGTGCGCGGCGAGTACAACAGCCACGCCTTCGATCTGGCGAGCGTCGGCGGCGACGCCTTCCAGGCCGCCGTGCGGCGCCTGCACGAGCGGCTGTTCGACACGGATTCCGCCGCACCGGGGCCGGTGGCATGAACCAGCACGTCCAGCCCCCGGTCCGGCCGGAATACGACCGCGTTCTGCCGCCCTTCGTCGAGGCACCGGTGGTGCGCGCCCTGCCGCTGCCGGCCCGGCTCTGGCAGCTGGGCTGGCTGCGCAAGGCGCTGATCCTCGCCGCCCTCGCGCTCGCCTGGGAGGCGCTCGCGCGCTGGCAGGACAACGACCTGCTTCTGCCGGGCGTGCTCGCCACCCTGTCGGCCCTGACCGAGGGGCTGGCGAGCGGCGACCTGCTCGACCGGGCGCGGATCTCGCTCACCGTGCTGGCGCAGGGTTACCTCGCCGGCATCGTGCTGGCGTTCGGGCTCACCACGCTCGCCGTCTCGACGCAGATCGGCCGCGACCTGCTCTCGACGCTGACGGCGATGTTCAACCCGCTGCCGGCCATCGCCCTCCTGCCGCTGGCCCTGCTCTGGTTCGGCCTGGGGACCGGCAGCCTGGTCTTCGTCCTGATCCACGCGGTGCTCTGGCCGCTCGCGCTCAACACCTTCGCGGGCTTCCAGGGGGTGCCGGAGACCCTGCGCATGGCGGGGCGCAATTACGGGCTCAAGGGCCCGGCCTACGTGCTGCAGATCCTGATCCCGGCGGCGCTGCCGGCCATCGTGTCGGGGCTGAAGATCGGCTGGGCCTTCGCGTGGCGGACCCTGATCGCCGCCGAGCTGGTTTTCGGGGCCTCCTCGGGTCGCGGCGGCCTGGGCTGGTACATCTTCCAGAACCGCAACGAACTCTACACGGACCGCGTCTTCGCCGGTCTCGTCCTGGTCATCGCCATCGGCCTCGCGGTCGAGAACGTGGTCTTCGCGGCGCTCGAACGCGGGACGGTCCGGCGCTGGGGCATGGCTCGCTGATCCCACCGTCCCGGCCAGGACGCGGACGGGTCGGCCGATCGCCGGCAGGCCGCGCCCGTGCCGCACGAGGCGAGGCGCTACCGGCCCGGCGGCACGTCCGGTCGGGCGTCGGGGACGAAGCCGGTGCGGTTCGGCATTGCGACCTGCGGCAGGCTCTGCGCGTCGAGGTCCGCGTCCGCGGGCAGGATCCCGTTGAGGTGCAGGAGGTAGGCCGAGACGGCGTAGACCTCGGGATCCGAAAGGGATTGCGGCGCGTCGAACGGCATCGCCCGGCGCACGTAGTCGAACAGGGTCGTGGCGTAGGGCCAGAAGCTGCCGACGGTGCGGACCGGCTTGGCACTCGCGAGCGTGCCCTGGCCGCCGACCAGCCGGTCGGCCGAGCCGCCCTCCCCCGCCGCGCCGTGGCAGCCGGCGCAGCGCGCCGCGAAGAGAGCCCGGCCCTCCGCGACGCTGCCGCGGCCGTGCGGCAGGCCAGCCCCGTCCGCCCGTACGTCGATGTCCCACGCGGCGATCGCGTCCAGAGCCGCCGGGCGGCCGAGACGGTGGGGCCCGAGCCCCTCCTCCGCCACGGCCAGTCCGGCCACGAGGCAGAGCGGCAGCGCCGCCCGCAATCCCTTAAGCGACATGCCGCACGCTCCCGCCGGCGGCGACCTGCCAGCCGTAGATGCCGTTGTAGTGGTAGAGCGAGTTCACGCCCCGCGCCTCGACCAGGGAGTTGCGGGGCGGCTGACGGTAGCCCGTCTCGTCGGTGGCGCGGCTCTGCAGCAGCGCCGGACCGCCGTCCCACTCCCAGGGCAGGCGGAAGCGCACGAGGCAGCGCGGCAGGACCGGTTCCTGCAGGACGGCCGGCCGCCACGTCGCGCCGCCGTCGGCGGAGACGTCGACCGCCGTGATCCGCCCGCGGCCCGACCACGCGAGCCCGGCGATCTCGTAGAAACCCGGCTCGCGCAAGTGGTGGCCGGCCGAGGGGGAGGTGATGACGGATTTCGCCTCCATGACGAGGCTGAACTGCCGCGCGGTTCCGTCCGGCATCAGGTCGGTGTACTTGGAGGTTTCCTCGCGGGTCTGGAACGGCTGGTCGCCGACCTTGAGCCGCCGCAGCCACTTGATGCTGAGATTGCCCTCGAGTCCCGGCAGGAACAGCCGCAGGGGATAACCCTGCTCGGGCCGCAGCCGCTCGCCGTTCTGCGCGTAGGCCAGGATCGCCCCGTCGAGGGCGGCCGCGAGAGGGATCGAGCGGCTCATGGCGGCCCCGTCCGCCCCCTCGGCCAGGATCCAGGCCGCGCCGGGCCGCAGGCCCACCTCGTCGAGCAGGGTGGCGAGCGGCACGCCCGTCCATTCGGCGCAGCTGAGGAGCCCGTGGGTGTCCTGAACGGTCCAGTTCGGGTTCGCCCGCTGCCAGGCGGGCGTGTTGCCGGAACATTCGAGGAAGTGCAGCCGGGACAGTGCGGGAAGTCGCACGATGTCGTTCATGGTCAGGATCAGCGGACGCTCGACCAGACCGTGCACCACGAGGCGGTGCTGGTCGGGATCGATCCCCGGCACGCCCGCGTGGTGGCGTTCGAAGTGGAGGCCGTTCGGCGTGACGATGCCGTGCAGGTGTTGCAGGGGCGTGCCGCTCGACGCCGCGCCTGGAAACGGCGGCGGCGTGCGCGGCTTGCGCGCCAAGCGCTCGAAGGGCGAGGGCTGGCCGTAGCCGGGCGTCGCGACCGGCGCGCCCTGCTCGCGCGTCCAGACCGGCACCTGAAGCGGCGCCTCGCCGGCCAGGGCGCCTCCGCCCCACCCGAGGGCACCGGCGAGGAAGCCGCGGCGGGCGAGCCGCGGAGGGATGGCGGACATGGTGGGGCTCCGTGAAGGGTCAGCGGGTCGGCGGCTCCCAGATGCCGAGGGCGGCGGTGTCCACGGCCCGGGGCAGCAGCCCCTCGGCCAGGAAGGCATCGGCGATTGTCTGCTGCTCGGCAAGACCGTCGCGGGTCACGGGCTGCACCCGGTAGCTGCGCCGGTCGTTGGCGTGGCGGACCACCGCGGGGTCGAGGCGCCAGAGCGCGGCGAGCTTGGCGGCGGCCTCGTCCGGGTTGGCCTTCGTCCAGCTCCCGGTCTCGCGCAGGCGGGCGAACAGGAGGGCCAGCACGTCGGGGTTCCGGGCCGCGAAGGTCTCGGAGGCGAGGTAGTAGCGCTTGTAGAGCGAGAGCCCGGTGCCGTCGCGCAGGATGCGGGCGCCGGCTTGCGCCTGCGCCGCCGACAGGAAGGGATCCCAGGCGACCCAGGCCTCGACGCCGCCGCTGGTCAGGGCCGCCCGACCGTCCGCAGGAGTGAGGTAGGCGGGGCTGATGCTCCTGAACGAGAGGCCCTCGCCCGCGAGCGCGGCCAGCAACAGGTAGTGGCTGCCCGCGCCCTTGGTGACCGCGACCCGCTTGCCCTTGAGATCCGCCACTGCGCGCGCCGGAGAGGCGGCGGGCACGAGGATCGCCTGGGCGGCGGGCGAGGCCGCCTCCTCGGCCAGGTAGACGATCCGGGCCTGCGCGGCCTGGGCGAAGACCGGAACGGTGTCGGCGACGTCGGCCGAGACGTCGATCTGGCCAACGTTCAGCGCCTCCATGATCGGCAGGCCGCTGGTGAATTCATGCCACGAGACCGCGACGCCGAGCGGCCGCAGCGCCGCTTCCAGCGAGCCGTCCTCGCGCAGGAGCGCGATCAGGGTCGAGGAGCGCTGGTAGCCGACGCGCAGGGAGCGCGCCTCGGCCGCCGCCGCGGCGGCGAGGATCAGCAGGGCGCCGGCGAGGGCGCGGACGAGGCCGGGCATGAAGGAGGGATCCTGTCCTACGCAGCCGGCCCGCAGGAGCGCGCTCGCTGCTGGGGGCCGCCGCAGGGTGCGAAGCCGATCTCCGGCGCGTCGCGGCGAAGATCAGGCCGCACTATGACGGTCTCGGTTCGGCCCGGTCAATGAATAGGATTTGCGAATACCATGCGGTGCGGAGGATATTGGTCCTCATCCAAGATGATATGAAGCAGTTTCTTCCCCGGACGGCGGGAAGGTTCGGGCGCTCGCCCTTGCCGAGACGCGTCGCACGATCGCGGTCCCGTCGTTGTGTTCTCTCCGGACAACTCCATCGAGAACAAATTCCGTCCACGGCCCTCGAAAAGAGCAATACATTCTGTTGATCTTGGCAGTTTTCCCATGTGATGAATAATTTGATCTCGTCCGCGAGCGCGGTCGTATTCTCAGGAATACTGGCAATCGGCGCGTGGCTGGACGGTGTCGCACTCATCCTCAAGATTCTGGAGCGCCTCATGCGGCGGATGATGTTTGGTGTTCTCGTGGCCCTGGCGGGGTTCGGATCGTCCCTGCGCGCTGACGAGAAGCCCGTGCGGATCGGCGTGACGGCCGGCCCGGTGGCGCAGGTGGTGCAGTTCGCGGCCGGTCTCGCCAAGGAGCGCGGGCAGCGCGTGGACGTGGTGGAGTTCACCGACTGGGTGACGCCCAACGAGGCGGTGAGCAATGGCGATCTCGACGCCAACCTGTTTCAGCACGGCGCCTTCCTGGCGGTCCAGAACGCCCGCCGCGGCACCACGCTGGTGCAGGTCGATCCGGTCGGGCTGATCGCCCCGATCGGCCTGTTCTCCAAAAAAATCCGTTCGCTCGACGCGGTGCCGGCGGGCGCCTCGGTGGCGATCCCGAACGAGCCGCTCAACGGCGCGCGCGGCCTGCGCCTCCTGGAGAAGGCCGGGCTCATCACGCTCGCGCCCGGCAAGGGATTGTCCGTCTCGCGGTTCGACATCGTCGCCAACCCGAAAAAACTCGACATCGTCGAACTCGATCCCGCGCAGCTCTACCGCTCGCTCGACGACGTGACGCTCGCGATGGTGAACCTCACCTACCTGCTCGCCGCGGGCGGCGACCCGAACACGGCCCTCCTCGTGGACCGCGCGGCGGACGATCAATTCGTCCTGCGCTTCGTCGCACGCCAGGACCGCAAGGACGACCTGCGCCTGCGCCGGTTCATCGAGACCTTCAAGGCGCCCGAGGTGAAGGCCTTCATCGAGACCAAGCTCCCCGGGTTCGTGCCGGCGTGGCCGGGCGTGTGAGCGCGCCTGTGCGGATGCGAGCCCGGGCCGCCGCTGTGAGGCGGCCCGGGCTCCTGAAGGTACTCAGCCCTGCCCGACGCGGTACTGCTTGGGCGGGGCGGCGCCGTTGACCGCGAAATCCCCGACGATGCGGTCGCGGTAGATGCGCGGGTTGTGCGAGGCGATGGTGCGGGCGTTGCGCCAGTGGCGGTCGAGGCCGAGCGAGCGCGCCGTGGCGGAGGCGCCGAGCGCGTCGAAGAGCAGCGTCGTGGCGTCGAGGACGAGGCTCGTCACCACCGTCACCGATTGGTTGACCTCGACATCCGCGATCGCGCCGGCCGCCTCCGCGCTCTCGGCGTCGCCGGCCTCATCGGCCGCGTAGACCCGCTGCAGCGCCTCGGCGTTCTTGAGCGCGATCACGCCCGCCGCGTAGGCGGCCCCCCGCACGCGGCCGACCACCTGGAGCACCTGCGGGTCCTCCACCACCGTCGCGGCGTTGCCGTGGCTGTAGACGCGGCGGCGGGCGCCGACGAGGCGGGCGACGTCCTCGGCCGCGGCCCGCGCGATGCCGGCGAGCGTCGCGAGGTGGACGAGCTGGAAGAAGGCCATCGCGTAGCGGAAGCGGCCGGGATCCGGGTTCACGAGGTCGGCCGTCAGGGCGACGTCGGTGAAGCGCACGGTGCCGCTCGCGGTGAGCGCCTGCCCGAACCCGTCCCAGTCGTCGAGCACCTCCACGCCCGGCGCGCCCCGGGGCACCGCGGCGCCCACCGGCGCGCCGGTCTCGTCCTGGGCCGCGAGGTGGATCCAGTCCGCGAACAGCGAGCCCGTGGTGTAGTACTTGGTGCCGTGAAGCCGCCAGCCGGTGCCGTCGCGCCGCAGCACCGTCTCGAAGGACCCGACCTTGGCCGGACCGGCCTCGGAGACGCCGCTGCCCACGGTCTCGCCGCGGGCGATCCGGGCGATCCAGGCCTCGCGCCACGCGGACCAGCGGGAGTTCAGGGCGTCCTCGGTGAAGCCGAAATGTGCGCGTAGCGCGTTGGTGACGTTCGAATCCGCCGCCGAGAGTTCGATCAGGAGGTTGAAGAGCTCCGGCAGCGTTGCATCGTGGCCGTTCTGCGCGCGGGGGAGGCGCAGGGTGGTGAAGCCCGCTTCCCGCAGCCACGCGATCTCCTCGTGCGGCAGCCGGCGATCCCGGTCGCGCGCGGCGGCCGACTCGCGGATGCGCCGGAAGACCGGGCGGAAGCGCTCGGCGAGTTCGTCGTAGCGGGGGCTCGGCCCGGCCCCCCACCCTGCCTGCGTCTGAGACATCGACCATGCTCCCTGTGGCGCGCGGCAGGTGCCGCGCTGGCGAGTAGTCGATTATTTTGATAGACAAAAAGGATCGGCTGGCAAGCGCGCGCCGGCGCTCCCGAACCGTTTTTCAAAGCGAACGTATCGGCGTAGCCACGACGACCGGATGAGGCTCTATACAGGCGAAACGAGCGGCAGAGAAGGATCTCATCGCCATCCTGCCGGATAACGCCGCCGATGACTTCCGAAGAATGTTCTTTAAAAAGAACATTCTCGTTGACACCGGAGCGCTGCCGCGAGAGCGTTTCAGGGCTTGCCGCGGCCCGTCATCGCCGCTCCGCCACTCTCAGTGAGATCCCCGTCATGGCATCCCAGTCCCTCGATCCCGCCGGGCTGCGGCCCGAGACCCTGGCCCTGCACGCCGGCTGGCGGGCCGACCCGTCCACCGGTGCCGTCGCGGTGCCGATCTTCCAGACCACCTCCTACCAGTTCCGCGACGCCGACCACGCCGCGAACCTCTTCGCGCTCAGGGAACTGGGTAACATCTACACGCGGGTGACGAACCCCACGACCGACGTGCTGGAGCAGCGCGCGGCGGCGCTGGAAGGGGGAGCCGCGGCGCTCGCGGTGGCCTCGGGCCAAGCCGCCTCGGCGCTGGCGATCCAGAACCTCGCCCGGGCCGGCGACAACGTGGTGAGCGCCACCGACCTGTACGGCGGGACCTGGAACCTCTTCGCCAACACCCTGAAGGAGCAGGGCATCCAGGTCCGCTTCGTCGATCCGGCCGATCCGGACAATTTTCGGCGTGCCACCGATGCCCGCACCCGCGCCTATTACGGCGAGACCCTGCCCAACCCGAAGCTCACGGTGTTTCCCATCGCCGAGGTGGCGGCGATCGGCCGGCCGCTCGGCATCCCGCTGATCCTCGACAACACCGCCGCCCCGCTCCTCGCCCGGCCCTTCGCGCACGGCGCGGCGGTCGTGGTCTACTCGACCACGAAGTATATCGGCGGCCACGGCACCTCGATCGGCGGGCTGATCATCGACGGCGGACGCTTCGACTGGGCGGCGGTTCCGGAGCGCCAGCCCGCCCTCACGCAGCCGGATCCGAGCTACCATGGGGCGATCTGGGTCGAGGAGGCGAAGGCGCTGGGGCCGATCGCCTACGCGTTGCGCGCCCGGGTGAGGCTCCTGCGCGACCTCGGACCGGCGCTCTCGCCCTTCAACGCGTTCCAGATCCTCCAGGGGCTGGAGACCCTTCCCCTGCGCATCGCGCGCCATGCCGAGAACGCGCTCAAGGTCGGCACCTACCTGTCGAAGCGGCCCGAGGTGGCCCGGGTGATCCACCCGGCCTTCCAGACCGGCGTGCAGCGGGAGCGGGCCGACCGCTACCTCGCGGGCGGCAGCGGCGGGCTCGTCGGGTTCGAGCTTGCGGGCGGGCGCGAGGCGGGGCGCCGCTTCATCGACGGCCTGCGGCTCCTCTACCACGTCGCCAATATCGGCGACGCGCGCAGCCTCGCGATCCATCCGGCGAGCACGACGCATTCGCAGCTCTCGGCCGAGGACCAGCGCGCGACCGGCGTGTCGGAGGGCTACGTGCGCCTCTCGATCGGGCTCGAACACATCGACGACATCCTGACCGACCTCGACCGCGGGCTCGCGGCCGCCGGCGGCCTGGCACGGGCGGCCTGATCATGCGCCTCCTCCTCGCCGCGCTGCTCGCGGCCCTCGCGGCCGTGGGCGGTGCCCTCGCACCGGGGGGCCGTGCGCTCGCCGAACCGGCCAAGCCCGACCTCAAGGTCGGCTTCGTGCCCGGCCCCTACGAGGACGCCTTCAAGGCCGGCGTCGAGCCGACCCTGCGCGGCCAGGGCTACCGGGTGCGCACCTTACACTTCAGCACCGGCCTGGAGGTGAATGCCGCCGTCCATCGCGGCGAGGTCGACGCCAACGTGATGCAGCACAGCGTCTACCTGAAGGCCTACAACGACCGGAACGGCACCGACCTCGTCGGCATCGTGCAGGTGCCGACCCCGCCGATGGGGCTCTACTCGCGCCAGCACCGCACCCTTGCGGGCGTGACCCGCGGCGCCACCGTGGCGGTCCCGAGCGATCCGGTGAACCTGGAGCGGGCGCTCAAGATCCTGCGCGACCTCGGCTGGGTGACGCTCAGGCCGAACGGCAACCCGGTCGACGTCACCGAGCTCGACGTGATCGGGAACCCGGCCGGGATCCGGCTGGTGCCGCTCGAAGCCGCCCAGGCGCCGCGCGTCCTCGACGACGTCGATTTCGCGGCGATCCAGGGCAACTTCGCGCTCTTCAGCGGGCTCAAGCTCAGCGAGGCGCTCGCCCTCGAGACCATGACCTCGCCCTACGTGAACGTCGTGGCGGTGCGCAAGGACGCGGCCGAAACACCCTGGGCGCGGGACATCGCGAGCGCCTACCGCTCGGACGCCTTCAAGGCGGCGATCCGGGCCGACCGCTTCTACGACGGATTCACGCTGCCGGATTACTTTCAATGAGCCGCCGCGAACTGAGGCTGAACGCCTTCCACATGCACGCCCCCGGCCATACCTGGGCCGGGCTGTGGCGCCACCCGCGCGACGCCTCGGTGCGCTACACCTCCCTCGATTACTGGACCTCGCTCGCCCGCACGGCCGAGCGCGGGCTCCTCGACGGCATCTTCCTCGCCGACGTGTTCGGCACCTACGACGTCTACGGCGGCAACGCCGATGCGGCGCTCGCGGGCGCCGCGCAGGCGCCGAACGCCGACCCGCTCCTCGTCGTGCCGGCGATGGCGCTGGTCACCTCGCAGATTGGCTTCGGAGTCACCGCGAACCTCACCTACGAGCACCCCTACCAGTTCGCCCGGCGCTTCTCGACGCTCGACCACCTGACGGACGGCCGGATCGGCTGGAACATCGTCACGGGCTACCTGGAGAGCGGTGCCCGCGGCATGGGCCTGCCCCAGGCGCGCGCGCACGACACCCGCTACGAGGCCGGCGAGGATTTCCTGGAGGCCGCCTACAAGCTCTGGGAGGGCAGCTGGGAGGATGGCGCCGTCGTCCACGACCGCGCACGCAGCATCTATACCCGCCCCGACAAGGTGCACCGGGTGCGCCACGAGGGACCCTACTACCGGGTCGACGCCCGCCACCTCGCGGAGCCCTCGCCCCAGCGCACGCCGGTGCTCTACCAAGCCGGCACGTCGTCCCGCGGCCGCGCCTTCGCGGCGCGCCACGCCGAATGCATCTTCCTCAACGGCCACACCCGGGCGATCGCCGGCCGATCCGTCCGCAGCATCCGCGAGGCCGCGCGCGAGCACGGGCGCGACCCTTACGACATCCTGTTCTTCCTCGGCGCCACCGTGATCGTCGCGCCGATCCGGGCCGAGGCGCTGGACCTGCGCGACGAGTACGCCCGCTACCTCGACGTGCAGGGCCAGCTCGCCCTCGTCTCGGGCTGGACCGGCATCGACCTCGCGACGCTCGGTCCCGAGGAGGCGCTGGCCTACGTGAAGACCAACGCCATGCAGTCGCTGGTCGAGAACCTGACGGTGAACACGGAGCACCGCTTCACCGTGAGCGACTTCGCGCAGTTCGGCCCGCTCGGCGCGCGCGCGCCCTTCATCGTCGGGTCGCCGAGCGAGGTCGCGGACGAGCTCCTGTCCTGGTCCGAGGAGGCCGACGTGGACGGCTTCAACCTGACCCGCGTGGTGGTGCCGGAGACGCTGGAGGCCTTCGTCGACCTCGTCGTGCCCGAACTGCAGGACCGCGGCGTGTTCAAGACCCGCTACCGGGAGGGGACTCTTCGAGAGAAGCTGTTTCCGGGGACGGGCGCGCGGCTGAAGCCCAGCCACCCGGGCGCCGGCTTCCGGCGCCTCGGGGCGTGAGGGGCGCCATGCGCAAGCCCATCCGCGTCAACGGGTTCGCGATCCACAGTCCGGTCCACCTCTCGCCGGGGCTGTGGCGCCACCCGCGCGACCGCTCGCTCTCCGTCAACACCCTCGGCTACTGGACCGACCTCGCCCGGCTCCTGGAGCGCGGGCTGTTCGAGACGCTGTTCATCGCCGACGGCCTCGGCATCCACGACGTCTACGCGGGCAACGCGGACGCGGCCCTGCGCCGGGCCGCGCAGGTGCCCAAGCACGACCCGATGCTCCTCGTCTCCGCCATGGCGGCGGCGACCGAACATCTCGGCTTCGGCGTCACCGCCTCCGTCTCCTACGAGCCGCCCTTCACGCTCGCCCGCCGCTTCTCGACCCTCGACCATCTGACGAATGGGCGCACCGCCTGGAACGTGGTCACGGGCTACTCGGACGCCGCCTCGCGGGCGGTCGGGCAGCCGGGCATCGCCGCGCACGACACCCGCTACGACGTCGCCGACGAGTTCCTCGACGTGGTCTACCGGCTCTGGGAGGAGAGCTGGGAGGACGGGGCGGTGCTGCGCGACCGGGAGCGCGGCCTGTTCGCCGATCCGGCTAAAATCCACCGCATCGAGCACGCGGGCGAACACTTCCGGATGCAGGGCATCCACCTCGTCGAGCCCTCGCCCCAGCGCACGCCCTTCCTGTTCCAGGCCGGCGCCTCGCACCGTGGGCGCGACTTCGCGGCCGCGCACGCGGAGGCGGTGTTTCTGAGCGACGCCTCGCGGGCGGCCGTCGCCGCCACCGTCCAAGACACGCGCGCCCGTGCGGCGGCGAGAGGCCGCGATCCATCCGACATCCTGTTCTTCGCGCTCGTCACCGTGATCGTCGGGCGCAGCGAGCGGGAGGCGCAGGACAAGCACCGCGACTACCTCGCCTACGTCGATCCGGAGGGGGCGCTCGCCCTGTTCTCCGGCTGGACCGGGATCGACCTGTCGGCCTACGCGCTCGATGATCCCTTCCCGGTCCTGCGCCGCGACAACGCCATCGCCTCCGTGGCGGAGTCCTTCGGGCGGGCGGATCGCCGCCGCAGCATCCGGGAGATCGTCCGGGAGGGCGCCATCGGCGGGCGCGGGCCGGTGCTCGTCGGTTCGCCCGCGCAGGTGGCCGACGGGCTCGAAGCCTGGATGGACGAGACCGGCATCGACGGCTTCAACCTGAGCTTCGCGGTCACGCCGGAGGGCTACGGCGACTTCATCGACCTCGTGGTGCCCGAGCTGCAGCGGCGCGGCCGATACAAGGGCGGCTACGCGGCGGGCAGCCTGCGCCAGAAGGTGTTCGGCGAGGAGCGCCGGCTGCTGCCGAAGAGCCACCCGGCGGCGCGCTTCCGGCGGGCGGCGGCGCGGTGAGGTGCCGGTCCTGGCGGCGCAGAACGCCACCGTGGCCATCGAGTCGCTCGGCCTCGCCTCGGTCCATATCGGAGCCTTGCGCAACGATCCCGTCGCGGTAGCGGAGATCCTGGGCCCGCCGCCGACCGTGCTCGCGGCGTTCGGGCACCGCGTCGGCTATCCGGAATCGACGCGCTTGGCCGCGGTGAGGCCGCGCCTGCCTCAAGGCCTCGTGCTGCACAAGGGGCGCTCCGGCGCCGAGCCCGCGGCGGTCGCCGCCTACGACCACACGCTCAAAACCTTCCAGGAGGGTCAGCGCCTGGAACCAGTGGGCTGGACGACGGCGGCGCTCGACCGGGTGCGCGGGCTCGAAACCCTCAGCGGGCGCGACCGGTTACGGGCGGCGCTGACCGCCGCGGTGGCGCCGGAGAAGTCCAGCGGCTACATCGACCAATTCGTTCTCTTCGACCACGTCGTTCTCTTCGACCACGTCGTTCTTGCGGACCGCGCGGAGCCAGGATGCTCACCAACAAGGGCAAGTACGGGCTCAAGGCGCTCGTCCACCTGGCGGGCCTGCCGCCGGGCGCGCGCATCGGCGTTGCCGAGGTCGCGGCGGCCAACAACATCCCCAAGAAGTTCCTCGACGCGATCCTGGGCGAATTGCGCAACGCCGGCCTCGTGCACAGCCGCAAGGGACCCGGTGGGGGCTACGCCCTGGCGCGCCCTCCGGAGGAGATCCGGGTCGGCCACGCGGTGCGCGTGCTCGACGGGCCGCTCGCCCCCTTCCCGTGCGCCAGCCGCACGGCGTACCGCCCCTGCGACGACTGCCCCGACGAGGGAGCCTGCGCCGTGCGCCTCGTGATGCTGGAGGTGCGCAACAGCATCGCGGGCGTGCTCGACACGCTGACGCTGGCGCAGATGCGCGACCGGCCGGCGGCGGACGAGGGGGCGAGCCTCACCTACCAGATCTGAGTCGGTCACGACGTGGCGCAGGCCGCACCCGCGGCGAGCGCCGACCGGTCGGGTGTCTTCCCATCGAGAATGCGGGCGGCGAGCCACGCGCTGGCGGCGTCGAGGTCGAGGAGGTCCGGCGCGGGAGCGTAGGGCATCAGGTCGGTGGGATCGGCGGAGAACAGCCCGTCCTGGGAGCCTTCCGCGCGCACCGCTGTGAGCAGGACATGGTCCGTCCGCCGTGCGGCCGGAGAACGTGGCGGGCAGCGGGCCAGCACCGGCCAGACGCGCGCGCCGTGCCGCAGCAGGCTGGCCTTGGCGGCGGGCGGCAGGTGCTCCCAGAGCGTCGGGGCGTGCACGCGCACCCCGTCGATCACCTCCGCCCGGGGAATTTTGCGCGCCTGCGCCTCGTCGAGCAGGTTCCGCAGCCAGCGGGCGAGGGAGACGATACCGGCTCCGAGCGGCAGGTCCGCGGGGTCGAGGCGCAGCACGCGCAGGGCCTTGCGGACGTCCCCGGCGCGCAGCAGCTCCCGCGTGGACACCGCGACGGTCGCCGTGTGCGCCAGGAGGGTCGTGCCGTCGTCGAGGAAAGCCGAGACCCCGTGGGACGTCCGGCCGAGCCCGAGGCAGGTCCCCTCCGCCACGTGAAGACGGGCGGCGGCCTCGCGCAGGACGGCGCCAAGGTGCGGCTCCGCTGTCTCCGCGGCACCGTCCGGCCACCAGCGGATGCCGTCCGCGACGCCGCTGCGGAGGATGGCCCCGTACTCCTCGCGGCGCAGCAGTCGACAGAGGTCCGCGCGCCGCTCGATCAGCGTCACCTGCGCCCGCGGATCCCGCCGCAGCAGGTGGGAGATCAGGCTGAGGGCGCCGGTCGTGGCGCCGACCACGAGGTGGTGGCGCCCACCCGTCGAGCGCGTGGTCGTGGCTGGCGCTTGCATCGAGGCCTCGTTACGGGAGCGACGATGTCGGAGTGTCGAGGGTAAGGGCCAAAAGATCAACGAGAACGTTCTTTTCAGAGATCTTTGCGCGATAGCACAAATGAATGCCGTTCGGCTTCTTTCTGGAAGAATTTGACCTCGTAGGCTTCAGGGAATGCACATGGACTACACAGTGACGAGGCGGTGCAGGGTGCCGAAGTGTTGACGGCCGCCCGAGGGCACAGATTGCGATGAGCGGCGGTCGAGAGCGCTGCCCGATAACGCCGCAGCTGTTGATGTCGCGGTCGGGTTCGGCGCGGAAGCGGGTGGCGGGTGGCGGGTGCGCAGGGCGCCACCCGGGTCACGTCCCCTCCCCTTGTCTCCACACCACCAACGGCGCCCCAAGCAGCACCCGCGAACGCCCGCGGGCCAGCGGGTGGATCGGCGCGCCCTCGCCCGTTACCCCGAACCCGTAGAGCGGGCGGCGCCCGTCGAGCGATAGCGCCGCGGCGACGCGGTCCGCATGCAGGCCGGGCGGCACGAGGTTGCCCCAGGCCGCGATGAAGAGCGGCGCCTCCACGGCGAGCGCGCGCGGTCGCGCAGCAGGGCGCGCAGGCGGCAGACGATCGGGTCGTTGCGCTCGGCCCCCGCCGTGCTCGGATTGCAGCCGCAGACGAGCGCGCGGGGCTCGTCCGACCACCAGCGGTCGAGGCGGTGACGGTGCAGGCCGCAGGGGCTGAACTCGGCCGAGGCGCGGATCGCACGCGGCCGATCAGCCTCCACCGAGGAGGCGCTCCCCCCGCCGTCGGACGGCGTTACAGAGCCTCTGCGACGGCCAGCCCCAGCGCGAGCAAGATCAGCGCTGCGATCTGCGACCAGTTCCAGAGGNAGGAGGCGCTCCCCCCGCCGTCGGACGGCGTTACAGAGCCTCTGCGACGGCCAGCCCCAGCGCGAGCAAGATCAGCGCTGCGATCTGCGACCAGTTCCAGAGGCTGTGTGGGTTCATCTGGTTCATGCCCATGGCTGATCGTACGCCTGTCCGCGGTCCCACGACAGGGGTGTGAGCCTTGATCAATGTCAGGCCTCGCTCCCGCCCCCTCCTTTGACGGGCTCGACGACGCGTTGATCGCCGGCCTCGTCGACGCGGACTCCATGGTTGACGCGCGCGATGGCAAGCATGAGGTCGGGCAGGTCGTAGCACGCCGGCCGCATGCGGCGCAGAACGTCTGCTTGCGTCTCCAACTCGGTCACACTCAGGCGCGACCAGCGGGCGGGATGCTCGGCGGCAGGGTCACTGCCTTGCCAGCGGCACCAGGCGAAGGTGATCGGGGACAAGCGTCATGCGCCCACCTCCGGCATCGCGCCGAACAGGTCCGGCGTCTCGGTTCCGACGCAAGTCTGATCGTCCGCGTAATCGCGGTGATGCGGACAATCGCTCTACCGCCTTCCGCACAAAGTTCGAAGATTAGTTGAACACGGCCTCCACACGGCCCGGCGCTGAGCGGCGCCGGTCTCGTTCATTGGAGGTGCGACGTCGCCTTTTCTACTTGACGGCAACCTGCTGCAAGCTCTCGGCGAGTTTGCTGGCGTACTCGTCACCTTTGTAGATCTCGGACACGGCCTGCTTGAGCTTCGCTTCGTCATCGGCTCGGCGCAGAGCCTTGGCATAGGCCGCCGCCGTTCCGAATCCGGCCAGCCCGTAGTGGGACATGCGCTGGTACTGGGCGATGATCACGACATCCTGCAGCTTGCCGTCCGAGGGCGCCTCCTCAAGGCCATGTTTGAGGGCTTCGGCGACGAGGCCCGCCATTCCCTTGCAGGCTTCCGGCTCCGCTTGGCCACCGCCCTGCTGGATCAAGGATTTCAGGATCTCCGTGTGCTTGTTGATGCCGTCGATCGAATGCTCAAGCATCTGCTTGAGCTTCGGATCCTGAACCTGGGGCGAAAGCTGCTGAACAGCCTTGACCATTTGGTCGTTCGCCGACCAAAGATCTTTCGTCTCGTCCAGATAGACATCCTGCAGGCTCTGAGATGCCGTCATTGTTGCGCTCCTGTGACTGGGATGCGGACCAACCGAACGCTCAGACTGTTGTTCCGGAACGAAGCGCACCGAATTCTCGCTGAGCTTATGACATCGGTGCCATGCGCCTCGCCGGCTGGAGCGCCCCGACGATATGCGATCAGGCCCGACTTCGTGTTGATCAGTTCATAGAGACGTCGATGCTCGAGGACAGTAGGACGCCGATTTCACACACGAGCGGCAATCACAAGCGATGATTCCGCTCAATCTCGTCGAGCACCGCGCCAGGTGCAACGTCCTGTCTGAGCTCATCGACTTCAGGATCAGCTTCCGTCTCGATGCCCAGCCGCTCTGTGATGGCCGACATCATCGCGACGAGCTTCGTCACCTCGTGCTCGGCCAACAGGCTGATGTGAAGATCGAGATCAGCTCGCTTATCGGCCGCTGCAGCCATCCGGTTCTGGCTGATCAGCACGAAGGTCGACAGGAAGATCGCCTCGACGGATGCGGAGGTACCCAGGATTACGAAGGACTCGTCCCATTTTGGCAGGATCGATAGCAGACCTGAGTTCACGAGGGTCCAAAGGCCGAAGAGCACGACATGCAGGTAGACAAACGCCATGCTGCCCGTGAACCGCGTGATCGCCCCGGCCACGCGCTCCTGCGTGGAGGCGTCGCGCTCGACCGCCCTCCTGCGCTCCTGCAATGTCTGGATGTTGCGGATGAGGGCGGGAGCCAATCCTCCAGGTTGAGGAGGCGGAAAGGTCGTCCGTGCGGCGGGACTTTTCCGCTCGTCTTGCCTCGGCATTGGAACGGGCCTCGGGAGGGGGCTGGCCGACCAACCGGCCTCTGCCGGGGGTGTTCCCGCTGGAAGATGTCCAGCCACCCCGAAGCGCGTCCGCCGAGCGTGCCTGCGCTGGGCATCTGTCCAGCGAACGGTGATGAACGGGCAGGTGTCGACCCCTTCCTGACTTTCCCGGCTGTCGCTCTGTTGATCCGCTTCGCAGCTGGAGGTTGGCCCCGTACAGGCCGCCACAAAGCAAAGAGGTTCGGACATCCTCTGGAACGATGCTTCGGTCTACGCCATTGCCACGTATCTCGGAGGAGGCGAGCATGACAGAAAAGAAGGGCCACGGCAGCGCGACGGCCAAGAAGGCCAACGCAAAGGCGAGCCAAGAAGGCAAATCCAATCCGCGCACATCCTCCTCGGCCCAGGCCGAACTCGGCAAGAAGGGTGGCAAGAGCAAGTAGGCAGCCTCGCCGAGGTCGGCGCCATCCTCCGCCGCGTGAGCCGGGGCGGCGAGTAGGCCGAGCCGGGCGAGATCGGCGACGTCGGTCGCCGGGAAGCTGTCATCGCAGGCCTGTTCGCCAGCGAATTCGCGCCCCATCACGCGAAGCCGGATGGGCAGGTGACCATGCAGGGCTGCGACCACATGCGCCGCCCCTTCGGTGCGGTCGTTCAGGAACAGCACCACGCCGAGACCGCTTGCATCGATGCCCTGCTGGGTGGCGAGCGCCGCCGGGCAGGCTCCGATCCGCTCGGCCTCGTTGCGTACCGGGATGGCGACCACCGCCCGGACGCCGCGGCGTTGCCCGACGGTAGCGACACAGGAACCGTTTCGGTCGTCTTGCCGCGTCATCAGGCACTCCGGCCGGCCGGAATGCGACCGCCGGCAAGCTCGGCGACAATCCGGCGCCGACCGCGGGGTTCGGCGCCCAGGAATATCTGTGCCCAGGAATGCATGCGCCACCCTGGCGCAGCGGACAGGATGGAATGCAGCCGACTACCAGCCTTCTCGCCCTGAACTTCGCCCTGGCCGGCGCTCGGGAGGGCTTCGGTCCCTTCCTCGGCGTCTACCTCCAGCAGCAGGGCTTCGAGCCTGCTTCGACGGGGCTCGCCATGGGTTTGGCCGGCGCGGCAGGACTCGTAGCGACCACGCCGCTCGGCGCCCTCATCGACCGCACGGAGCGCAAACGCACCGCTGTCGCCCTGGCGGTCTGCGCCATCGCCGCGGGGGCGCTCGTACTGGTCGCGACCAACAGTCTCTGGCTGATCGCCACAGCACAGCTGGTCATCGGCGTGGCCGACACCAGCATCGCGCCTCTCGTCGCCGCGCTCACGCTCGGCCTCGTCGGGCAGAGGGCCTATGGGCGCCAGGTCTCGCGCAACGAGGCATTCAATCACGCCGGCAACGCCGCGAACGCCGCCCTGTCGGGGCTGCTCGGCTACGCTTTCGGCCTGAGCTACGTCGCCATCGCCGTCGTGGTGATGGCGGTCGCCTCCTGCTCGGTGCTGCTCACCATCGACAAGGGCCAGATCGATCACAACACCGCCCGCGGTGGCGAGCAGGACGAGCGATCGACCGTCCGCGTGCTGCTCGAGACGCGGCCGCTCCTCCTGCTGGCGGCCAGTGTCTTGGCCTTCCAGACGGCCAACGGGGCGATGCTGCCGTTCCTCGCGCAAGCTCGCACTGCCGCCGGATCCGACCCCAGCTTGACGACCGGCGTGATGACGGTCGTCGCACAGGCCACGATGGTCTTGGCCGCCCTCGCCGCCGCCCGACTCGCCACGGGCCGGGGCCATGCCAGTGTCCTGGCGTTGGCCCTCGCGCTCGTCGTCCTGCGCGGAGGGCTCGCCGCTTTTGCCGCCTCCTGGTGGCTGGTCATCCCAGTTCAGGTGCTGGAGGGTCTCGCGATGGGCTTGGCCGGCGTTGCCATCCCGGCGCTGGTGGTCGAGATCATGGAGGGGACTGGCCACGCCAATGCGGGACTGGGTGGCGTGATGACGGCCTACGGCGCCGGCGCGGCGTTGAGCCCTGCGCTCGCGGGTCTCGTCGCGCAATATATCGGCTTCCCGGCTTCGTTCCTCGTTCTCGCTGCTGTTGCCGGAGCCGGGCTTCTGCTGTGGACGGCCGGTCGGCGCCTGATGGGCGCACACCTGGCGAGCCGTCAGCATGAGGCGGCGGGCGAAGTCGTTTGACGAGGAGCTCCGCACGATGGCGGAAGGGAGAACCACGAGTGGAGGCGTCGCGTCGGGCACGCTCCTGCGCGGCTCCTTCCCGGCCTTCGTCTGCCTGCAGGGAACGCTCTACGCCGCCTACGGCATCGAGTCGCCTTTTCTGCCGAGCTTCTTCGGCGAGCGTGGACTGACGCCTGGCGAGATCGGCCTCGTGCTCGCGGCCGGCACCCTGGCGCGCCTCGTTGCCGGGCCGGTCGCGGGCCACGTCGCGGACCGGTACGACGCCACGCGCCTCGTTCTGGGCATCGCGGCTGCGGCGGCCGGCGTGATCTCCTTCGGCTACCTCGCTGGAACCGGCTTCTGGACGCTGCTCGCTGTCAGCATGGTGCATGCAACGGCCATCGCCGCGCTTGCACCGCTCGCCGACGCGCTGACTCTCAGGGCAGCCGAGCGCGAGGGGAGCTTCTCGTACGGCTGGGTGCGGGGCGCAGGATCGGCCGCATTCGTCGCGGGTACGCTCGCGGCCGGGCAACTCGTCGGTGCCATGGGTCTCGCGAGCGTCATCGTGGCGAGCGGCATCATGTTCCTTGCCATGGCGGCGGCTTCTGTCGGTGTGCCGGCTGTACCGGCGAGGCGCGAGGCATCGGTTTCGGGTTTGACGGGAATGCGAACGCTGCTGGCGCAGCCGCTCTTCCGAAGGCTCCTGTCGGTGGCCGCGCTGGTGATCGGCAGTCATGCCCTGAACGACGGCTTCGCGGTCATTCTCTGGCGTGAGGCAGGCATCGGGCCGGGAACGATCAGCCTGCTGTGGTCGGCGAGCGTCGCCTCTGAGGTGGTCGTCTTCGTGCTTGTCGGTCCCTGGCTCCTGAGCAGGCTCAGTCCGGTCCAGGCTGCCCTGCTGGCAGCCTCGCTCGGCATCCTGCGCTGGACCGTGATGGCGACCACCACCGCAGTGCCCGTGCTCGCCGTGAGCCAACTCACGCACGGCCTGACCTTCGCGCTGCTCCACCTTGCCAACATGCACCTGATCACCGAGACGGTGCCGCCCCAACTCGCCGCGACCGCCCAGACCCTTTATGGCACGTTTGGTCTCGGCGTCGCCTCCGCGGTGCTGACCGGGACTGCCGGCCTGCTCTACGGTTGGCTGGGTGCCGGAGCGTTCTGGGTCATGGCGGCGCTCTGCTGCCTCGCCTTGCCCCTGGCACCGGGCTTGCGTCCCGGCGCGGAGTAGCGACGTCCAGGCTCGGCGCGGCACTTCCGTCGCAGGACTCGGCCGGAACGACGACATCGACCTCACGTGAGAGGGCGAACACGACACCAACGAGCAGCCACGGCGGCATGGCCAGTACGGGATATCGGCACAATTGATTGCAGCCGCATCTGGACTCGGGCGAGCTCGCCTGGGTGCTGCTGGAGGACTGCAGCCCGCGTTTCTGGGGATCCCGCCTTTACCGCCCGAGCCGGCGTCGGGACTCGCCCGTCTTCGAAGTCGTGGCCGAGGCTCTGCGGTTCTGGTCCTGATGCAAACGGGTCCCTCGCAGGGCGCCATCACGACAGGATCTCGTGGCCTTCCGGCGCGACCATTCCGTGTCGTGGCCGCTTGCGGGAGAAGAGCGGACATCTCGGCGGCGATGGCCGAAGCTCCGGAAGTGGCGCAAAGGCGAACAAGCGAGCGCGAACTCATGACCTTCGCCGGCGCTTTCCGCTACGCGGCAGTTGTCGTAGTTCTCGTCCGGCGTCTTGGACACACTGAATGACTTATCGGCTAGACTCTGAGCGCGGCAGAGAGCCAAGGCTGAGGCGACGCCGGAAGAGTGCAGAAAGCCGACAGCGGCGTGAGAAGTTCAAGGCTGCGAGCCAGGGCCGGCCGGTTCGTCAGGGCCGCGTGAGAAGCCGCAAACGGACCCCAAAGGGCAAGTAGCGCGCCGAGGATTCCCACGCCAACCGTCAGGCTCTATGGTTCCGCGTGTCGTGGTTCAGGCGGGAGCCTCAAACCATGGAAATCCGACGCACGGCGCAGGGTTTCGAGATTGTGCCCGAGGCTTGGGCTGCCGACCGGCCCGGCACCAGTACCGCCGCCATTCGTTCATGGGCCGAACTCGCCGACTATTGCGAGGCGCTGGCCGTATGGTGCGCGATGGTGCTGGAAACCCGCCAGATCGATCCGCACGCCCGCGATATAATCAGGATCGAGCACGCGAGCATGGTCGAGGCGGTTGCCGCCTACCGGCATTGGGCGGCGCTACACCGGCCGTTCAGGGGCATTGCGACGAGGCCCGACCCATGAGCGAAGGCTTTTTCGAACAGCCCGAACGGGACGACGACCGCATCCTTGCTGCGATCCGATGGCCGAAGGATGTCGAGACTTACAACCACATCATGAGCATCGTGACGGTGCTAGGTTCTGGTGTGCTGGTCATCGACGCGCCCGAGCAGGTTTTCGCCGAGGTCGCGCAAGCCATCCGGGACGCGGACGGCATCGCACCGGAACGCCGTCGCCGCTACCTGTTTCAGATTTCATCCCGGCCGAGAGAGTTCAAGAGGCGTCCCTACGTCGAGGCGCTGAATAACCAACTCGGCCCGCGCGGTATCATGCGCCTGTCCGAACTGATCTATGACGGCGGTCTGACCCCGACGGAGGCGCGGCCGTGGCTGGAACCGCCGGAATGCGACTGGCCCGAGGTTGAACGGTTGCTTTTCGAGATTTTCGAGCGGCGTCCCCCGGGCGACAAGCCGCTGCCGTTTCACCTCGCCCAATGGGTTGGGCGTTACCGCGATACTCGCGCGGGAACCGACAGATGACTGATGATGAATTAGCCGATGCCTTTGGCGAATTGCGGACTATCTGCACCAACATCATCGGTTTTCACATTCTGACCGAGCGTGAAGACGAAGACATCCTCCATCCGGCGCATCGGGTGATGTACGAGGCGCAGGTTTACGCGAACGGCCTAGCGTTGGCGTATAGCGTTCATCGGATCGCCGACGAACTGACCCGCCGCCGCGATGAATGACCCGGCCGCTCAAAGTGTGCGGGAGTTGAGATGCCGGCGCAGCGTAGCGGGATCGACGCCAATCGCGCGGGCGGTCGCTGCTCTGCCCTTCCCGTCTGCTAGCAGTTTGTGAGCAAGGTCGAGCTTTTCCGGGGTCAGCTTGTGCGGCCGGCCGACATGCTTTCCCCGCCGCTTCACAAACGCCATGCCGGCGCGCGTCCGCGCCCTTAGAGCGTTTTCGGTTTGGGCTGAGTCGGTGCGGGGTTTTCGGGTCTGCTGCGGTGTGATTCCCTGATC
>NZ_JBKIBX010000052.1:14802-37170 GCF_046557895.1 Methylobacterium oryzisoli | reverse complement strand
CTACCTGCGCGAGCGCTATCTCTCCCACCGGCTCCTGGCCGACTACGAGGCCGTCGTCGAGGCGTGCTGCCAAGCCTGGACTGCGCTCGCGGCAGAGACAGGCCGCATCAAGTCACTCTGCGCCTACCCCTACTTGGAACAGATCAGTTCATAAGCGCGGCGGTATAACTTGTGCTAATTTGAAATGGACTATGTACAGCGAGTTTGAATTTTTTGTACGCTCAGACCGATCCGCGCCCGATCGAGCGGCCCATCTGCCGGCGCTGGTGACGATGACGTCCGTGAACGCTCCTCCATCGAGGCCCGCGCCTTTGTGCTGGGGAAGCCATCCATCTGTGATGTGCAGGCTCTCCTTATCGACCGCGCCCCTCGCAAGCCTCATCACGCAAGCGCCTCGGGATAGCCTTGCTCTAGGTCGCGATCACTGCCGCGACCAGACACCCGGCCAGCGCGAGATCGCGGACGGCGTCACGCTCGACATCGCCGCGACCGTGAAAGCAAGACCTTGCAGCGACGCTGGAGTGCGAGCGGCTGAAACGGCGGCGTTTAACCTCGCAGCCTCAGGCCACTATGGCCATTTCCATCCTGATCGAGGGCTTCTACAAGCCCGTGCGGTCGCACTCAGCCCTGGGCTACAGATCCCGCGTCCACTACGAACGGAGATGCTCGCCGAACCACGGCTCTCAAGCGTTCCATCACTCCACCAAAGCGGATCAACTCCAGAATTCCGCCACACCCGCAGCTGCTTGCTCTCGCATTCTTACGGGAGCTGACGTGTGCTGCAGCCGATATCAGTTATCTTTTTGCCTCGCGGGCACGTGGTCTCGTCGGAGATAAACATGAAAGGCAAGTACAACTTGCATTTATTCTCCCCCAAGCGCCGCGAATATCGCGCTGCGCAAAGACGCTTTGACAGGAAGTGGTACATTTCCTCTAATTTGGACGTAGCTGAAGCGGGTGTGGACCCTCTATCTCATTACTTGGAATGGGGCGCACCAGAGGGCCGATGGCCGATGCCGTTGTTCGATAGCAACTGGTATGAGTTCGCATATCCGGAATACAGACGCTACGCGCGGCTTCCGTTTCTGGACTTCATCTTGCGTGGCGAGGGAGTCGGACTGACACCCAACGGATTGTTCGACAGCTCATGGTATGCGGCAACCTACAAGGTAGCCATACACCATGCCCTCGATGACTACATTGCCCACTGCACGACCAGGGACCCGCATCCCCTCTTCAACACTAAATGGTACATCGAGCGGTATCCGCACGTCATCGGTTCCGGACTCACGCCGCTCACCCATTATCTTATTGACGGGGCAGAGAAAGGGTACGATCCGCATCCCTTCTTCGATGCCAACTATTACGAAGGACAAAACAGGGAAGAGCCAAAGATATTTGCCAATCCCCTTATTGATTATCTGGTAGATCCTCGAAAATGGAACAAATCGACTCATCCCATTTTTGATGGAGATTGGTATCTTTGTACAAATTCAGATGTTCAAATTGACAGCATCAACCCTCTTCGCCACTTCGTAGAGAATGGCGGCCGCCAGGGTCGCGATCCATCACCGCTGTTTAAAACTAAATGGTACGCAAATACATATGCCAGTTCGATGGACGCCGGCACGAACCCTGCCATGGACTACCTGACTGGTGGAGTTAAAGCCGGCCGCAATCCGAATGCCTTATTCGATAGCGCTTGGTATCTCCTGCATAATGGTGACGTTCTCGAGGACAACCTAAACCCACTGGCCCACTACATCCGTTCGGGCTGGATGGAAGGCCGAGATCCCGGACCGAAGTTCGACAGCGCTTGGTACCAGTCCCGCTACCCAGACGCGGACAAGTCCGACATTATCCCGCTTGCACATTATCTCACAGAGGGCCAGGCGAGGGGATACCTGCCGCGCGCACCGGATCGGGACACGCCCGACTGCGACGCCCTCGACATTCCGTTCGAGATCCTTCAGTCACCCGGAACACTGGCCGACACGGAAGCCTGCTTCTACGTCACGTATTCTACGCACGGCAGGATCCACGATCACATCATCAGGCAACTCCGCGTCCTGCGGCAAGCAGGCCTAAAGATTGTTCTAATCGTCGCGACAGACGGGCTGACGGAGTCGCTTGCGTCAGTGGCCGACTCCGTCGACGGACTGCTCGTGCGCATCAATCACGGCTGGGACTTCGCCGCCTGGGCGACGGCCCTCGCGGCCCTTCCTGACGCTTGGACGGCGCGCCGCCTGATCCTGATGAATGACAGCCTCTGCGGACCGACGAGCCAGGATAGCCTCTCTGCAATCCTCGACGGCGTCCGGGCGAGCGACAAGGATATTGTCGCGCTGTGCGACAGCTATCAGGCCAAGCACCACCTCATGAGCTTCTTCACCGCAGTCACCTCCTCGGGCCTGCGGAACCCGCGAGTTCGCGCATTCTGGAATGGAATCAGAAGCAATCAGGATAAGCAGGTCGTCATCAACGAGTACGAGATCCGCTCGATCGAGCGGTGGAAGGAGGAGGGCGTCACCATCGACGTCCTGTTCCCGGCTGAGGCGGCTGACCCGGCGACGCTGCCCCCGAACCCCACGCTGCACGGATGGCGTGGCCTGCTCGCGCGCGGGTTTCCGTTCATCAAGGCACAGTTGCTGCGGGAGCGGCCGCATGACATCGACGTCACAGGCTGGCAGACCGCCTTCAGCGCCGAGCCTGGCCTTGCCGCCGAGATCGAGGCGTATCTGACCGAGGATCGGGGCGGCGGTAGTTCGCAGCGGCCTGTGCCGAGCCCGAAGCAGCGCTTCAGCCAACCCGATGCCCTGAAAACCTACTACGGCGCGACCACAAGTTGCCGGCCGGTGGACGAGGTCGATCTCGCACTGGAAGTGCCGTTCGCCTTTCTCGACGGGGGCAAGCCGACTCTGCCCGCGCGCGTCGCGATCATAGCCCACATCTTCTACACAGATTTCTGCGGGGAGTTGCTGGAGCACCTGTGCCACATGCCCGTTCCGGCCGATGTGTTCGTCTCGACAGACACTGAGACGAAGCGGAAGGAGATCGAGGACGCGCTCAGCGCGTACACCGACGGCGATCTGACGGTACGTGTATTTCCCAACGTAGGCCGCGATATCGCGCCGATGGTTGTCGGATTCCGTGACGTCTTTCGAAACTACGACATCTTTCTCCATATACACTCTAAGAAATCGCCTCATGATGATGCGTTCTCGTCCTGGCGTGAGCACCTACTTACGAACTTGATCGGCAGCAGGTCCACCGTCACGTCGATCCTGCACATGCTGACGGCACAGGATATCGGCGTTGTATTTTCTCAGCATTTTCCAGCAGTCAGACATCTGCTGAATTTTGGCTATAACTACCAGAAAATGAAGGATCTGCTCGCGCGTTGCGGTGTCGCCTTATCAAAGGATCTGGTGCTGGAATTCCCGTCGAGTTCGTTCTTCTGGGGCCGATGCGCGGCTCTTGAGCCGCTGCTCGCGCTCGATCTGGATTGGTCGGATTTCCCGGCGGAGGGCGGCCAGATCGACGGGACGACCGCACACGCTATCGAGCGATCCATCCTGTACATCGCCGAAGCAGCCGGCTTTCGCTGGATCAAGGTGGCAGCGGACCGCAACGCTTCGCTGTCCCACCTCGTCTCAGTCACGGACGAGGATGAGTTGAGTGTAGCATTGCGTCGTGTTCACCGGCCACTGCTGTTCAACCGCGTTCGCCGCCCTAAGGACGCGAACTTGGTCTCCGAGATCAATCCGCCTCTGGTTCGCCGCGATACGGGCGCACGCCCGCGCTTCAACCTCATCGTGAACACGCTGCAGCCGGCCAAGTTCTTCGGCGGCCTCACCACAGCCATCCGCATCTTCGAAGATATCGCGGCGCAGATCGGCGGTGACGTCGACCTGCGCATCATCAGCATCTCCGAGAGGATCGATCTGCTGTCGATGTTGCGCTTCCCCGACTACCGCCTGATTCCAATCTCGTCCGTCCGGGACGATCTGCCCCGGACCGTGCTCGACGCGAGCGAGCGGCAGCGCGGCTATATCACGGTGCGGCCCAACGACATTTTCCTGGCGACGGCGTGGTGGACCGCGCACACCGCCTACCAACTCCAGGACAGGCAGAAGAAACTCTTCGGCCGGCACCGGCCGGTTATCTACTTAATTCAGGACCACGAGCCGAATTTTTATAACTGGTCGTCGCAGTTCGGGCAGGCCCAAGATACCTATTTCAAACCGACCGATACTATCTCGCTGCTCAACTCGGAGGAGCTGGCGAACTACTTCTTAGAGAACTACCGGCTGGGACAGGCGCGGGTCATCCCGTTCGAGATCAATCCGACCATCGCGGCGGCGCTGTCGTCGCTCCCGCGCGAACGCATCATCCTGGTGTACGGCAGACCGGGAACGGCGCGGAACTGCTTCGAGATCATCTGTCAGGCGATCAGCCTGTGGCAGCGCTCCGACCCGGTGGAGGCGGAGCGGTGGCGGATCGTCTCCGCCGGAGAGGAGTTCGATCCCGTCAGGGTCTCGCAGGTCCGGAACTTGGAGGTGCGCGGAAAGCTCAGCCTGCCGGAATACGGTGACCTTCTCAGCCGGGCGTCGGTCGGCGTATCGCTGATGGCCTCGCCGCATCCGAGCTACCCGCCCCTGGAGATGGCCTATGCCGGCCTTCACACGGTGACGAACAGCTTCCTCAACAAGGATCCTGCGAGGCGGTCCGAAAATATCCACTCCGTGCGCAGTTTGAACGCGGAAGATCTCGCACTCGCGCTCGAACAAGCCGTCCGGTCGGCCTCCGCGACGATCGGATCGCACGTTCCGACCCGACCGCTCGCCGACCTGCCGTGTGATATGCCGCGCTACGAATCGCGCGAGGTGGCCCAGATGACCCGCGACCTGTTCGATCAGGCTCGCTGATTGCACCCCGCCGCTCGCCTGCCACCGCCGGGGGAGCGGCAAGCATCTCAGGGTGGGGGCGCCTGCGGCACGCCTGCCCGCCGCATCGTCCCCCCTTGATAGTGGTATAGCTCCAGGCGGTCTACCAGAGTGACCGATGGGGCGATTCGGTCAGGGTATATGTGCGCGAGGTCCAACCGGCTGGTCGGAGGGTTAGGCGATAGAGCGTCCACAGCCCGGGCCGGGATTGAGCTGATCAGACCCGAGCCGACTTCAGCCGGGCTACCACCGAACGAAGCCAAGCCCGTCAGGCGTTTTCGCGGCCGTACACGTCCTCGATCCGGACGATGTCGTCCTCGCCCGTGTAGCTGCCGACCTGCACCTCGATCAGCTCCAGTGGGATCTTGCCCGGGTTCACTAACCGGTGCACGCAGCCAATCGGCAGGTAGATCGCCTCGTTCTCGTGCACCAGCGTCACCGCTCCATCCAACGTCACTTCGGCGGTGCCGCGCACAACCACCCAGTGCTCGGCGCGATGGTAGTGCTTCTGGAGCGACAGTCGGCCCCCTGGTGTCACGGTGATCCGCTTCACCTGGAACCGCGATCCCACATCAATCCGCTCGTAGGATCCCCACGGCCGGTGCATCCGCCGATGCGCATCCGCCTCGGGCTCGCCGCGCGCGCGCAGGTCCTCCACCAAGGCCTTGACCTCGCTGCCGGCCTCGCGGCTCGTCACCAACACGGCATCCGGGGTGGTGACCACCACCACGTCGTCGAGCCCCACGACCGTCGTCAGGATGTCGCCGGAGCTGTGCACGAGGCTGTTGCGCGTGTCCCGCACCACGGCCCGGCCGCGCAGGGCGTTGCCGGATCCGTCCCGGTCCAAAACCTCCCACAGGGCACCCCAGGTGCCGATATCCGACCAGGGAAAGTGCACCGGCAGCACGCCCGAGCGCCGGGTGCGCTCCATCACCGCGTAGTCGATGGAGATCTTCGGTGCCTGCGCGAAAGCGGCCGGATCGAGCCGCACGAAGTCGAGGTCGCGGCTGGCCCGCGCGAGGGCCTGCTCGGCGGCGTCGAGCACGGCCGGCGCATGCGTGCGCAGCTCGTCGAGCATCACGTCGGCGCGGAACAGGAAGTAGCCGCTGTTCCACAGCGCCCCTTCGGCGATCAGGCCTTCGGCGTGCGCCGCGTCAGGCTTCTCAAGGAAGCGTGCGATGGCATGGGCCCCGCTCAAGCCGGCCGCTCCGGGCAGCGGATCGCCCATCTGGATGTAGCCATAGGCGGTGGCAGGGGCGGTGGGCGCGATACCGAGCGTCATGATGCAGCCGTCGCGCGCTGCAACGGCGGCGGCCCTGACAGCGGCGACGAAGGCCGGCGTATCGCCCACGACGTGATCCGCCGCTAGGATCAACACCAGGGCTTTCGGGTCGCGGCGGGCGGCGTTGAGGGCCGCCACCGCCACGGCTGCTGCAGAATCGCGGCGCTGCGGCTCAAGCAGGATGTCGGCCGCCACGCCCACCTGGGCGAGTTGCTCCCCGACGGTGAAGCGGGCCTCCTGCGCGGTGACGACGGTGGGCTTGGCGAACACAGCGTCCACTAGGCGAAGCGCCGTGGCCTGGAACGACGACCGGTCTGCCTCCACGAGAGGGGCGAACTGCTTCGGGTGGCTCTCCCGCGAGGCGGGCCACAGCCGCGTGCCCGATCCACCGCAAAGGATCACCGGATGGATCAGGTCGTGTTCCGAGGCGGTCATCGCTTGCTCCGATACATCTGGCCTTGCGCTTGTCGGATCAATCCGGGCGCATGCAGACACCAGGCGTTTCCTCCTGGCGCTGTGTTGCGTATGGCCCGCGGCGTCTCAGGACAACTGCCACGTCCGCCGCCGGATTGCACGTCACGGACCGGACATGGGACCCATGAGCCGGCCGGATCGATCGGCGCAGGGATAGCCGGTACTGTCTCCAAACGAAACGCGAAGGCGCCCGATGCGGAGCGCCGGCCGAGCGCTCCACCCCAAGCCCCACCGCGCCGTGCCGGCCGAACCCGCAGTTCTACCCTGAGGGGCTCTGACCAGCATACGATTTCACCGGCGGCCTGCATCGTCCGCCATCAACGGGGCAATGAGGGAGGTGCGGACGAGCGCGGCGTCCGACCTTTGGGACGATGCCCGCCGGACCGTCTTGAACCGCACCGACGATGCGATCGATCATAGGAACCGCCTCAAGGCCGATGGAGAGTTCATGAGCAGCTTGAAGTTCGGGACGAGCGGCCTGCGCGGCCTCGTGACAGACCTCGTAGGGGGGCCGAGCTACGCCTATGCGAGCGCCTTCTTCCGCTCCGTCGCGGCGGGCGGCACCGGCCGCGAGGTCGTGATCGGTCGGGATCTGCGCGACAGCAGTCCGCGGATCGCCGGAACGGTGGCCAGCGCCGCCGCGGCGGCCGGCTTCAACGCCGTCGATTGCGGCGCGCTGCCGACCCCGGCCCTGGCGCTGGAGAGCATGCGGCGGGGCGCCTGCGCCGTGATGGTGACGGGCAGCCACATCCCGGAGGACCGCAACGGCCTGAAATTCTACCGGCCGGACGGCGAGATCACCAAGGCCGACGAGGCCGCCATCCTGGGGGCCCTCGGCGGCGTCGACGAAGCGGGCGCCACGAGCACGCCCGCCGGGGCGCCGGACACCGGCGCGCTCGACCGCTACCACCGGCGCTACAGCGACGTGTTTCCAGCCACGACCCTGGCCGGCCTGACGATCGGCGTCTATCAGCAGAGCTCGGTCGCCCGCGACCTCCTGGTCGATCTGCTCGCGGCGTTCGGCGCCCAGGTCGTGCCGGTCGGGCGGTCCGCGGTCTTCGTCCCGATCGACACCGAGGCTCACCGCCCCGAGGACGTCGCCACCATCCGCGAGGCCGTGACCTCGGGCGGCTTCGATGCGCTCGTGACGACGGACGGCGACGCCGACCGGCCGCTCGTCGCGGACGGCACGGGCCGGATCGTGCGCGGCGACATCCTCGGCCTGATCACCGCCCGCACCCTCGGCATCGATACGGTCGTGGTGCCCGTCACGGCCGGCTCGGCCCTCGAGCAGGCCGGCTTCCGGCGCGTGCTGCGCACCAAGGTCGGCTCGCCCTTCGTCATCGCCGGCATGGCGCAGGCGCAGCAGGAGGGCGCCCCCTCGGTCGTCGGCTTCGAGGCGAATGGCGGCTTCCTGCTCGGGTCGGACGTGACCATCGGCGGCAAGACGCTGGCCGCCCTGCCGACCCGCGACGCGGTGCTGCCGATCCTGGCGACGCTGGCGGCGGCGCGCGAGGCCGGCCAGCCGCTCGCCGATCTCGTCGCCTCGCTCAACGCGGGCGAGACCGCGAGCGACCGCCTGCCCAACACGCCCGCGGAGCGCAGCAGCGCCCTGCTGCGGCAGCTCGGCCAGGAGGCCTTCCGCCGGGACTTCCTGCGCCAGGTCGGCACGCCGCTCGCCGTCGACGCGCAGGACGGGGTGCGGATCGAGCTCGACGGCGGACGGACCATCCACTTCCGCGCCTCCGGGAACGCGCCCGAGCTGCGCTGCTACGCGGAGGCCCGGACGGCGGCGGACGCCGAGGCGCTCGTGCGCTGGGGGCTGGGAGCCGCCGCGGCAGCCATGCAGCAGGCGTGAGGCGCCGCGCCCGACCGAGTCGGGACCCGGACGCGCGCCCTCCCGGCGGGCCTCAGGCGGGCTTGCGCCCGCGCGAGGCCCGGCGCAGGGTCGCCGCCCGCGCGCGGCGCGTCGCCTCGGCCCGGCGCGTCAGCCAGTCGAGGATGTTGCGCTCCACCCGCTCGCCCGTGTCGCGGTCGGTGAGGCGGTGGATGCGGTCGGCCCGGAAGCCGCGGTAGCCGTCGCGGTCGCGGTCGGTGCCCCCGACCAGCACCCGGCCCGGGCCGATCTTCAGCTCGTGCGCGGCCAAGCGCCGGACGCTCCAGGCGCCGCTGCCGTCCTCGTAGACCAGTTCGAACCGGCCCTCGATCGGCAGCACGCGCCACGCGCCCTCCTGGCGCTCGACGAGGAGATCCCCGGCCGGAGCCGGGGCGGGGGCGCCCTCCGGCGGCCCGCTCGCGGGGGCCTCGATCGGCCCGAAAAAGCTGTTGTCGAACATGGGATTGATATAGGTGTTCGCGCTTCGTTCTGGAAGGGGGAGGGGGCGTGTTTCCGGCCTCCCGCCGGCGTGCCGCACGGGCTCGAACACGCGGTTGAGCCGGCCGCGTTCGCGGGGTGCTCGCGCAGGGCGCGCCGCGGTCACGGATCCGTCCGCCGCAGCGCCGCCGCCAGGAGCCCCACCGCCAGCGCGGCGGTCAGCACGGCCGGGGGCAGCAGAGCCGCGAGCGCCAGCTGGCCGTAGGCCGCCGCCCCGCCCACCCCGCCGAGCAGGAGCCCGATCCACACCACCCCGTCGCCGGCCCAGTCCCAGCGCGGCCCGCGGCCGGCGAGCGCGAGACCCAATTTCTGGCCGAAGCCCGAGAGGGCGCCGGTGACGAAGGTGGTGCCGGCCCGGAAGCCGGCGACCTGGACCAGCGCGGCGTTCTGGGCTCCCATCGCGAAGGCGAGCAGCAGCGTCGCCGGGAGCGCGTCGGGACTCGCGAGCGCCAGCGCCGTCGCGGTGCCCAGCAGCAGCGCTTCGAGGGTGAGCACCAGCGCCGCGACCCACTGCGCCGGCGCAGCGCCCCGCGCCAGGCCGCCGAGCACGCTGCCGCCCGCGAAGGCGGCCAGCAACGCGCCGACGGGCAGCGCCCCCGCACCATCCGCTTGCCCGAGTGCGACGGCGAACTGCGTGGTGTTGCCGCTCATGAACGAGGTGTAAAGCCCGCCGAGCCGCAGGAAGCCGATGGCGTCGATCCAGCCCGCCGTCGCGGTGAGCGCGAGGCCGAGCGCGGCGTCGCGCAGCGGGAGCCCGGACCGGGCGGGGGACGAGGGGGTCACTGGCACGGCGGGCTTCCTCGCTGGCCGGGGCGCTTGGACTTGGGCGCACGCTAGCCTTGGGCGCACGCTCGACTTGGGCAATCGCTTGACTTGGGCACGCGTGCGTGAATGGGTGCGCCGGCTTTCGACCGGGGGCCGGCCCGGCCGCCTCCGCCAGCCCATCAGAAGAAGCCGTCATGCATCGCTATCGTACCCACACCTGCGGCGCGCTGCGCCCGTCCGACATCGGCGCGTCGGTCCGGCTCTCGGGCTGGTGCCACCGCATCCGCGACCACGGAGGGGTGCTGTTCGTCGACCTGCGCGACCATTACGGGCTGACGCAGTGCGTGGTGGACGCGGATTCGCCCGCCTTCCGGGCGGCCGAGGCGGTGCGCTCGGAATGGGTGATCCGCCTCGACGGGCGGGTGCGCCAGCGCCCGGCCGGCACCGAGAACGCGGACCTGCCCACCGGCGCGGTGGAGGTCTACATCGACGAGATCGAGGTGCTGGGCGCGGCCGCCGAGCTGCCGATGCCGGTCTTCGGCGATCTCGACTACCCGGAGGAGACGCGGCTGCGCTACCGCTTCCTCGACCTGCGCCGGGAGAAACTGCACGCCAACATCATGAAGCGCGGGGCGATCATCGATTCCCTGCGCCGGCGCATGCGCGAGGGCGGGTTCTTCGAGTTCCAGACCCCGATCCTGACCGCCTCCTCGCCGGAGGGCGCGCGCGACTTCCTGGTGCCCTCGCGCCTGCATCCGGGCCAGTTCTACGCCCTGCCGCAGGCGCCCCAGCAGTTCAAGCAGCTCACGATGATCGCGGGCTTCGACCGCTACTTCCAGATCGCGCCCTGTTTTCGCGATGAGGACGCCCGCGCCGACCGCTCACCCGGCGAGTTCTACCAGCTCGACATCGAGATGAGCTTCGTCACGCAGGAGGACGTGTTTCAGGCCGTCGAGCCGGTGCTGCGCGGCGTGTTCGAGGAGTTCGCAGAGGGCTGGCGCGTGACGCCGCGCTTCCCGCGCATCCCCTACGCCGAGGCGATGCTGAACTACGGCGTCGACAAGCCGGACCTGCGCAACCCGCTCGTCATCGTCGACGTGACGGAGGAATTTTCCGCCGAGAGCGTCACCTTCAACGCCTTCAAGACCGTCATCAAGGCGGGCGGCGTGGTGCGGGCGATCCCCGCCCCGGGCGCTGGCTCCCAGCCGCGCTCGTTCTTCGACAAGCTCAACGACTGGGCGCGGGGCGAGGGCGCGCCGGGCCTCGGCTACATCGTGTTCGAGGAGGAGGGCGGGCAGCTCACCGGCCGCGGCCCGATCGCCAAGTTCGTGCCCGCCGCCGTGCAGGCGGCGATCGCCGCCAAGGCCGGCCTCACGGCGGGCGACGCGGTGTTCTTCTCGGCCGGCACCGAGGCCAAGGCGGCGGGGCTCGCCGGCAAGGCGCGTATCCGCATCGGCGACGACCTCGGCCTGTCCGACAAGGACCAGTTCGCCTTCTGCTGGATCACCGACTTCCCGATGTACGAGTGGAACGAGGACGAGAAGCGCATCGACTTCTCGCACAACCCGTTCTCGATGCCGAACTTCGACCACGACGCCTTTCTGGCCCTCGACCCCGCGGACGCGGACCAGATCCTCGGGATCAAGGCGTTCCAGTACGACATCGTCTGCAACGGCATCGAGCTGTCCTCGGGTGCGATCCGCAACCACCGCCCGGACGTGATGGAAAAGGCCTTCGCCATCGCCGGCTACGGCCGGGATGTCCTGGAGGCGAAGTTCGGCGGCATGCTGAACGCGCTGCGCCTGGGCGCGCCTCCCCACGGCGGCATCGCGCCGGGCGTCGACCGCATCGTGATGCTGCTCTGCCACGAGCCGAACATCCGCGAGGTCGTGCTCTTCCCGATGAACCAGCGGGCCGAGGACCTGATGATGGGTGCGCCCTCGACGGTGACGCCCAAGCAGCTGCGCGAGCTGCACATCCGCCTGAACCTGCCCGAACAATCGGCCTGAGCGGGAGTGCCGCGCCTCGTCGCGATCGTCGTCGCGCATGACAGCGCGGGCGTGCTGCCCGCCTGCCTCACGGGCTTGGCGCAGGCGCACGTGCCGGCGCTGGTGGTCGACAACGCCAGCCGCGACGGCTCGGCGGACCTCGCCGAGGCGCACGGCGCCCGGGTGATCCGGATGGCGCGGAACGAGGGCTACGGGCGGGCGAACAATGCCGGCGTGCGGTCGGCCCGCGGCGCCGAGTTCGTGCTGATCGTCAACCCCGACGTGATCCTGGAGGCGGGGGCGGCCGACGCGCTGCTCGCCGCCGCCGGCCGCTACCCCGAGGCGGGGCTTCTCGCCCCGCGCCTCGTCGAGCCGGACGGGCGGGTTTTCTTCCAGCCCCGCTCGCTGCTCTCGCCCTACCTGCAGAACCCGGGCGGGCGCCTCGTCCTGCCGGAGGGGGATGCCTGCGCGCCCTTCCTGTCGGGCGCCTGCCTGATGGCGCCGCGCGACCTCTACCTCTCGCTCGGCGGCTTCGACGAAGAGATCTTCCTGTTCTACGAGGACGACGACCTCTGCCGCCGGGTGGCCGATGCCGGGCGCGCGCTCGTCCACGTGCACGGGGCGCTGGCCCGCCACGGGCGGGGCGCGTCGAGCGCACCGGCCCCGGGCCGCATCCACCGGGCGCGCTGGCATCAGGCGTGGTCGCGCGCCTACGTGTCGCGCAAGTACGGCCTGCCGAACCCGGCGCCCGGCATGCTGGCGGTGAACGGCGCCAAGGCGCTCGGCGCGCTCGCCACCCTCAGCCGGTCCCGCATCGAGCGCTACGCCGGCTCGGCGGCCGGCGCGCTCGCGGCCCTGCGGGGGCGGCGCGCGCTCGCCCGCGAGGGGCTCGCGTCGTGAGCACGGTCGCGGATGCGCTCGCGCGCCCCCACAACGGCTTCGGCATCCTGCGCCTCGCGCTGGCCCTCGCGGTGGTGGTCTCGCACGGCTTCAGCGTCACCACGGGGCGCGTCGCCGACGAGCCGCTGACCGGGCTCACCGGCTACACGCTGGGCGAGCACGCGGTGAACGGCTTCTTCGCCATCTCAGGCTTCCTCGTCACGATGAGCCTCGACCGGCGGGGCGCGCGGGACTACGCGCTCGCCCGGACCTTGCGCATCCTGCCGGGGCTGGTGGCGGCGGTGCTGGCGGTCGCGCTCGTCCTCGGGGCGGCCCTGACGCGGCTGCCCCTCGACGCCTACTGGCGCGAGCCCGGCCTCTGGCGCTTCATCGCCGACACGCTCACGCGCTTCCGCAGCAACGGCGCCCTGCCGGGGGTCTTCTCGGAGAATCCCTTCGGCTTCCCAATGGGCACGGTCTGGACGCTGAAATACGAGATCCTGTGCTACGCCGGGCTGCTCGCGGCTGGCCTCGCCGGGGCGCTGCGTCGGCGCTGGCTCGCCCCGGCGCTGGTGGCCGGGCTCTTCGTCGGGCTCCTCGGGCTCGGCCTCAAGGCCGATCCGATGCCGAAGGGCGTCGAGACGGCCCTGCGCCTGCCGCTGATCTTTGCGGGCGGGGCGGCGCTCTACCTCTGGCGCGACCGGGTGCGGCTGTCCTGGCCGGTCGCGCTCGGGCTCCTCGCGGCGGCGCTGCTCGCGCGCGGCACCGCGCTCGGGCCGCCGCTCCTGTTCGCGGCCGAGACCTACGCGGCGATCCAGGTCGCCTTCGCGCCGGCCCTGAGCCGCCCCGGCCTCGATCCGCGGGCGGACCTGTCCTACGGCACCTACCTGTACGGCTGGCCGGTGCAGCAGGCCTTGTGCGCGCTGTTTCCGGCGGCGGGCGCGTGGCAGCTCCTGCCGCCGGCGCTCCTCCTCACGCTCGCGGTCGCGGCCCTCTCCTGGTACGCCGTGGAGAAGCCGGCGCTCGGGCTCAAGCACCGCCTGCTCGGCCGCCGGCCCCTCCCGGCCCTGCGCGGGGACGCCGTCTCCCGCGTGCGGGAGGGTTAGGGCCAAAGCCCCAGCCAGCTCGATTGCATGAAGGACCGCCGAGGCTGGGGAATGGATCCCGGCCCTTGATCCGGCAGCCTCGGACGCGGGGTTTGGCGGCGCGTCTACCGCGGACCGGCCGCATCCGCGGCACGCACGTCCGAGCCGGCGTCCGACGCGTAGGCATTGATGATCCCCGCCAGCAGGCCGGGAAAGCGCGCCTCCACCTCGGCCCAACGGGAAGAGTTGCGCACCTCGACACCGTGGCGTTCACTGCGGATCAATCCGGCTTCGCGCAGCACCTTGAAATGGTTGGACAACGATGATTTCGGGATGACGCGATCCCCGACCGCCGAGAGGGCCGAACAGGCCTCGACGCAGCCAGCCCGCATGATCCTGGCGAAGATGGCCGCCCGGCTCGGGTCGGCGAGCGCGTGCAGGATCGCCTCCGGCCGCACGTCCTCGATGGCAGGGTGAAACAGAGGTCTCATCGTCCGTCCATATGGGGTCTTGAACTCCGGTCCCATAGTTCCGAAGTTCCGAACTATGGGACTATGGCCTCCATCCCGGAGCCGGCCCAGACCGGAGAGTAGCGCACATGTCGAAGCTTGAGGGCAAGGTCGCCGTCGTGACCGGCGCATCGAAGGGCATCGGTGCCGGCATCGCCAAGGCCTTGGCGAAGGAGGGCGCGGCCGTGGTGGTGAACTACGCGTCCAGCAAGGCGGGGGCCGACGCCGTCGTCGCGGCCATCGTCTCGGCCGGCGGCAGGGCCGTCGCGATCCAGGGCGACGTGTCCAAGGCGCCCGAGGCGCAGGGCCTGATCGAGGCGGCGGTCAAGCAGTTCGGCCGGCTCGACGTGCTGGTCAACAATTCCGGCGTCTACGAATTCGCGGCGATCGAGGAGGTGACCGAGGACCATTATCGCCGCCTGTTCGACATCAACGTGCTCGGTGTCCTGCTGACGACGCAGGCGGCCGCGAAACACCTCGGCGAAGGCGGCAGCATCGTGAACATCTCCTCGGCGGTCACTCATGTGCATACGCCGACGGCGGCGGCCTATGCGGGGACCAAGGGTGCGGTGAACGCCATCTCGGGCGTGCTCGCCAACGAGCTGGCCCCGCGCAGGATCCGCGTGAACGTGGTCAGCCCGGGCTTCGTCGTGACCGAGGGCACGCATACGGCCGGGGTCGTCGGGTCCGATATGGAAGCCGGCCTGGTCGCGCAGACGCCTCTCGGCCGCGCCGGTCAGCCGGACGACATCGCCGGCGTGGTGGCGTTCCTCGCGTCCGACGACGCCCGCTGGTTGACCGGCGAGGTGATCACCGCCAGCGGCGGCATCCGCTGACCCGCGCCGGCTGTGCCTGCGCGCGCCATCGGGACGGAGGGCGCGCAGGGGCAACAGTCGGGGGCGAGCGTCGGCAGACCGCGACCGAACAGCGACGACCGGCCGCTGAGCGTTCGGCCGTCGCTCCCTTCGGACGCGGACCGTCGCCGATCCGCCGGACGTGGTCGCAGGCCTCCGCCTCGTCGGCCGCCTGGGAGTGGACCTCCTCAGGGGGCCGCCATGGGTCGGAACCACCCCTCGCAGGGTCAGGCCGATCGGGGTCTGCCCCCGTGTCGGGCGGCCTAAGCAGAGCTGCATGGCGCAACTCTGCTTAGAGCATTGTTTTTGCATCATTTTCGCCGCCGAACCGGTGACCACTTCGGCGAATGATGCTTAGCCCGGCGCGTGCGACAGCGCCGCGATCGCCGCCGGGAGTTCGCCGATGTCGTCGATGACGGCGTCGGCAGCCTCCGCGTCGTCCGGACGGCCGTAGCCGTAGCGCGCCAGGATCGCCGCGACACCGGCCGCGCGCGCCGCCTCGATGTCGTGATGCATGTCGCCGACCAGAACGGCCCGCCCGGGAGCGGTCCCGAGGCGGCGCAGCGCCTCCCAGACCGGCTCGGGCGCGGGCTTGCGGTGGGCGAGCGTGTCGCCGCCCAGGACGGCGTGGATCGACGAGGCCAGCCCGACCGCCTCCAGGATCAGACCGGTCGCCCGCGCCGGCTTGTTGGTGACGACGGCCAGGGCGAAGCCGGCCTCCCCGAGGCGGCGAACCGTCTCCGCCGCGCCCGGGAACAGGCGCGTCCGGGTGGCAGCGACCGGCTCGTAGACGGCCAGGAAGGCCGGTAGCAGGGCGGCGGCGCGGTCCGGATCACCCCCGGTCGCCTGCAGGGCGCGCCGCACCAGCGCGAGGGCACCGTCGCCGACCATGGTCCGCACCTCGGCGGCCGTGACCGGGCGCAGCCCCTCCCGCTCCAGCACCGCGTCGAGGGCGAACCCGAGATCGCCCAGGCTGTCGATGAGCGTGCCGTCGAGGTCGAGGAGCACGGCGTCGAAGCGCGATCGGTCGAGGGGCATGGCGGGACCCGGAGTGGCGCCGGCCGTCGCGACTGTCAAGGTCGGTGCGGGGATCCGGCCCCGTCCGCCGCGATCGCCGGCCCGGCGCGGGGAAGGGGGTCCGGCCCCTCGCCCGTCGGCGGCGCCCCGCCCAGCGCCGCGATGAGCGCCTCCGCCCGCCCGCTCTGGAGGAGCGGCACCAGCGCCCGCACCCGCTCGGGCGGCGCCTCCCACCACGCGGTGGCGAGAAGCCCGGCCACGATCCCGGGGGGAAAGCGGTGGCGGATCACCCGGGCCGGGTTGCCGCCGACGATGGCGTAGGGGGGCACGTCCTTCGTCACCACCGCGCGGGCCGCCACCACGGCGCCCGGGCCGACCGTGACGCCCGAGAGGATCATGCAGCCGGAGCCGAGCCAGACGTCGGCCCCGATCGCCACGTCGCCGCGCGAGGCGTGGTAGGCCTCCGGCGCCTCGACCCCGGGCCACAGGCCGCGCATCGCCGCGAACGGGTAGGTCGTCACCCAGTCGGTGCGGTGGTTGCCCCCGAGCAGGATCTCGACCTTGTCGGCGATGGAGCAGTAGGGGCCGATCGTCAGTCGTGCGCCCGATTCCGGGAAGCGGACCTTCGGCCTACCGTAGGAGTAGGGGCCGATCTCGAAGCCGTAGCGGCGCGCGAGCCGGGCCAGATGCAGCCGGGTCTCATTGTGAGGGTTGCGCCTCTCCCGCAGGCGGTGCAGGAAACCCGTCACGCCCGGATCGCCTCGCGGCGCCGAGGTCCGGGAGACGACGCGCCGGAGCGCGCGAGCCGAGGAGAGAACGCGGTGAGCGGCAACATTTCGGACGATCTCAAGAGCGGCGCGCTGTTCTATCACCGCAATCCGCGGCCCGGGAAGCTGGAGATCCAGCCCACCAAGCCGCTCGGCAACCAGCGCGACCTCGCGCTCGCCTACTCGCCGGGCGTCGCCGCCGCCTGCGAGGCCATCGCGGCCGACCCGGACGAGGCCGCGACGCTGACCACGCGCCAGAACCTCGTCGCCGTGGTCTCGAACGGCACCGCGGTGCTCGGCCTCGGCGACATCGGCCCGCTCGCCTCCAAGCCCGTGATGGAGGGCAAGGCGGTCCTGTTCAAGAAGTTCGCCGGCATCGACGTCTTCGACATCGAGGTGGCCGAGCGGAACGTGGCCAAGCTCGTCGACGTGGTGGCGGCGCTGGAGCCGACCTTCGGGGGCATCAACCTGGAGGACATCAAGGCGCCGGAATGCTTCGAGGTCGAGGAGCAGTGCCGGGCCCGGATGAACATCCCGGTCTTCCACGACGACCAGCACGGCACTGCGATCATCGTGGCGGCGGCGATCCTCAACGGGCTCGAACTCGCCGGCAAGGATCTCGGCAAGGTCAAGGTCGTGACCTCGGGGGCGGGGGCGGCGGCGCTCGCCTGCCTCAACCTGCTGGTCTCGCTCGGCGCGCGGCGCGAGAACATCTTCGTCACCGACATCGAGGGCGTGGTCTTCGAGGGCCGCGAGGCGCTGATGGACCGCTGGAAGGCGGTCTACGCGCAGCCCACGGAGGCACGCACGCTGGCGGACGTGATCCCGGGGGCCGACGTCTTCCTCGGCCTCTCGGCGGGCGGCGTGCTCAAGCCGGACCTCCTCGACAAGATGGCCGAGAAGCCGCTGATCATGGCGCTCGCCAACCCCTATCCGGAGATCATGCCGGACCTCGCCGAGGCGCGCCGGCCCGACGCCATGATCTGCACCGGGCGCTCGGACTTCCCCAACCAAGTCAACAACGTCCTGTGCTTCCCCTACATCTTCCGGGGCGCGCTGGACGTCGGCGCCACCACCATCAACGAGGAGATGAAGGCGGCGGCCGTGAAGGCGATCGCGGCGCTCGCCCGCGAGACCCCCTCGGACGTGGTGGCCCGCGCCTACGGCGGCGAGGCGCGGCCCTTCGGCCCGCACTCCCTGATCCCGAGCCCCTTCGACCCGCGCCTGATCCTGCGCATCGCGCCGGCGGTCGCCAAGGCCGCGATGGACACCGGCGTCGCCAAGCGCCCGCTGCCGGACGTGCAGGCCTACGCCGACTCCCTCGACCGCTTCGTCCACCGCTCCGGCTTCATCATGAAGCCGGTCTTCACCCAGGCCAAGCAGGACCCCCGCCGGGTGGTCTACGCCGAGGGCGAGGACGAGCGGGTGCTGCGCGCCGTGCAGGCCATCGTGGAGGAGGGGCTCGCCAAGCCGATCCTGGTCGGGCGTCCGAGCGTGGTCGAGACGCGGCTCAAGCGCTTCGGCCTCTCGATCCGGCGCGAGCGCGACTTCGACCTCATCAACCCGGAGGACGATCCGCGCTACCGCACCTACGTGCAGACCTACATGGACCTCGCCGGCCGGCGCGGCATCACCCCGGACGCCGCCCGCACGCTGGTGCGCACCAACAACACGGTGATCGGCGCGCTGATGGTGCGCCGGGGCGAGGCGGACGCGCTGATCTGCGGCCTGGAGGGCCGCTTCGAGAGCAAGCTGCGCACGATCCGCGACATCATCGGGCTCGCCCCCGGCGCCAAGGACCTCGCGGCGCTGAGCCTGATCGTGACGGGGCAGGGGGCCTACTTCCTGGCCGACACCCACGTGCGCCCGGACCCGAGCGCGGAGGAGATCGCCGACGTCGCCATCGCCTGCGGCGACACCGTGCGCCGCTTCGGACTCACGCCGAAGGTCGCGCTGGTGAGCCACGCGGATTTCGGCTCCTTCGACACGCCCTCGGCGCGCAAGATGCGCGCCGCCCTCGCGCTGATCCGCGAGCGGGCGCCGGATCTCGAAGCCGACGGCGAGATGGGCGCCGACACCGCGCTCTCGCAGATGGTCCGCGACCGGGTGCTGCCGAATTCGCGCCTGAAGGGCGAGGCGAACGTGCTCATCATGCCGAACCTCGACGCGGCCAACATCGCCTTCCAGGTCTCGAAGATGCTGGCGAACGCCCTGCCGGTCGGCCCGCTGCTGATCGGCCCGGCCCGGCCCGCCCACATCCTCACCCCGTCCGTGACGGCGCGCGGCATCGTCAACATCACGGCCGCCGCCGTGGTGGAGGCGCAGGCGCGCGCGGGCGTCGAGGCGCGCTCCGAGACGGGCGCGGAGGCGGGGACGCCGCTGACCTCGGAGTGAGGCTCAGGGCGGCCGGCGCGGCGGTCTTAGGAAAGATCAAGGACCCGACGCGCGTCAGACGCTTCTCTGTCCGTCGGAGAGGCGGTGCCGGCGGCACCGCGCGGGCGGAGGGGGCGGGTGATGCGGATGGACACGGCGTGGGTCGTTGCGTCCCTCTTCGTGGCCGCGCTCTTCGTGGCCACACTCTTGGCAGCCTCGGTCCTGGGCGGAGCCGGACCGGCGGCGGCGCAGGCCGGCGCGGGCTCCTGTCCGCCGCCCCTGAAATTCGCGGCCGGCGCCTGCGTGGCCACCTGCCCGGGCGGGTACGAGGACCAGGGCCGGGTCTGCGTCTACCGCAGCCTGTCGCGCTGAGCCGCGCGCCGCGATCCGGCGAAGGGACGGCGTGAGGCGATGGCGCGGCGCGCCCTCCTCGGCCCCTCGCTCCCGGCCCGCTGGCTCGCCGAGACCGGGGTGCCGTTCGGCCTGCGCTCGGCGCTCTCGGCCCTGGCGACGCTCTGGCTCGCCATGCGGCTCGAACTCGACACCCCGCACTGGGCCGCCTGGACCGTTCTGGCGATCGTGCTGCCGACGCGCGGGCAGGTGGGCCTCAAGGGGCTGTGGCGCGTGGGCGGCACGCTGATCGGCCTCGTGGCCGGCGTCGCGGCGGTCGCGGCCTTCGCCCAGGCCGGCCTCGCCATGGGGGCCTTTCTGGCCCTCTGGTTCGCGCTGAACGCCTATGCGGGCAGCCGCCTGCCGGGCTTTCCGGCGCACGGGGCGGCGCTGTCCGGGCTCACGGCCGGGCTCATCGCCATCCTGAGCGCGGCGTCCCCCCTCTCCGCCTTCGCCACGGCGCTCGCCCGCGGGGCCGAGATCATGCTCGGAGTGGCCTGCGTCTACGTGGCGAGCGCCATCGCGGAGGTGGTGCAGGGTCCCCCGGAGCACCCGGCGCCCCCGCCGAGCGGGATGCCGGACGGAGCGGCCGCCCTGGCCAACGCCGTGCGGACCTTCCTGGTGACCGTCGTCGCCTGGGCGGTCTGGACCGCGACCGCGTGGCCCTCCGGTGGGGTGTTCGTCCTCTTCTCGGGCGTCGTCGCGGTGGTCTTCGCGACCATCCCGGACGCGGACCGGCGCAGCCGCGCCTATCTCTGGGGCGCCGGCCTCGGCCTGGGCGCCGGCCTCGTGGTCAAGTACGGGTTCCTCGTCGCGCCGACCTCGTTCGGGCTTCTCGCCGCCACGCTCTTCCCGTTCCTCTTCATCGGCGCGGTCGGCATGACGGACCCGCGCACCGCGAGCGCGGCGCTGGGCTACAATCTCTCCTTCCTGATCGCGGTGACGCCCGCCAACCCGATGCAGTACGACCTCGCGGCCTCGCTGAACCAGTGTCTCGCGGTGTTCGCCGGCATCGCCTTCGCGACGGCGGCCTTCCGGCTGGTGCTGCCGGACTGGCTCTGGAGAGCCGCGCGATGATGCCGCTGCGCGAGATCGACCTGCTGGGCGTGCTGGTGTCGCCCTTCGCGCTGTGCATCCCGGTGGCGGCTGCGGGAACCTGGGGCGCCGTCGCGGCCCTGCGCCGGCTGCCCGCCGCCGGCCGCCTCGGCCATTCGCCGCTCCTCGAACTCGCGCTGTTCGTCGGGATCCTGTCGTCCCTCGTGCTCTCGCTCGGACGGGTGTGAGATGGCCCCGCGCGACCCCGATCCTCACGGCCGCGCTCCGGCGGCAAGTCCCGCCCCGGTGGCGCCCTCCGCCTTCAACCTCGCGGCGGTCGCGATGGCGGCGGCGGGGGCCGCGCTGCTCGCCTGGCTCGCCTGGATCTACTACGTCGACACCCCCTGGACCCGGGACGGCAGCGTGCGCGTGTACACGGCGCAGGTCGCGCCCGAAGTGTCCGGGCGCGTGACCGCGGTCGCGGTCGCCGACAACCAGGCGGTGCGCAAGGGCGACCTGCTGTTTCGGATCGACGACCGGGACTACCGCATCGCGGTGCAGCGGGCCCAGGCGGCGCGCGACCGCGCGGAAGCCCAGAAGACGAACGCCCGGGCGGAGGCCGACCGGCGCGAGAAACTCTCCGACCTCGCGGTGAGCGCGGAGGTGCGCCAGACCTTCGAGAGCACCGCGCAGGCCGCACAGGCCGCCTACGAGGGCGCGATGGCGGACCTCGCCGCCGCCAGCCTCAACCTGGAGCGCACCGAGATCCGCTCGCCGGTGAACGGCTACGTGACGAACCTCCTGCTCCAGGCCGGCACCTACGCCACGGCCGGCCAGGCCGCCATGACGCTGGTGGATTCGGACAGCTACTGGGTCGCCGGCTACTTCGAGGAGACGCAGCTGCGCCGGATCCGCACGAACGATCCGGCCGAGATCCGGCTCATGGGCTATCCCGACCGCCCGCTCGCCGGGCGCGTGGAGAGCATCGCCCGCGGCATCCAGGACCCGAACGCCTCGCCGGGCGTGGCCGGGCTCCCCTCGGTCAATCCCGTCTTCACCTGGGTGCGCCTCGCCCAGCGCATCCCGGTGCGCATCCGCATCGAGCACCTGCCCGAAGAGGTGCACCTCGCCGCCGGCATGACCGCGACCATCCATGTCCGGCCGGACGGCGCGGCCGCGCCGGCCCTCGCCGACCGGGCCGGGACGGGCCGCTGACCGGCCTCCTTCGCGGAACGGGTCGGGCCTCCCCGTCGTTCTTCCCGCCGCCGGCCCCGGAGGCCGGCGCATGGTCGGTCGGGAGAGCGGAATGAGAGTGGCGCGAACGGCTTCAGTGCTGGTGGTGATGACCCTCATGGGAATCGGCGCGGCCGAGGCCAAGGGCTGCATCAAGGGCGCCATCATCGGCGGCGTGGCGGGGCATTACCTCGCCGACCGCGGCATCGTCGGGGCGGTCGCCGGCTGCCTGACCGGCCGCTACATCGCCTCGCGCAACGCCAAGCGCCGCGACGTCGATTACGGGGCGCGGGTGGTGCCGAACCGCGGCTCCGCCCCCGCTCGCGGCTATTCCCGCCGCGACTACGCGTACTAGTTCGGATGAGACCGGGCCGCGCCGTGCCGCGGCCCGCCACGA
>NZ_JBKIBX010000052.1:0-14744 GCF_046557895.1 Methylobacterium oryzisoli | reverse complement strand
TGTGGGTGAACCTCTCCCCCGCCTCCCCCCCCCCCGCCACGACAGGGAGGTGGCGATGAGCGACGGATATCCGTCCATGACGGCCCTGCTGGGCCTCCTCGCGCTCGCGGGCTACCAGAATCGGGACAAGCTGGCGGAGCTCTTCGGCGGCGGGCCGCAGGCCGCTCCGCCTCCGGCGGGTTCGCCCGCCCCGGGCGGCACGGCCGGCGGGTTCGGCGGCCCGGCCGGCGCCGCCGGGGCACCGGGCGGCATGGGTGGCGCTCTCGGCGGGGGCCTCGGCGGCTTCCTCAGCCAGCTCGGCGGCGGAGTCGGCGGCGGCGGGGCGGGGCGCTTCCTGCACGACGGACTCGGCGAGATGCTGGAGCGCTTCCAGCAGAGCGGGCACGGCCCGGTGGCCCAATCCTGGGTGAGCCAGGGTCCCAACCAAGAGATCGCCCCGCAGCAGCTCGAACAGGCGATCGGCCCCGACGTCCTGGCGGCGCTCGCCCAGCGCACCGGCCTGTCGCGGCAGGAGCTGCTCGCTCGGCTCGCCCGCGAACTGCCGACGGCGGTGGACCGCTACACGCCGGACGGCCGGGTGCAGGCCTACTGAGCCGTGCCGCGATCCGGGGGCTGCCGCCGGATCGTTAACCCGACCTTAATGGCTTCCCGCGCTCGTTCGTCCTGAGCGCGGCCGATTCCGGCCGGCGATTCCGGGGCTGTCCCTCCGGCGGAACGGACGCATGCTGGACTCCAGGCTGGATTCCTGGCGGATCCCATTGAGGCTCGCGAACGCCGCGCAGCTGGGCGGCGTCGCCGCCGCGGCTTTCGGCCTCGCGTGGCTCGGCTTCGCGGTGTCCGCCGGCCCCGACGCGCGGGCGGAGGCCCGCCGCGCCGCGCAGGGTTTGTCGCGCGCCTACGCGGCGGCGATCGACCAGGACCTGAACCGCGTCGAGGCCGATGCCCGCACCCTGGCGCTGCTGCTGCGGCCCGCGCGGCCGGGTCCGGCGGAGATCGACGCGTCCGCCCTCCTGCGGGACTGGGTCCGCCTCAAGCCGGCCTACCGGGACGCGGTGCTGTTTTCGGCCGACGGCACGGTCGCGGCGGCGAGCGAGCCGCGCCGCCGCCCGGCGAGCCTGCGCCCGCAGGCTGCCCTGCTGCGCGCGCGCAACGCCCAGGTGGCGGTGATGACGAGCCCCGACGCGAACCTCGCGGAGCGGCCGTTCGACCTCCTCGTCACGTTCGGGGCGCCGGGGCAGTCGGATGGCCTCGCGCTCGGCGTCGGCCCGGCCTTCTTCGACGAGATCGCGGAGCGCGTCCGGCGCGCCTCCGACGCCGCGGGCGAGCGCGCGGCCTTCGCGGTGCGGGGCGCCGACGGCCGGCTGCTGGCGGGCGCCGCGATCCCCGAGGGGGAGGGGGCGTCGAGCCCGGTCCGCTCCGCCGGCCCCCTGGCGAGCCCGGGCTGGACCGTCACGGCCCGATTCGCCCCCGGTGCCCTGCCGCCCGCCTCCGGGCCACCCGCGACCACCGCCGCGCTCGGCCTCGCCCTGGCGCTCGCGGCGGCCGGCCTCGGCTACGCCCTGGCCCACCGGATCGCGCGGCGCCTGGAGCGGCTCGCCGCCGCGCCCGCCGGTCCGCTCGACGGCGCGGCCGGCTCGCGCATCCGGGAATGCGACGATCTCTCGCGCGCGGTGCTCGACCAGATCCGCAGCACGGCCTGCCGGCTCGCCGGGGCCGAGACGGGGCTCGCCCGCGTCCAGGGCCGCCTGCACTCCTTCACGACCATGTCGGGCTGGACCTGCTGGGAGATCGACCCGGCCGCGCAGCGGGTGGTGTGGGCGGACCGCGCCCCCGCCGCACCGAGCCGGGGCGAGCGCACGGCCGATCTCGCGGCGCTGCGGGCCCGAATCGAACCGGAGGATTGCGCGCTCCTCGACGGCGCCGTCGCGGCGGCGGCCGCGGCGGACGGCCTGCACGACGTCGTTCTGCGTCTGCGCGCCACGCCGGACGAGCCGGCGCACCGGATCCTGGTGCGCGTGCTGGCCAGCCCCGCCTCCCGCGAGGGCGCGCGGCGCCTTCACGTCCTCAGCCGCGCCCTGACCGAGCAGGACGACGCCGCGCCCGCCCTGCCGGTGGTCGAGCGGCGGCGCAACCACGTCCTGCGCCGCGTCACGGACGGCGTCGTCCACGACGTCAACGACGTCCTCACGGTGGTCCTGGCCAATCTCGGCACGCTCAAGCGGCGCCACCCGCTCGACGGCGAGCAGGCCCGCTACGTCGACACGGCGCTTGCCGGCGCCCTGCGCGGCCGCGCCCTGACCCGCAGCATGCTGGCCTTCGTGCGCAACCCGACCGAGGCCGCCGCCCCGCTCGACGCCCCGGAGGACGGGCACGCAGGCTACGACCTGCCGGACTGCGACCTGCCGGCCGTCGTCGCCTCCTTCGTTCCTTTTCTGCAGGCGAACGTGCTCCACGGCACGCCGGTGATCGACCGCGTGCCCGCGCGGCTACCCCGGCTCGCCTGCGGCGAGCGGATCCTCGAACTGGTGCTGCTCAACATCGCCCTGCATTTCCGGGATCTCGGGCTCCAGGGCTTCGCGATCGCGGCGGCCGAGCAGCAGGCCGAGGGCGAGGAGGGGCTCGGCCTCGCGCCGGGTCTCTACGTGCGCGTGCTGATCGCCAGCGGCCGGCCGGTGCCCGGCGCCGCACCCGGCGCCGGGCGGGCGCCCACCACCCTGGCGACGGCCGGCGCGCTGGTGGGCCGCCTGCGCGGGGGCTGGCGCCTGCGCGACGACGGCAGCCGCGAGGGCGCCTTCCTGGCGGAGATCTGGCTGCCGGCCCTCCCGGGCACCGCCGCCGCCGTGCCGGTGCTGGAGAGCGGGAGCCTGCGGGTCCTGCTGGTCGAGGCCGACAGCCTCCTGCGGGAGAGCGTCGCGGCGGCGCTGGCCGCCCTGGGGCACGAGGTCGCCCAGGCGGCCTCCGCCGAGCACGCGCTGCGGCTGCTCGACGAGCGGGCGGATTACGACGCCATGATCGTCGACCAGTCGCTGCCGGTGATGGGCGGCCTGCAGCTCGCCGCCACGGTGGTCGAGCGCCACCCCCGGATCCGGATCGTCCTGGCGAGCCCCCGCGGCCAGCGGCCCGCCCCGGCGCGCGCCTTCCTGCACCTCGAAAAGCCCTTCCGCCCGGAGGATCTCGCCGCGGTCCTGCGCCGCGCCGACGCCCGCGTGGCGGCCTGACGGCCGCGGCGGCCTGATGCCTCCCGTGGCCTTGGGTCAGAACCCGATCGGCTCGCCCGTGTGACGAGCTGCCGAGGGTGGAGAGCCGACACCCGCGCGCCGGTCGCGCGGCGTCAGATCGTCAACTCGCGCTCCAGCAGGTTCGTCGCTCGGTCGAGGGCGCGCGGCCAGAGTCCGTCCGCGAGCGTGCAGAACTCCGCCAGGAACAGGAGTGCGCGGATTTCGGCGAGCTTGACGTAGCACGGCAGGGCTTGCCGCTCGGCCTCGGACAGGGCGCGCCCTGTCTCGTAACCCGCCAGCAGCGCCGCGATCAGCGCCCCCGCGCGCGGCTGCTCCCGAACGACGAGGTGCCACGCTGCGGTTCCGAGGTCGAGCAGGTAGGGGCCGTAGCCGCAATCGTCGAAGTCGAGGAAGCCGACCGTGCCGCCTTGGACGACGGCGTTGGCCGACCAAGCGTCCCCGTGGCAGTTTCCCGACGGCAGGTCGTGCGGTGCCGGATCGCCGAGCAGCTCCGTGCGGCAACGGTCGATCGCGCGCCGAGCGGCCTCGCTGCCGGCAACGCCCGTCAGCGCCGCGGCAGCGCGCACGCAGAGCGCCTCCGGGTTGAGAGGCCGCACCTCGCCGCCGTCGATCCCGGCCAGGGCACCATGCAGCTTCGCCAGGGCTGCCCCGAACAGCGTCACGTCGTCGGGGTCGTAGGTGACCGGCCGACCCTCGAGGGCCTGGAACAGGCAGGCCACGCGGTCCACACCGCCGAACGCAACCTGCGCGCAATCCGCCCCGTGGACGGTGCGGATCGGTCGCGCCACGTCGATGCCTGACGTTGGCCGTACCTCGCGCAGCAGGCGCAGCTCGAACGCGATCTCGGCGGGGGATCGACCGACAGGCCGATAGAGACGCAGGTAGTAGAGGTCGTCGCCTGCGGCGAGACGGTAGGTCCGGTTGACGCCGGGGACGACCAGCTCGCAGCCGGCGAACGCGCGCCCGTAGCACCGGGAGAGGTCGTGCAGGTCGATGTCGCTCATCAGCGTGGCTTACCACGCTCGCCTTGGTGCGCGCCCGCTTCCGCTCCGGGTCGGTCACAGACGCTCGCACGGCCAGGCTCATCGAGTCGTGACCTCAACGCGCGCGGGGCGGCCCGCGCCCGCACCGGCCCGACGCGGATACCCGGACCACCGCCGCCCCATCGGCTGCGCCGGGGCTGTACGCAATCGGCACACTTTTCCCATCGATCCCGCACCCGCCGCGAGATTCGTCCCGGCTTGAAACGGATCGTGCCCGGTCGATCGGCACATCCCGGTAACCGGATATCTCGCTCTCGTATTTTTCAGTTGGGACTGAGGGCTTGTTAACCTTCAGGGTCGATAAATCCGTGCATCGGCAACCGGGTTTGTGGAGGCCGCTGCCTTGCGGACATTCACCGAACATCGGGCCACGCGGCTCTCGGCGGGCCTCCGGGTCCCTCTCGCGGTTCTGCCGATCCTGGCAGCCTCGGCCGTGGCGGCCGCCGACCTGCCCGCCGGCGGCACCGCGCCCGACTGGTACACCGGCGCCGAGCAGCAGCAGGTCGACGACAGCTGGGCGGTCGCCGTGGACGGCTCGACCAGCATCACCTCGAACAGCTCCGCCTTCGGGTCGATCACCGTCACGGCGGCCCCCCTCGGGCCGGGGACGCAGAGCGGCGCGCGCATCCGGGTCGATGGGCTCGCCGGCACCTACTCGTATCCGGGGCAGGCGGTCGCCACCCGGGTGACCGGCTACCAGCAGGAAGGCTCGCTGCTCGCCGGCTACGAGTGGATCTGGCGCGACGCCGCGCTCGCGGGCTTCATCGGCTTCAACGTCCGCAGCAACCAGCTCTCCGTCCCCGATCCGGGCAACCCGGTGGTGGGCACCGGGGTCGGCCTCAAGGTTGCGGCGAATTTTTACGCGACGCCCACCGACCGCACCATGGTGTCGGCCTACGGGTCATACTCGACGAAGTTCAACGCCTACTACTCTCGGTTCCGCGTCGGCTACATGGTGGCGGACGGCGCCTATATCGGCCCCGAGGTGCTCTTCCTCGGCGACGACTTCTTCCGCCAATACCGCATCGGCGCGCATCTGACGGGCATCAGCTTCGGTCCGGTGCGGGTGTCGGTCGGGGCCGGCTACGTCAACGACCGCGTCCAGAAGTCGGGCTACTACACCAGCGTCGAGGCGCGCGCGACCTTCTGACCGAGCGGGTCCGGCCGGGGCGCCCGGACCCGCGCGACAGCGACCGAACAAGGCGCCGGACAACCGTCGCGGCGGCGGCGCAAGACCAATTCCCCCGGTCGACGCGCGATCCCGCCGATGGCGCGGGCGCCGATCCAAGTCATTCCATTGATACACGCACGAATTGTACGCGTCCGGACGGGGCGGCGGCGCCCCCATTTGGGGTCCGGCGCTTGGCCGCACTACGCAAGAAGGCCCGCAATACTTGCGTGCACCCGAATGCCATTGGCAGCCTATCCGAGGCCGGGCGCGCGGTATAGCGCTGCATCACCCGCGCGGAATTCCTCACCGTCAGGCCAGCGTTCTTGATTAAGCCATGAAAATTGCCACAGTTGAGCGCTGATGCGGAGTTGAGTCAGGCGGGCCTTGCAGCCACGCCGTCGTGCTCTCCTGACGGTTGGTCGCGAGACGGGAGTGGTGTGGGTGGGGGTCGCGGTACGCTGGCTCGCCTGGATGGTCACGACGGTGGCGGGGCTTCTCCTCCTCAGCCAGCCGGTCGGCACGCTCAACCAGCTCGCCATGAGCCTCGCCGCCATGGCGGTGATGATCGTCCTGTGGCTGTGCCTGGACGGCCCGCGGACGCGCTTCGTCTTCCTGGCGATGGGAAGCCTCGTCGTGCTGCGCTACATGCTGTGGCGCGTCACCAGCACGCTGCCCCCGCCCAGCGACCCGGTGAATTTCGGCTTCGGGCTGCTGCTGCTCGCGGGCGAACTCTACTGCGCCTTCATCCTGTTCCTGAGCCTGATCATCAACGCCGAGCCGCTGCGGCGGCGCACCCCGCCGCTCGGCCCGGCCCAGGCCCTGCCGCGGGTCGACGTGTTCGTGCCGAGCTACAACGAGGACGCCGCGATCCTCGCCCTGACCCTGGCGGCGGCCCGGCAGCTCGACTACCCGGCCGACCGGCTCACCGTCTGGCTCCTCGACGACGGCGGCACCGACCAGAAATGCGCCGATCCCGACCCCGAGAAGCGGGCGGCCGCGCAGGCGCGGCGCGCCAACCTCCAGCGGCTCTGCGCCGATCTCGGCGCCCGCTACCTCACGCGGGCCACCAACCGGCACGCCAAGGCCGGCAACCTGAACAACGGGCTCGCCCACGCCACCGGCGACCTCGTGGCGGTGTTCGACGCCGACCACGCCCCGTTCCGGGCCTTCCTGCGCGAGACGGTCGGGTACTTCGCGCAGGATCCGCGCCTCTTCCTGGTCCAGACGCCCCACGCCTTCCTCAACCCGGACCCGATCGAGCGCAACCTGCGCACCTTCGCGCGCATGCCGTCCGAGAACGAGATGTTCTACGCGGTGACGCAGTGCGGCCTCGACAAGTGGAACGGCTCGTTCTTCTGCGGCTCGGCGGCGCTGCTGCGCCGGACCGCCCTCGACGAGGCCGGGGGCTTCTCAGGCATCACCATCACGGAGGATTGCGAGACCGCCCTGGAGCTGCACGCGCGCGGCTGGAACAGCGTCTACGTGGACAAGCCGCTGATCGCCGGCCTGCAGCCCGAGACCCTGGCCGACCTGATCGGCCAGCGCTCGCGCTGGTGCCAGGGCATGTTCCAGATCCTTCTCCTGAAGAACCCGCTCCTGCAGCGCGGGCTCGCGCCGATCCAGCGGCTCGCCTACCTGTCGAGCATGACCTTCTGGTTCTTCCCGATCCCGCGGCTGATCTTCATGTTCGCGCCGCTGCTGCACATCTTCTTCGATCTGAAGATCTTCGTCGCCAGCATCGAGGAATCGATCGCCTACACGGCGACCTACATCGTCATCAACCTGATGATGCAGAACTACATGTACGGCAAGTTTCGCTGGCCGCTGATCTCCGAACTCTACGAGTACATTCAGGGCCTGTACCTTTTTCGGGCGATCGTGGCGGTGATGATCTCGCCCCGCTCGCCGACCTTCAACGTCACGCGCAAGGGCGTGAGCCTCGACCACGACCATCTCTCGTCGGTCGCGGCGCCGTTCTTCGTGGTCTACGGGCTGCTGCTCGCGGGCGGCGTGGTCGCGGGCTGGCGCTACCTCTTCGAGCCGGGCGTCACCAACCTGATGCTGGTGGTCGGCCTGTGGAACCTGTTCAACCTGCTGACGGCCGGCGCCGCCCTCGGCGTCTGCGCGGAGCGCCGGCAGACCGAGAAGGCCCCCTCGCTGCCGATCAGCCGGCGCGGCGTGCTGGCGCTGGAGGGCCGCGTCCTCGACGTCGGCATCGAGCGCGTGTCGGCGGAGGGCTGCACGATCCGCCTCGCGGCCGGGCAGCTGGCCCCGGGGGCCGGGCACCGCCCGATGGCGGGCCAGCTCACGGTCGAACCGGTCGCGGGGGCGCGGGCCGACGGGAGCCTGCCGGTCACCCTGGTCCAGGTGACCCGCACCCGCGAGGACGCGCTGTGCCGCCTCAGCTTCGGGGCGCTGCGCAGCCGGGATTATCCGGCGCTCGCCGGCCTGATGTACGGCGACAGCGACGCGATGCAGCGCTTCCAGCTGCGGCGGCGCCGGCACAAGGACCTGCTGTCGGGCCTCCTGCAATTCGCGTGGTGGGGCCTCGTCGAGCCGCTGCGGGCGGTCCGCACCCTGTTCCTGCCGGAGCCCGCGCCCGCCCTCGACGCGCCCGCCCAAGAGCCGGCGACGAGTCCGGCGACTGCCCTGATGCCGGCGGAGCCCGCCTGGGCCGCGGGCGCGCTGCCACTCACCGCACCGGCATCGGCGCGGGCGCGGCCCGGGAACGGCGGCGCGCCCGCGGAGCCCGCGGCGGGCCCGGACCGCCGGGAGGCGGGCGAGCGGACCCGCCCCGACCCGGAGGGCAGCGACTGGGTCCGCCTGATGGTGGAGTTCGAGAACGACCGCCTCCTGTCGGGCGAGCGCCGCCCGGGCGAGCGCCGCCATGCGGGCACGGTCTGAGGCCATGGCCGAGCAGCACATGGCCGAGCGCATGGCCCGCCGCCCGATCCTGCCGTCCGCCCACTTGGTGGGTGCCCACTTGGCGGGCACCCTCCTGGCAGGCGTCCTCCTGGCGGGCACCCTCGCGGTCCTGCCCGCCCGCGCGCAGAGCTTCCTCGGCACCGGCCCGGCCGAGCGCCTCACCGTGCCGCCGAGCGGGGACGCGCTGCGGCCCCTGCCGCCGCCCGAGCGTCCCCCCGCGGGCGGCCCCCCGGCGCGGGAGGCCCGCCCGCCGGCGGGCGACGAGGCCGGGCGGGGCGGGGCGGTGCCCGCGACGCTCGAGGCCGCGCGACGCTTCCCCGCCGGGACGCAGGGCTTCCGCCTCGCCGGCGAGGAGGACGTGCTCCAGTATCCGATCTACCTGACCGAGGCGCAGACGCGCGGGCAGACCCGGCTGCGGGTGTCCTACCTGTCGGCCATCTCGGTGGCGCCCGAGGCTTCCAGCCTGACCGCGAGCGTGAACGGCACCAAGGTGGGCTGGACCCGGATCCAGGCACCCGGCGCCGTCAAGGTCGTCGAGTTCGCGCTGCCGGACGGCCTGCTGCGGCCGGGCTACAACGCGGTGAGCCTCACGGCGAGCCAGCGCCACCGCGTGGATTGCTCGCTGGGGGCGACCTACGAGCTGTGGACCCAGATCGACCCCTCCCGCTCCGGCCTCGTCGTCCCGGCGGCGAGCGATCTCGACCTGAAGACGCTCGCCGCCCTCGAACCCGACGAGAGCGGCGCGCTGCCGATCGGGATCGCGCTCGCCGAGAGGCCGGGCCCCGAACGCCTGGAGCGGATCGTCGGCGCCGTGCAGGCGGTGGCGCTGGTCGGCCGCCTCGCCCGGCCGGCGGTTACCTTCGGACCGCCGCTCACCGGCCGCCCCGGCGTCACCCTGGTGGTCGGGACGGCGCGGGAGCTCCAGGGCACGGAGGGGCTGGAGGAGATCGGCCCGATCACCGGGCCGAAGCTCGCGCTCCTGGCCCCCCGCGCCGGGCGGGCGCCCACCCTCGTCGTGACGGGACCGACCGGCCCGGACGTGCGGCAGGCCATCGAGCAGCTGGCGCGGAGCGGGGATGCGGGGGGAACGCCGGCGGGAACCCGGGTCGCGACGCTGACGCGCGGCTATCAGGTGCGCGGCGACGAGACCCTGAGCCTCGACACCCTCGGCCTCGTCAGCCACGAGTTCAGCGGCCGGCTGATGCGCGTCGCCTTCGAGGTGCGCTTCCCGGCCGATTTCGTCCCGGCCGATTACGGCAAGGTGATGCTCCACCTCGCGGGGGGCTACGCGGCTGGCCTGGAGCCGACCGCCCAGATCATCGTCGACATCAACGGCCGCAACGCCGCCAGCCTGCCGCTCCCCTCCGCCCGCGGCGAGATCCTCCACGACAACGCCATCCCGCTGCCCCTGAGCCTGTGGCGGCCGGGGCTGAACCGGGTGGAGATCGCCGCCCAGCTGCCGGTGACCGCCGACGCCACCTGCGACACGCTCGCCTCGGAGGCCAAGCGCTCGCGCTTCCTGTTCCTCGACCGCACGCGCCTCGTGGTGCCGCCGCTGGCCCGCGCGGTCCGCTCCCCCGACCTCGCCGTGGTCAAGGCCGGGGCGGTCCCGTTCGTCGCCCCGGGGCGGCGGCCGCGCCTCGTCCTGCCGACCCCCGACCGGGACTCGGTGGAGGCCGCCGCGACCATCGCGGCCCGGCTGGCCATCGCGGCCCGGCAGGTGATCGACTTCGAGGTCGGGAGCGACGAGCGCGAGGGCAGCGCCAGCCTGATCGTGGCCCCGGCCCGCGCGCTCAATCCCCGGACCCTCGACGCCGCCGGGCTCGATCCCGACCAGATCCGCCAGGTCTGGGAGGGGCGCGCCGAGGCCGTGGCGACGCCCGGCCAGTTCGGCGCCGCCGGCGTCCTCACCCTCGACCGGCTGCGCCGCAACGTCCCGATGCGCTGCGCGCTGCCCCCCGCCACGGTGCCCCTGCGGGTGGCCGCCCCCGCCGCCCCGCGGCCGCCCCCGCCGCCGCGCGCCGCCCCGCCGCCCTCCGAGCGCGACCTGCTGGCGCGCTGGGGCGCCTCCATGCAGACGCCCAACCCCGTGCTGGCCTCGGCGGCGGCCGCCTGGGAGACCACGACCCGCACGGCCGGCGAGGTCTGGGCCGCCCTGCTCGGACGGCTGCGCCCGCCCGTGGACGCGGCCCCGGTCGAGGTGAGCCCGCGCGCCTCCCTGATCATCGCCGAGGCGCCGGGCGCCCAGGACTTCGCCGATGCGGCGGTGATCGTCACGGCGCCCAACCCGTCGATGCTGAAGGCCTCGGTGTCCTGCCTCGTCGATCCGGTGGTCTGGACGCAGCTCCTCGGGCGCGCGGCCCTGCTGGACGCCTCGGACGGCACGCTCACCGTCGTGCCGCCCGGGCGCACCCGGGTCCTCGCGACGCAGGGCTGGTCGCTCGCCAACATCCGCCTCGTCTCGGCCGCGTGGCTGTCCCTCAACCCCGCGATCTACGTGGGCCTGACCCTGGTGATGGCCCTCTGCCTCGGCCTCACCACGACGAGCCTCGTGCGGCAGCTCGGCAGGAAAAGCCGATGAGGGCGGAGCCGATGAGATCGAAGCCGACGAGGGTGGAGCCGGTGGGACCGCGCGGGCCGGGGCGGCGCGCCCGCCTCCTCGCCGCGCTCGCGGCGGCGGCGCTGAGCCTCCCGGCCGCCGCCCAGGAACCGCGCATGCAAGAGCCGCGCTTGCCCGAGCCGCGCATGCCCGATTCCCGCTCTCAGGAGCCCGGCCCCACCACGGTGCCGCCCGCGACCGCGCTCCCGAGCTCCCCCCGCCCGGAGGGCCCGAAGGTGCCGCAGGCCGGTCCCACCCTCGCCGGAACCCTTCCCGACCAGGGGGCGTGGCGCACCTACCGGAGCCAGTTCGTCACCGAGCAGGGCAGGGTGATCGACACCGCCAACGACCGGATCAGCCACAGCGAGGGGCAGGGCTACGGCATGCTGCTCGCGGTGGCGGCGGGCGACCGGGCGGCGTTCGAGCGCATCTGGGGCTGGACGCGCGCCAACCTGATGGTGCGGGGCGACGAGCTGACCGCGTGGCGCTGGGCGCCCGACAAGCGCCCCGCGGTCGCCGACATGAACAACGCCACCGACGGCGACATCCTGGTGGCCTGGGCGCTGACGGAGGCGGCCGAGGCCTGGGACGAGCCCTCCTACCGCACGGCGGCCCGCCGGATCGCGGTGGAGTTCGGCCGCAAGACGATCCTGTTCAAGGATCCGCACGGGCCGCTGATCCTGCCGGGCGTGTCGGGCTTCTCGGCGCAGGAGCGGGCCGACGGCCCCCTGATCAACCTGTCCTACTGGGTCTTCCCGGCCTTCCAGCGCCTCGGCCTCGTCGCCCCCGAATACGATTGGGCGGCGGTGATCCGCAGCGGCATCGGCTTCCTGCGCCAGGCGCGCTTCGGCCCGGCCGGCCTGCCGACCGAGTGGATCTCCACCAAGGGGGAGGCGCTGCGCCCCGCCGACGGCTTCCCGCCGCTCTTCTCCTACAACGCCATCCGCATCCCCCTCTACCTCGCCTGGGCCGGGGTCGGGCAGCCCGAGGACCTCGCGCCGTTCCGCCGGCTCTGGGGCGGGATCGACCGGGAGCGGCTCCCGGTCGTCGACACGGCCGACGGGAAGCCGGTGGAATGGCTGACCGAGCCCGGCTACGGCGCCATCCCGGCCCTGGTGGCCTGCGCGGCCGACGGCACGCCCTGGCCGGAAAACCTCGCGACCGTCCAGCCCAACCAGAACTACTACCCGACCACCCTTCACCTCCTCAGCCTGATCGCGGCCCGGCAGCGATATCCGTCATGCCTCAAGCGCTGAACAGCGGGCCGCGCCCCGCCCTCCGGCTGGCGGTCGCGCTCGGCCTCCTCGCCGGTCCGCTGGCCACGCCGCCGGCGGCGCAGACCGGCCCCGGCACGCCGTCCGAGGCGGGGCCGCGCGTCGTCTACGGCGACGGCGTGCGCGCGCCCGCGATCATCGCGCCTCCCGACACGTCGGGGGGATCCGGCATGGTCGACGAGAGCGCGCTGCGCTACTACGCCTCGCAGAAGCAGGCCGCCCGCGTGAAGGCCGAGATCGCCCGGCTCAAGCGCCTGCATCCGGGCTGGAACGAGCCGCCGGACCTCGACAGCCTGCAGCCGAGCCCGCCCGAGGAGGCGCCGCTCTGGGACCTGTTCACGGCGGGGCGGTTCGAGGACCTGCGGGCGGCGATCGCCGCCCGCCGCTCGGTCGAGCCGGCGTGGCAGCCCTCCGAGGAACTGGCGCGCAAGCTGCGCCAGGCGGAGTTCCGCACCCGCGCCAAGGGCGCGAGCGGCAAGCGCCCCGAGGAGATCGTGGCGCTGTTCCGGACCGACGCGGCCGCGCTCGATCCGACCGACCTCGAGAGCATCTGGACGGTCGCCGACGCGCTGGCGACCACGGGCGCGAGCGAGGACGCGTTCCTGCTCTACAAGTCGGTGCTCGATTCGAGCAACGACGCGGGCGCGCGCCTCGCCACGATCCAGAAGGCGATGGCCCATCTCAAGATGGAGCAGGCCGAGCGCCTGATCGCGCTCGGGCGCCTCAACGCCGAGGGCCAGTCCGAGTTCAACGCGATCCGCCTCGACATCACCCGGGCGCGGATCGCGGCCTTCCTGCACGACGACCCGGCGCAGACCCCGACGCTGGCCGACCTCACGGCCTTCCAGGCCTATGCCCGCCGCTCGGGCGAGCCGAGCCAGACCGGGCTGCTGGGCTGGTACGCCTACAAGCGCAAGCAGTTCCGGGAAGCCCTGGAGTGGTTCAAGCTGGCGATCGCCCGCGGGGGCGACGCGATGGTGGCCCACGGCCTCGCGCACACGCTGCGCGAGCTGAACATGCTGCGCGAGGCCGAGGAGGTCGCCTATGCGTGGCGCGACCGCTTCGTCGGCAACGAGATCCTGTTCATCGACATCCTGGAGCGCAAGCTCACGCTGGCGAACCCGCCCTACATCGAGCCGGCCCGGATCGAGCGCTACGCCAAGGTCGTGGTCGAGTCGGGCTCCGGGGAGGGCGCCCAGGGGCTGGCGTGGTACGCCTACAATTCCTGCCAGTTCGACGCGGCGCTCGAATGGTTCCGCCGGGCGGTGGCGTGGCTGCCGCGGGAGCCCACGCTGTTCGGCTACGCCCTGACGCTGCAGCGCCTGAAGCGCCAGCGCCCCTACCTGGAGGTGGTCAACCGCTACGACGGCCTGTTTCCGAAGGTCGTGGACCTGCTCTTCCGCGAGGATCCCGACGGGCCGCCGCTGCCCTGCCTGACCCCGGCCGCGCAGGCCGCCCCGGCGCGGCCGGCCGCTCCCGCCGCCCCGGCGCCCAAGCCGGAGCCGTCCGCGGCCTACGGGCGGGTGCCGCGCCCCGACGCGGCGCTGGGCCGCAAGCCCGAGGAGCGGCCCGCCGCCGTGCAGCGCAACGAGTTCCCGCTCGCGGTGCCGGGCGACAACGGCCTGCGCTACCCGCCGGCCGCCCTGCAGCGCGCCCTCGCGGAGCCGGTGCCGGCCGGCACCTACGCCCGGGAGCCCGGCCCGGCCGCCATGCCCCTCGTGGCCCGGCGGGTGCCGGGCGCGGGCGCGATGCCCTACGAGCGCTACGGCTACGCGCTGCTGCCCGGCTACAACGGCCTCGACAAGCCGGAGGGCCTGCGCCCGCCCGCCGCCGGCACCCTGTGGCAGGAGCAGCAGGCCGAGCAGGCCCGCGCCGCCCCGGCCGGCCCGGACAGGCTCGACCGCTTCTCCGTGCCCAGGCAGTCCCCGGCGGGCGACGCCGCCGAGCGGGCCGCGCCGCAGCCGCGGGGCTATCCGTGAGCATCACGCCACCCAGGATCCTTGCCAGACGTCACCCCGCCGCCCGTGCCAAAACCCGCGCCGCGCTCAAGCCCCGCGCCGCGATCAAGCCCCGCGCCGCGATCCTGGCGCGCCTGCTCGGCGCCGCGCTCGTGCTCGCGCCCGCGCTCGGCCAGGCCCAGCCGGCCCCGGTGCTGCGGCTCCCCGGCGCCGGCCCGGTCACCGGCGTCGAGGAGCTGCGAGTCCGGGACGGGTTCGACCAAGCCATCCGGTTCGGGGGAGGGGATGGACGCAACCGCGCCGAGATCGGCCTGCGCACCGAGACCGGGGACCTGCTGCTCGCCTTCCCGCCGCGCCTCGCCAAGCCGAACGAACTCGGCATCGCCGGCGAACTGGCGGCGCGCTTCCCCGGCCAGGTGATGCGCGTCGTGCCCACCCTGCACCGCAACGCCTACGGGCCGATCGGCCTCGCGCTCGGCGCCGACTGCCTCTACGCGTGGCAATGGTTCGAGCGCCCCTCCCGCGCGGCGCTCGC